>DATHUR010000094.1:0-33435 GCA_035462025.1 Egicoccus sp. | reverse complement strand
ACGCCCTCTCGGCGTCCCCGGGCCCTCCGTCGGTGCTCAGCGGGGGCCGGTGACCGGCACGGGGCCGGTCAGAGGCCGACCTCGGACTCGAAGCGGCCCTCCTCCAGGCGCGCCTTGAGCGCCTGGAGGAAGCGACCGGCGTCCGCGCCGTCGACCAGGCGGTGGTCGTAGGTCAGGCACAGGTAGGTCCGGTGGCGCACGGCGAAGGTGTCGTTGCCGAAGTCGTCGGTGACGACGACGGGCCGCTTCTCGATGGTCGGCGTCGCGAGGATGCCGACCTCGGGCGGGTTGAGGATCGGCGTGTCGAACAGCGACCCGCGCGATCCGGTGTTGGTGATGGTGAACGTGCCGGTCCCCACGTCGTCGGGTGTGAGCTGCTTGTCCCGGGCCCGGGCGCCGAGGTCGCCGATGCGGCGCTGAAGCCCGACGACGTTGACGTCCTGGGCGTCGCGGATGACGGGGACGACCAGGCCCTGCGGTGCGTCGACCGCGATGCCGAGGTTGACGGCGGTGTGGAACACGACCTCGCCGCCGTCGACGTCGATCGAGGCGTTCAGCAGCGGGTGGCGCTGCAGCGTGCGCACCGTCGCGCGGGCGATGAAAGCCAGCGGCGACAGGCTGGAGCCGTAGCGTGCCTTGTGCGCGGCGTTGACCGCCGACCGCACGTGCATGATCCGGGTGACGTCCGCCTCGACGGCCGCGGTCAGTTGGGCCGTCGTGTTGAGGCTGTCCAGCATCCGTCGGGCGATCGTTCGCCGCGTCCGTGACAGCGGCTCGACACGGTCGCCGGGCAGACGGTGCGGTGCGACGGGCTGCGGCCCCGGTGCGGCAGGACGCGCCGCCGCGGGCGCGACGTCGCGCGTCGCGGGCTGCTCGGTCCGCTCCGCCTGCGGCCGTGGCGCCGCGACCGCGGCGAGCACGTCGTCGGGCGTGATGCGTCCGTCCCGGCCCGACCCGACCACGCCGCTCGGGACGAGGTCGTGCTCGCGCAGCAGACGCTTGACGAGCGGCGACAGCCGTGGCCGCGAACGCGCCGCCGCCGCCCTGACGTCGTCGGGCGTGAGCCGGCCGTGCTCGCCGGTCCCCTCGAGCTCGGACGCGGCCAGACCGTGTTCGGCGAGCAGGCGCCTGACCAGCGGCGAGAGTCGCTGCCCGCCGGTGGTGCGCCCACCGGCGACGACGGCGGGCGCCACGTCGTCGCGGGGCGATGCCGCGTCCGCCCGTGGCTCGGCGGTCCGAGCCGCGGGCGTCGCCGGGCTCGTTTCCTCCACGGGGGCGTCGGGTTCGAGGTCCGCGCCGTCGAGTTCCAGCAACGGCTGGCCGACCGCGACGTCCTCGTCGACCTCCGCGAGCAACCGCGTCACCCGGCCGGCCGCGGGGCTGGGGATCTCGGTGTCGACCTTGTCGGTACTGACCTCGGCGAGCGGTTGGTCGGGTTCGACCTCGTCGCCGACCTCGACCAACCAGGCCACGATCGTGCCGCTGTCGACGGATTCCCCCAGCTGCGGGAGCGTTACCTCGATAGCCATCCGGTCCTCCTCGCCCGGCGCGTCCGATGAGCTTGACTCGCGCGCCGCTTCGGACGAAGCTAGCATAAGCAATCGATTGCAAGCCCGGTCGTCGACACGCGCTCGTCGCCGAACAGGTGGCCGGGCGCGTGCCCGGGGGTGGTCGCAGCAGGAGTCCGAGATGTCCAGTGACCGCATCGACACCGGACGCGCTGCGTGACGACCACCTCGACGCCGCCGGTCCCGCGCCGCGAGATGACGCTCGTCGGCGCCGTCGTGCTCGCCATCTCGGTCGGTGCCTTCTTCCGCGTGCCGTTGCTGCCCTCCATCGGGGCGGAACTGGCGATGAGCGCGGCCGACCTCGGCCTGATCACGACGCTGTTCGGTGTGGGTCGCCTCGTGACCGACATCCCCGCGGGCCGCATGGCGGACCGGATCCCGCCACTCCGCGCCCTCGGTCTCGCCGGGGCGATCCTGGCCGCGGGCAGCGTCGCGTTCGCCGGGGCGCCGTCCGGCACCTGGGTGATCGTCGCGGCGTTCGCGCTCGGTGTCGCATCCGCGCTGGCGAACACCACCGGGATGACCTACTTCGGCACCGCCGCCCCCGCTGCGCGGCGCGGCAGTTCGATGGCGGTCTTCTCGGCGGCGCTGCTGGGCGGCCAGGCACTGGGCCCGATGATCGGCGGGCTGATCGGTGACCTCGCGGGCTGGCGAGCCGGAGTCGCGAGCGCCGCCGCCGTCGGCGCCACCGTAGCCCTGTTCGGCATCGCGTCGGGACGGCTGCGCACGCAGCCCCGGACCGCGCCGCCGCACGGTCACGGCCGGCACGCCGGAGGCGCCTCCGGTGCCCCGTGGCTCCAGCGCGGGCTGCTGTACGCCGTGTCGTTCTCCTTGATGTTGATGCTGGGCGCGATGCCGCAGACCCTGATCCCGATCATCGGTGACGACCGTTTCGCGCTGGGCGCCGGCAGCATCGGGCTCGCCCTCGGCCTGGGGGGCGCCTGCCGCTTCCTCGGCGCCCTCGCCGGCGGCCGGATCGCGGACCGCGTGTCGCGCAAGGCCTCCCTCGTGCCCGGGATGGCGTTGTGCAGCGCCGGCGTCGCACTGCTGGCCGTCGACCTCGGGGTCTCGGGCTGGGTCGCGTCGATCGTCTTCCTCTCGCTCGGTTCGTATGGCGTGTCGGTGTCGGCCACGATGCTGGCCGACCACGCCAGGGGCAGCGGCGTCGGGCGGCGCCTGGGCACCTACCGGTTCATGGGCGACATCGGTCTGATCGCCGGGCCGAGCCTGACCGGATTCCTCTACGAGCGCGTCAGCGATCGCGCCGCGGTGCTGGCCGTGGCCGGCCTCCTCGGCCTGGTCGCGCTGCTGTGCGCGTTGCTGCTGCACGAGACCCGCTGGCTCGAGGCCAGCACCACTACTGCAGGGAGCCGAGCATGACCCTCGACTGGACGCTGCCCGACCGTGCCGCCCGCGAGGCGTTGCTGGCCGATCCCTGGCCCCGAACGTCGGCCGACGAGATCGCCCGCCGACGCGCCGCCATCGCCGATGCCGCACGTGCGCACCGGGTCGATCTGGTGCTGCTGTACGGCGCCGATCGCGCCGGCTCGGCGGTGCCCTGGTTCACGTCGTGGCCGGTCACACGCGAGGCGGCGCTGCTGTACGACGCACGCGCCGACGAGGCGGTGTTGCTGATCCAGTTCCACAACCACGTCCCACTCGCGCGCGAGCTGGCGCAGGACTGCCAGGTCGAGTGGGGCGGGCCGGTCACCGCCGACCGCCTGGTGGAGGAACTGCGGCGACGTGACGGCGCCCGGCGGCGGCTGGGCGTGATCGGTCCGGTCACGGTGCCGTTGCACCGTGCGCTGACCGGGGTGGCGAGCGAGATCGTGCCGATGGGGGCCGACTACACCCGGCTGCGCATGGTCAAGTCTCCCGCAGAACTCGACCTGCTCGCGGCCGGTGCCCACCTGAGCGATCTCGCGGCGCTGGCGCTGCGTGACGGCGTCGCGGAGGGCACCACCGACCACGAGATGGCGGACCTGGTCGAGCGCGCCTACGTCCCCCGTGGCGGGACGACCCACATCCACTACTTCGGCGTCACCTCGATGGCCGCGCCCGACCGCGGCGCACCCGCGCAGATCACGACCGGCAGACGCCTCGGCCGCGGTGACGTGCTCGTGACCGAACTGTCCGCGGCGCTCGAGGGGTACGCCGGCCAGGTCCTGCGCACCATGAGCCTCGACGAGCAACTCACGCCACAGTTCGCCGAGTTGCACGAGGTCGCGACGGCGGCCTTCGACGCGGTGTGCGCCGCGATCCGACCCGGCGCCGGTCCCGCCGACCTCGTGGCGGCCTCCAGTGTGATCGAAGAGGCCGGCTACACGGTCGTCGACGACCTCGTCCACGGGTTCGGTGGTGGCTACCTGCCCCCGGTGCTCGGCTCAGCGAGCCGGCCCGCCGGCCCGCTGCCCGACCTCACCCTGGAGGCCGGCATGACCATGGTCGTCCAGCCCAACGTCACCACGCGCGACCACCGGGCCGGCGTCCAGACCGGCGAGTTGGTGGTCGTGACCGACGACGGCGCCGTCTCGCTGCACGACGTGCCGCGGGGACCGTGGCTCGGCATCGGCCAGGGGAGCTGACGGTGGACCCCCAGGCCCTGGTCGTCATCGTGACGGCTATCGCGCTCGGCTCGCTGATCAAGGGCGTGACCGGCTCCGGGCTGCCACAGATCGCGATCCCGGTGATGGCGATCTTCTTGGGAGTGGAACACTCCGTCGTCGTGATGGCGATCCCCGGCGTGGTGTCCAACGCGTGGCTGATCTGGCGCTTCCGGTCCCATTTCGGGCAGACCCGCGATCTGCCGATGCTGCTGACGGCCGGCACGGTCGGCGCGATCGGCGGCACCTACCTGCTCAAGGCGCTCGATCCCCGCATCCTGTCGGGCGTCCTCGCGATGATCATCGTGGTCTACGTGATCACGCGCCTGACCCGGCCTGAACTCGAGTTGGCCGCCACCACCACCCGGCGCCTGGCCGCGCCCGTCGGCCTGGCGGCCGGCACGCTGCAGGGGGCGACCGGGATCTCGGGCCCGCTCGTCAGCACCTGGTTGCACGCCTACCGGCTGCCGCCGCCGGTGTACGTCATCGCCCTGGTGACGATGTTCCAGGTCTTCGGGACCGTGCAGTTCTTCACGCTCATCGGGCTGGGGCTGTTCACGACGAGCCGCGTGATCGAAGGTCTGCTCGCGCTGATCCCCATGGCGATCGCGCTGCCGATCGGTGCCCGCCTGGCGACCCGGATGTCGGCGAAGACCTTCGACGTGTGGATCCTGGTGCTGCTGCTGGCGTCAGCCGGGAAGCTGGCGCACAGCGCGATCTGGGGCTGATCCCGCCGCGGTGGCCACCGGTGGCGGCCCGGTCGAGCCGCGCACACGCAGTTCCGGGGGCAGCCGCAGACTCATGCGCACGGCACCAGGATCCTCGATCGCCTCGAGGATCAGTTCGGCGGCCCGGACCCCGATCTCGTAGTGGGGGATGCGTACGCTCGTGAGCGGCGGTGCGAACCGATCCGCGAAGACGATGTCGTTGTAGCCGACGATCGAGACGTCCTCGGGAATCCGGATGCCGCGCTCCGCCGCCACGTCGTAGCAGCCGAGCGCGACGAGGTCGTTCGCGGCGACGACCGCGGTGAAGTCGGCGCCACGGTCGAGCAGTTCGCGAAAGCCGTCGGCCCCTGCCTGCTGGTTGAACCAGTCGCAGAACACGATCAGTTCCGGGTCGACTTCCAACCCGTAGGTCTCCATCCACGTCACCAGGCTCTGGTGGCGCACGAGCCCCGTCGAGACGGCCTTGGAGCCGGCGAGATGCGCGATCCGCCGGTGCCCGAGTTCGACCAGGTGACGTACCGCCTGGCCGATGCCGACGTGGTCGTCGCCGCTGACCGAGGGCAGCGGGGGCGTGTCGGCGGTCCGGTTGACCAGCACGACCGGGTAGCGCTGTCGCACCAGATCGGCGAGGACGGGGTGCTCGCGCCGGGCGGTCGCCAGGATCAGACCGTCGACCCGCCGGCGCAGCATGACGTCGAGGATGGCGCGTTCCTTGTCGACGTCGTTGTCGGTGTTCGCCACCAGCAGCGTCGCACCCGCGTTGGTGAGCCGATCCTCGATGCCACGCACGATCGGCGGGAAGAGCGGGTTGGTGAGGTCGGGGACCAGCATCCCCACGGTCCCGGTGCGGTTGACCTTCAGGCCCTGGGCGAGGGCGTTGGGGCGATACCCCAACTCCTGCGCCGCGGCCAGCACGCGGGTCACCGTGGCCGTGTTGACCAGGGCGCGGGTGCGCTCGTTGAGCGCGCGCGACACGGTCGACGGATGCACGTCGGCCAGTCTGGCCACGTCGCGCAACGTGATCGGACGCTGCACGCTCGCCCACCTCTCCCAAGGTCCCCCGGGGCCGGTTCCGGCCCGGCGCGGAACGCTAGTGCGCCCCGCAGCCCCGCGGCAAACGTTTGTACCCACCGCGCGCGCGCTGGTGACGCACCTCCGAGTGCGGTGAGCGCACATGGCCGGCCTGGGGGGTGTCGTGCCCCCGCACGCCCCGACGGAAGCGCGGCGACCAGGGCCGCATGGCGTCGCAACCGATTGCGACGCCAACCTGGCGCGTTTGCGCGCGTTCGCCGCTACGACCGCCCGTACGGCGGGTTGGCGCCCCACCACCCGCCGGGTCACGCCGCGGAGCGCTCGGCGGTGCCGAGCTACGGCGGCGGTAGGAGGGCGGCGGTCGCCGCCGCCCCCGCCGCCGGGGCCGATCGTGACGGATTTCTTGCAATCGATTGTGAACCGGGGCGACGCGTGATTGGATACACCCGATGTCCGAGGTACCGGCAGCGCGGGAGCGCCTTCCGGACCGTCTCGGCCCCCGGGAGGAATGCATGTCGAGCATGCCGTCACCGCTGGCGGACTCGTCGACGGCCAGTCAGGCCAAGGGCGATGTCGTGATCGATGCCCGCGACCTGGTCGTCGGGTACCGCAAGTTGCGCGAGAAGATCGAGTTGACCGCGTTGCGGGACGTGAACCTGCAGATCCGGCGGGGTGAGTTCATCTGCATCGTCGGCCCGTCGGGGTGTGGGAAGACGACGTTCATCAACGTGGTCGCGGGACTGGTCAAGCCCTGGAAGGGCACGATGGCGGTCAACGGTGAACCGGTGAAGGGGCCGGGGCCGGATCGGGCCATGGTGTTCCAGGACTATGCGTTGATGCCGTGGCGCACGGTGCAGGAGAACGTCGAGTTCGGGCTGGAGTTCATCAAGCACGACCTGTCGAAGCAGCAGTTGGCCGATCGTGTGGCCCACTACCTCAAGCTGGTCGGCCTGCAGGGCTTCGAGAAGTCGTTTCCGTACGAGCTCTCGGGCGGCATGAAGCAGCGGGTGGGTATCGCCCGCGCGCTGGTGTGCGAGCCCGAGATCCTGCTCGCGGACGAACCCTTCGGCGCGGTCGACGCGATGACCCGCGAGGGGATGCAGGGTGAGCTCGAACGGATCATCGCCTCGACGGGGCAGACGGTGGTGTTGATCACGCACTCGATCGACGAGGCGATCACGCTCGCGGACCGGGTCGTGGTGGTCTCGCACCGTCCGGGCCGCATCCGTGAGGTCGTCGAGGTCGATCTGCCGCGGCCGCGCGCGGAGCAGGACATCAAGGCGAATCCGCGCTACCACGAACTGCGTGAGCATGTCTGGGACCTGCTCAAGGGCGAGGCGTTCGGCGCGGCGACGGAGGACGAGGTCTGATGAGCACCACGGTCGAGCCCAACACGGTCGCTCCCGGTGATGGCGGGCCGGCGAGCGGACCCGAACGCACCTTCCGCTACAGCCCGATCAACTACCTGCGCCGTTACGGCGCCGCCGGGCTGGTGATCCTCAACCTCACGGTGTTCTTCATCCTGTGGGAGTTGTTCGCCCGGGCCGAGATCGTCAGCCCGCTGTTCCTGCCGCGGGCGAGCGTGATGTTCTCGACGCTGTTCGAGGGGCTCGCGCCGGGCGGGATCATCCTCGAGCACATCTTCTACAGCATGCGGATGTTCATCCTCGGGATGGCCGCGGCGATGGCGGTCGGGATCCCGGTCGGGCTGTTGATGGGTGCCTCCAAGGTGATGGACTCGATCTTCAGCCCCTACGTGTGGTCGATGGCGGCCCTGCCGCGTGTGGCGCTGATGCCGCTGCTGATCCTGATCCTGGGCTTTTCCGACTCGGCGAAGTTCACGCTGATCTTTCTGTCGGCGATCTTCCCGATCATCATCAACTGCATGGCCGGGGTGAAGACCGTGGACCAGTCGCTGGTCCGGGCCGGACAGGTGTTCGGGGCCAAAAAGCCCGACCTGTACCGCAAGGTGATCTTCCCGTTCACGCTGCCGTTCATCATCTCGGGCGTGAACCAGGGCATGACCCGCGGGCTGGTCGGCCTGGTGATCGCCGAGATCTTCGGTGGCAACAAGGGCCTGGGATATCTGACCACCCGGGCCGCGGAGTCGTTCAACCCCGGCCTGCTCTACGCGGTGCTGCTCGTGCTGGTGGTGTTCTCGCTCAGCTTCGTGCAGATCGTCAAGTGGATCGAGAACCGGGCCGCGCCCTGGCGCAACTTCGGTAGCTGAACGCGCGCAACAACCATGCAATCGAGAACTCGCCGTGGTCCCACGGCGGTACGAAGGCCTGTCCGGTCACGACCGGGACAGGGAGACCCACGGGGAGAGGGAGCAAACGCATGACAGGCTTCATCAAGTGGCGCAGGACCGCGGCCGCGATCGGGGCGATGGCCCTGCTCGCGACGGCGTGCGGAGGTGGCGACGACACGACCGAGGACGAGCCCGCGGCCGAGGGTGAGGGCGAGGCCGAGGGCGAAGCCGGCGGCGACGTGATGTCGAGCATCACCGTCGGCATCAACAACCCGAACTACGCGACCCAGATGGCGGTCGTGCTCGCCGACGCCTACGGCTACTTCGACGAGGTCGGGATCGACGAGGTCGAGATCATCGAGACCGACGACTACATGGCCGGTCTGATCGGCGGCAGCCTCCACCTGACCCAGGGTGACACCGACGCGGCCTTCGGTTCGGCCGCGGCCAGTGGCGAGGACATCCGCTTCACCGGCACCTACCGCCACGGCGAGTACCAGATCCTGGGTGTCGGCCCCGACATCTCCTCGGCCGAGGACCTGATCGGCAAGGACATCACCGGTGGCGCGCTCGGCAGCCGCAACCAGCTGCTGCTCGAGCGCTACCTGACCGAGCTCGGCGTCGACCCCGCCGAGGTCAACTTCGTGCCGCAGGGCGGCAACTCCGACGCGACGCTGCAGGCGATCATCAGCGGCACCGTCGCCGGTGGCGCGCTGTTCCCGCGGCACAAGTTCGCGCTCGAGGAGGCCGGCGGCCAGTTCATCTACGAGCAGTTCGCCGAGAACCCGCAGGAAGGCGTCCTGGTCATGGGCGACTTCTACGAGGAGAACTACGACACGGTCGTCGCCTACTGGGAGGCCACCCTCAAGGCCCGCCAGGACATGTACGAGGCGATCGACGACGAGGAGAAGCAGGCCGAGATCTACCGCATCATGCGGGAGGACTACGACTTCGAGATCCCCGAACCGTTCGAGACCGTCTTCACCCTCGAGGTCGAGCAGGTCAGCCCCGACGGCGGCTTCGAAGTCGACCTGATGGACAACCTCGTCGCCGAGCAGGTCGAGCTCGGCAACCTGCCCGAGGACCTCGACTGGCGTCAGTACGTCCACCTCGACGCCCTGCACGAAGCGCAGGAGCGCGTCGGTCTGGACCTGCGGCCCGCCAGCCTCGACTAGCACCACCCAGGCAAGGCTGCACCGACCCGGCCCGGGCGACCCCGCGTCGCCCGGGCCGGCCGGTCTTCGCGGGCGGGCCACAGGCCGGCACCGCCTGTGCTCGAACCCGCCAGGAGGGATCCCCAACCGTGACCACCTACGACGTGCATGCCCACTGCGCCCCCAACGGCCTGCTCGAGCTGTTCGCCCGCGAGGGTGACCGCTACGGCACCGAACTGGTCGACACCGACAAGGGGCGCGCCGTCCGCTTCGCCGGTGGTGTCACCACGCCCGCGCTGCGTGACGACTTCGACGACGTCGCCGCCCGGCTGGCGTCCATGGACGCCGCCCGCGTCGAGGTGCAGCTCATCTCGAGCTGGATCGACCTGACCGCCTACTCCCTGCCGACCGAGGTCGGTACCCGCTACGCGCGGATGTTCAACGAACTGCTCGCGGCCACGGTCGCCGAGCATCCCGACCGCTTCCGCGGGCTGTGCACGGTGCCGCTGCAGGACGGCGCCGCGGCCGCCGCCGAACTCCGGCATGCCGTCACCGGACTCGGCATGGTCGGTGTCGAGATCGCCACGACCGTCGACGGACGCGACCTCGACGACCCCGAACTCGAACCCTTCTGGGCGGCGGCGTCCGAGCTGCGGTGCCCGGTGGTGATCCACCCCTACGTCTCGCTCACGGGCCGCAACGTCTCGCGCTACTTCCTGGGCAACCTGGTCGGCAACCCCGCCGAGTCGACGATCGCGATCGCCCACATGCTGTTCTCGGGCGTACTCGACCGTCATCCCGACCTGCGACCGGTCCTGCTGCACGGCGGAGGGTTCGCGCCGTGGCAGTCGGGCCGCTGGGACCGCGGCTTCGACGCCGTGTCGCACCTGAGCCGCAAGGGCGGCATCGAGACCCGCCCGACCGAACTGCTGCGGAGGATCCACTTCGACACGGTCCTGCACGACCCGAAGGTGCTGGGCATGCTGATCCAGTGGGCCGGCGCCGAACGCGTCGTGCTCGGCTCGGACTACCCGTTCCCGATGGGCGACCTGACCCCCGTCGACACCCTCGACGCCGTCGAGGGGCTCTCGGACGACGACCGCGGCCTGATCCTGGGCGGCAACGTCGAACGCCTGTTGTCCGAGGTACGGCGGTGACGAACACCGCTGACGTCGTCGTCGCGGGGTCGGGCCACAACGCGCTGATCACGGCCGTCTACCTCGCCCGGTCGGGCCGCAAGGTGGTCGTGCTCGAGACCCGCGAACGGCCCGGCGGCGGCGCCGTGTCCGAGGAACTCGTGCGGCCCGGGTTCATGATGGACACCTGCTCGACCGGCCACACCCTGATCCAGAACAACCCCGTCATCGCCGACGACGAACTCGGTCTGCTCCGCGAGTTCGGGCTGCGCTACATCGACCCCGACCCGGTCGCCCACGTCGCCTTCCCCGACGGCGAACAGTTCACGATGTGGCTCGACCCCGAACGCACCGTCGACGAGTTCGCCCGGTTCTCGGCCAGGGACGCCGACACCTACCGGCGGGTGCTCGCCGAGTGGGCCGAGATGGGTCCGGTGTTCGGCGCCGCCAACCGCCACCCGATCGGGTTCGGGCCCTCGCTCGACGAGCGTCTGCGCGAGCACCCGCGCGGGGGCGTGTGGCGGCGCCGCATCGCGCTGAGTGCCTGGGAGGTGATCCAGCACGAGTACACCGAACCGCACGTCCGCGCGTTCGTGTTCTGGCAGGCCTTCATGACCCTGGTGTCGATGGACCTGCCCGGCTCGGGGATGCTGCCCTACTCGATCATGGCCGGCCGGCAGAAGCGCAGTTGGTGCATTCCCGAGGGTGGCTCCGGCCGCCTGACCGACGCGCTGGTGGCGGCACTCGAAGCCGCCGGCGGTGAGGTCGTGTGCGACCAGGAGGTGGTCGAACTCGTCGTCGAGGACGGCCGCTGCACCGGCGTCGTGACCGCGACGGGGGAGCGGTTCACCGCCCGGGACGCAGTCGTCTCCTCGGTCCACGTCAAGCACCTGCTCGACATGGCACCGCGCGAGGCGTGGGACGACGCCTTCGTCTACGGCGTCGAGACCTTCGACCCCGGTCTGCCGATGTTCGCGGTGCAGTTCGCGACCAGCGAGGCGCCGCGCTTCCGCGGCGACCCGGGCACGCCCACCGCCGTCTCGTCCGGTCTGGCCGGCTGGCCGCAGGACGTCATCGACGTCACCCGCGAGATCCGCGACGGCCGCCCGAGCACCCGATTCCCGTGGATCCTGGTCGCGACCCCGACCCTGGCCGACCCCAGCCGTGCCCCCGAGGGTCACCACACGGTCAAGTTCCTCGTGCCGTGCTCGCCGACACCGCCCGGCGGCCACGCCACCTGGGACGACGCGAAGGACGAGCACGCCGCCGCACTGCTCGCCGCCGTGCGCGACTTCGCCCCCAACCTCACCGACGACGTCATCCTCGACCACCTCGTGTTGAGCCCGCTCGACATCGAGCGCGGCAACGCCCACATGGTGGGCGGATCGGCACACGGCGGCGACCGCGGCGTGCCCTACAGCGGGCCGCTGCGACCCGCACCGGGCTGGGCCCAGCACCGCATGCCGATCCCCGGCCTGTACCAGACCGGCGGCACCACCCACCCCGGCGGGTCGATCACCGGCACCCCGGGCCGCAACGCCGCCCAGGTCCTGCTGACGGACCTCGGCACCTCGATCGAGGAAGTTCTCGCAAAGGGCTGATGATGGATCCCCCGTCTCGGTCGCTTCGCTCCCTCGTTGCCCCCCATCACCGACGACAGAAGGCTCCTGCCATGGCCGACGCACCAGACGTGGATCCGAGGATCGCGTCGGCGATCTCGCACTGGTCGCCCCGCTTCGTCGCCAACGGCGTCCCGCTGTCCGACTTCGAGGACGTCACCGGCAGCCTCAGCCGGTGGGAGGACTGGTGCGCTGCCTGGTCGGCGCGCGCCGAGATCCACGAGACCTTGGGACGCGAAGCGCTCGCCGCCGGCAACACGATCAGCGCCGGCGAGCACCTGACGCGGGCTGCGGTCTGCTTCCACTTCGGCAAGTTCCTGTTCGTCAACGACCTCGGCCAGATGCGCGAGGCCGGCCGCCGCGCCGTCGCCTGCAGGACCGACGCGCTCCCGCTGCTCGACCCGCCCGGCGAACGCGTCGCCGTGCCGTACGAGGGCACCCACCTGTACGGCAACCTGCGACGACCGGCCGGCAGCGACCGCCCGCCCGTCGTCGTGATGTGCATGGGCCTCGACTCCACCAAGGAGGAGATGCACGACTACGAGCAGCGCTTCCTGCGCCGCGGCCTGGCCACCTTCGCGTTCGACGGCCCCGGGCAGGGCGAGGCCGAGCACGATCTCGCCCTGTGCCCGGAATACGAACGGCCCGTCGCCGCCGTCATCGACCACCTCGAGACCCGGGACGACCTCGACACCGACCGCCTCGCCCTGTGGGGCGTGTCCCTCGGCGGCTACTTCGCCGCGCGGGCCGCATGCTTCGAGCGGCGTGCGAAGGCGTGCGTGTCGCTGTCGGGTGCGTACGAGCGCAAGACCAACTTCCACGGCCGTCCACCGCTCAACATCGCGGCGTTCCTCCACCGCGCCAAGGTCGACGACATCGACGCCGCCGCCGAGGTGTCGGCCCGCATGACCCTGCGTGGTCACGCGGCGAACATCACGTGCCCGCTCTACATCGTCGCGGGGACGGAGGACCGGATCACGCCCGCGTCCGAGGCCGAGAAGTTGGCCGCAGAGGCCGGCGGCGACGTCGTCCTCGACGTCGTCGAGGGCGGCAACCACGTGGTGAACAACTACTGGTACCGCTACCGCGACCAGACCGCCGACTGGCTCGCCGACCACCTCGCCTGACCGAAAACTGGGAGTACTCCCAGTTCCCGGCGCTACGGCTGCCAGCCGGCGATCGTTCGGAACCGAAAGCTGGGAGATGTCCCCGTTTCGGGGGGGCGCGGTCACTCCGGTGTGCGGGGGACGGGGAGGTTGAGGCCGGCGAGGCGGGACCCCGCGCGCAGGCCGACGGTCACGCCGGCACCGACGATCAGCGCGGGTGTCGTGCCGGTGGGCTGGAGCAGGTAGGTCACCGCCGCGCCGGCCGCGGCGGCCGTGGCGTACAGGTCCCCGGCCCGATACATCACGCCGGGGATCTCGCCCGAGAGCACGTCGCGGATGATGCCGCCGCCGATGCCGCTGACCCCGCCGGCGAAGACGGTGCCGAGCAGACCGAACCCGACGTCGACGCCGCGCTGGGCACCGAGCGCGGCGAACAGGCCGAGGCTGAGCGTGTCGAACACGTACAGCAACCGTCGGGTCTGCAGCCGGTGGTGCGTCGCGAACACCAGCACACCGGTGACCACGGGCAGCCACAACTGCACCTCGTCGGTGAGCGCGGTCGGTGGCACCACACCGGCCACGATGTCACGCACGGATCCGCCACCGACGGCCGTGACGACGGCGAGGATGACCACACCGGCGATGTCGAACCGCTTCTGGATTCCGGCCAGTGCCCCCGCCATCGCGAACGTGATGATGCCCGCGTAGGTCAGGCCATGCTCGACGCTCAGATCGGCCCTCCGGTGCGGTCGAGGACGAACGCTAGCGGCGGGCGGACCGCCGACTAGCGTGCGGGTCGAGGACACGACACCAGGCCGTCGGCCCCCGGGCCCGGCGACGAGGAGGACACCATGGTCGGGATGCTGCTCGCGGACGACCTCCAGACCGACGCCACGCAACTGCTCGGTACGGCGGTCGACATCGCCACCCGGCTCGGCGTCAAGCTCACCGTCCTCCACGTGGTCGAGAAGGCCGACTTCGAGGCCTTCACCCGCGACCACCCCGACGAGGGCGGCTACCTCGACGTCCTGTTCGAGCAGACGCGGGGCCAGTTGCGTGCCCGTCTCGACGAGGCGGTCGGTCCCGACCGGCGAGCCGCCGTCGACGTCCGCGTTGCTCGCGGCGAACCGGACGAGGTGATCGCCGAGCAGTTGCGGACCGGCGAGTTCGAGTTCGGCGCCATCGGCCTCCGCAGCCGGTCGCGGGTCAACAAGCTGCTGTTCGGCAGCGTCGCCCAGGCGGTCCTGCTCCAGTCACCCTGTCCCGTGGTGACCATCCCCGTCGGCTGACCTCGTCACGCGTCCAGCACGGGCCCGTCGAGTTCCTCGATGTTGGCGGCCAGGTCGGGGTGCGGGAAGAAACACACCAACTCGAGCGCCGTGCCGGGCGCCGCGAGCGTCGCGTGGTGCACCCCCTGCGGGATCATGATGGTGTCACCCGGGCCGACCGGATGGCGCTCGCCGCCCTGCCATGCCGTTCCCCGGCCCGCCAGCACGTGGACCAGTTCGAGGCTGTGCGGGTGGCGGTGGGGCCGGCGACCGGGCCCGGGCTCGATCCGCACGAGCCGCACGCTGACCGGCGCGTCGAGGTCGCGCAGCGGGTCGGCTGAACGGCGCCCGGGCAGTTGGACGTACTGCAGCGCGTCGGCCGGCACGATCAGCATCGGAGTCTCCATGTCCGCGTGCCCGTGTGTCTAGCATGCCATCGGGAACGAAAACGATTGCGTGACCATTGTGGTGCATAGGTGCCACAATTCGGGGGCGTACGGCTGTCTGGACGCCTCCTCTTGCAATCGATTGACCCGACATTTAGCGTGAGCCGGTCCCTGAGGGAGGGCGGCGGACGCGACCAGCACGGGAGAACAGCATGGACGAGCGTCTCTACGGCGATCACCGCGCCGACATCGTGAAGGTCGCCCGTGCCCTGATCGAGCGCCACATCACCTCGAAGAGCCTGCACGGCAACATCTCGGTGCGCGTGCCCGGCACGGATCACCTCGTCATGACCGGTAGTTCGCTGGCCGGCCTGTCCGAGGACGACCTCGCCGTCATCGACCTCGACGACAACGTGCTGGACGGCCACGTGGCGCCGACCGAGTTCGAGGTCATCGCGATGCACACGGCCGTGTATCGGGTCCGGGCCGGGCTCACCTGCGTGGTGCACACCCATTCGCCGGCAGCCAGCGCCTACGCCGTCGCGAGCCGCCCCCTGCCGGTGTTCGCCGAGAGCCTCGCCCGGTGGGGCATCACGACCGACACCCCCGTCGCGGCCTGGGCGCCGCGCGGGTCCGAGGCGTCGGTGTCCAACATCGTGGACGCGCTCGAACGCGAACCCGGCGCCGCGGCGGTGCTGCTCGAGAACCACGGCGTGCTGGTCGGCGGCGCCGACGCCACCGAGGCGCTGCGCCGCAGCATCGCCCTGGAGGAGAACGCCGAACTGGGCATCCTCGCCGAGCGGCTCGGTGGTGCGCGGGCCATGACCCGCGACCAGGCCGAGGCCGCGGTCGCCCGCAAGAAGCGGTTTCTCGAGTCCGGACCGGCCTAGCGCCAACGCGAGAGAAGGAGCGAAGCATGCGGATGGTCGTGGAACGGATGAAGGACCACCGGCTCGAGGCACGGACCGAGACGGCCACCGTCGTGGTCGACCGCCCGGCCGCGAAGGACGGCGACGCCGACGTGTTCCGGTCCGTCGAGTTGCTCCTGGCGAGCCTCGGCACGTGCATGGTCGGCACGATGCTGTCCTTCGCGGAAGCCGAGGGCATCCCCGTCGAGGACGTCCGGGTGGAACTCAAGCCGCTCGTCGCGCTCAACCCCGAGCGGGTCAGCAAGATCCGCATGACCATGCACCTCGGCGGCGACCTGAGCCAGGAGCAGATGGAACGGCTGCGCGAGGCAGCCGAGCAGTGCAAGGTGCACAACACCCTCCACGCGGGCGCCGCCACCGAACTCCAGGTGCGGGCTCTGCCCTGAGCGGACACCCCGCCCACCCACCGACGGAGGCAGACATGGTCGATGGCCCACTGGTCAGCTGCGAGTGGCTGCGTGACCACCTCGACGACCCGGCCGTGGTCGTCGCCGAGATCGCCCAGGAGGCCGATCAGGCCGGCTACGCCGAGGGGCACGTGCCCGGCGCCCAGGGCTGGTAC
Source organism: Egicoccus sp. (assembly GCA_035462025.1). GTDB lineage: Bacteria > Actinomycetota > Nitriliruptoria > Nitriliruptorales > Nitriliruptoraceae > Egicoccus. The sequence goes on along the minus strand of DATHUR010000094.1, from coordinate 17,093 downwards.
TGGAAGGACGTGGCCTGGGACACCTACGAGCGCGAGTTCCCCATGCCCGAACTGCTGGCGCAGCGGCTCGGGGAACGCGGCGTCGGCGACGACGACCACCTGGTGCTCTACGGCATCCGCAACCAGTTCGCCACGTACTGCTACTGGGTGATGACCGAGATGTGCGGGTTCTCGAACGTCCACGTCCTCGACGGCGGCAAGGTCCGCTGGCAGCACCTCGGCCTGCCCCTGACCACCGACGTCCCGGCGGCGCAGCCCACCCGTCGCACGGTCCGGCGCCCCGACCGGCGCGACCGCAGCCGGGTCCGCCGCGACGAACTGCTGGCTGCGCTCCGCGACGGCTCGGCGCCGCGCCTGCTCGACGCCCGCTACGAGGAGGAGTACGACGGCCGGCGGGTGAAGCCGGGCACGGGGTTCGACCACGGCGCCGAGCGTCACGGTCACATCCCGGGCGCCGTCAACCTGCCGTACGAGCGCTTCCTCACCGACGACGGCAGCTTCCGCTCGCCCGACGAGTTGCGCGCCCTGTTCGAACAGGTCGACGCCGCCCCGGACCAGACCGACGACCTGGTCGCCTACTGCCGGCTGGGCCACCGGGGCAGCCTCGTCTGGTTCGTCGCGACCCAGGTGCTCGGGTACGACCACGTCCGCGTCTACGACGGATCGTGGACCGAGTGGGGCAGCATGGTGGGCGTCCCGGTCGAGCGCTGACCTCACGCGGCCGGGCGACGCTGCCTCAGCCTGCCGCCGCCTCGCCCGGCGTGCCGCCCCCGTCGGGGGCGCGTGACATCACGAGCGCGCTGACGCCCAGGGTCACGCCCGAGATCACGAAGATCGCGGCGATGCTGGTCGCACCCGCGACCGCGCCGACGGCGACCGGGACGACGAACTGCCCCAGCCGGTTGCCGGTGATCCGGATGCCGAGCGCGGTGCCGCGGATGGACCGGGGCACCTGGTCGGCGATCCACGCCATGCTCAGCGGCTGCCCGAGCCCGAGCCCGAAGCCCGCCACGGCGAGCAGCCCGATCAGCACGATGGTGACGTCGGTCAGCGGCAGCAGCAGCAGGGCGACGCACGGCAGCAGCGTGCTCTGCGCCAGCAGCCGGCGGCGGGTCGAGCGCCGCAACATCGGCAGCATCAGCACGCGCGATGCCATGCCCGCCGCCGCCCGGGCACCGAGCATCACGCCGATGGTCGAGGCCGGGATCCCGTTGGCCTCGCCGTAGGCCGGCAGATAGGCGATCAGCAGGTCGATGCTGGTCAGCACCGCGACGCTGACGAGCATGGCGTGGGGGATCGACGGCCGGCGCATCACCGTGCCCACCGTCGTGAAGAAACGCTCGGACGGCGAGCGTGCGCCGACGCCGCGACCGGTGGACCGGGGAGCGGGACGCACCAGCAGCGACACCGCCATCCCGACCGCGGCGATCGCCGGGATCCCCGCGAGCAGGAACACCCGGCCCGAGCTCAGCCCCGCCGTGTCGTACAGGAAGCCGGCCGACATCGGGCCGATGATCTGGGTCGTCGAGGCCGCGACGGTGAAGGCCCCGAACCGGGCGTCGCGCCCGGCGCGTGGTCCACCGTTGGCGACCAGGGTCTGCAACGCGACCAGCGCCGTCACCTGGCCGAGACCGAGCAGCGCCTGCGCGCCGATCACCGCCGGCAGGCTGTCGGCCTGGGACAGCACCACGGCGATCAGGGTCGTCGTCGCCGTGCCGCCGATCAGGAACCGGGCCTCGCCGAGCCGGTCGATCCAGCTGCCGAGCGGCGCCGCGAACAGAAACGACAGCAGGGCGTACGAGGCGGCGACGATGCCCAGCTCGAAGGCGGACGCACCCAACTCGAGCGCCCGGTAGGAGACCATCGGGCGCATCGCCTGGATCGCGGTCATCCCGAAGAGCGCGGTCACGAGCGTGCGGATCAGCCAACCCCGTGACGGCCGGTCGGCGACGGGCGCCTGGTCCGGGACGTCGTCGGGCATCGAACGGCTCCTCCACCGAGCGCGTGTCGCGGTCGCCGACGATCGCGTCGTGCGGGACGGGTCGCCGGTCCCACACCGGTGGCGTCCGCGGGCGGAGCGTAGCTCGACATCCCGGCAATCCTTTGCAAGGATCGGTTCGGGCACGCAATCGTGTGCAGAGCCCTGGGCGCGCTCGTGCCCGCGTCCCTGGAGGGTGCCGTGGTCACCGCCGACGTCGTCGTCGCGGGTGCGGGCCACAACGCGCTGGTCACGGCCGCCTACCTCGCCCGCGCCGGTCGCGAGGTCCTGGTCCTCGACGCACGCCCGACCCCGGGGGGCGGCGCCGCGACCGAGGAGTTGTTCCCCGGCTATCAGGTCGACACGGCATCGAGCGGCCACAACGGTCTCCAGGTCAACCCGCTGATCGCCGCCGACGAACTCGGACTGCTCGCCGACTTCGGGCTGCGCTACGTCCGACCCGACCCGGTCTCGCGGGTCGCGTTCCCCGACGGCGAGACGCTCACGAGCTGGCTGGACGTCGAGCGCACCACGGCCGAGATCGCGCGCTTCTCCGCGGCCGATGCGCGTACCTACCGTCGACTGCTGGGCGAGTGGGATGCGGTCAAGGCCGCCTTCGGCCGCACGCGCGGCAACCCGGTCGGGTGGGCCACGGCCCTCGACACCGAACTCGCCGGCTCGCCGGCCGGCAACGTGTGGCGGCGCCGCAAGGCGCTCAGCGCCTGGGAGGTCGTCCGCCACGAGTACACGTCGCGCCACGTCCAGGCCTTCATGCTGTGGGCGGCGTCGCAGTCGCTGAGCTCGGTCGACCTGCCGGGTTCGGGAGCGCTCGCCGTCTCGGCGCCCGCGGGCCGTCAGGCGCGGAGCTGGACCATCCCGTTGGGTGGCTCGGGCGCGCTCGCCACGGCCCTGGTGCACGCGATCGAGCAGTACGGCGGCACGGTGCTGTGCAACCGGAAGGTCGCCCGGCTTCTGCTCGACGGGGACCGCTGCACCGGCGTGGAGACCGAGGACGGCGACCGCTTCGAAGCTCGCGAGGCGGTGGTGTCCTCGATCCACGTCCGCCACCTGGTGGACATGGCACCGCGGGACGCCTGGGACGAGTCGTTCCTCTACGGGGTCGAGACGCTCGACCTCGGCCTGTCGCTGTCGGTCAGCCACCTCGCGACCACGCAGCCGCCCCGGTTCGTCGGGCACGAGCACGACGAGGTGGCGGTCGCATCGGGCCTGGCGGGGTGGCCCGAGGACATCGTGCGCGTGACCCGCGAGGTTCGCGACGGCCGGCCCTCCACCGACTTCTCGTCGGTGCTGATCGCCACGCCGACGGTGGTCGACCCGGCCCGCGCGCCGGCCGGTCACCACACCGTCAAGTTCGTCACGGCGACGTCGCCGCGCCCCCCGGCCGGGGCCACGACCTGGGACGAGGGGCGCGACGACCACGCCCGACGACTCCTCGAGGCCGTGCGGGTCGCCGCCCCCAACCTGAGTGACGACGTGATCGTCCACGCCCGCACGTTCACGCCGGACGACCTCGAACGGTGGAACCCGCACATGATCCGCGGCACCGCGCACGGCGGCGACCGTGGGTTCGCCTTCAGCGGCGCCCTGCGCCCCGCCGCCGGCTGGGCCGAGCACCGACTGCCGCTGCGCGGGCTGTACCAGACGGGCGGCACCACCCACCCGGGCGGATCGATCACCGGCTTCCCCGGCCGCAACGCCGCCCGGGTGGTGCTGCGTGACCTCGGCGTCGACTTCGAACAACTCGTGCGCCGATGAGCGGCCCCGTCCACGGACCCCTCCACGTCGAACGCCGTGGCCCGGTCGGCGCGCCCCCGATGGTGTTCGTCCACCCCAACCCGATGGACAGCACGGCCTGGCTGTTCCAGATGGCGCACCTGGCCACCTGGTTCCGCTGCCTGGCGGTGGACCTGCCCGGCTACGGCCGCTCGCCCGCCGCGGACGACGACCTGACCATGGCGGACGTCGCCCGCGCCTGCTGGGACGCGGTCGCGGACGAGGTCGACCAACCGGCGGTGCTCGTCGGCTGTTCCGTCGGCGCCGTCGTCGTGCAACACCTCTACCACCAGCAACCGGGACAGGTCGCGGCGCTGGTGCTGGCGGGGGCCGGGTGGTCGCCGACGAAGCCGCATCTGCAGCGCCACGTCGACGCTTACGAACGCGACGGCCTCGCCTACCGCCGTGCCTACACGCTCGCCGACTTCTCGGCGTCGTTCCGCGACTCGTGGTTCGCGCGCTGGCTGGCCGCGGTGTTCGTCGAGCGCAACCACCTCGCCGACCTCGACACGATCGTCACGATGCTGCGCGCGATGCAACAGCCCGATCCCGACTGGCTCAGCCTCGAGTTGCGGGCACCGACCCTGATCCTGTCGGGCAGCGAGGACAACGCCCACGAACGGGCCCATGCGCTGCGGGAGCGGCTGCCGGACGCCGAACTGGTCACGCTGCCCGGCGCCGGTCACGCCTGCAATCTCGAACAGCCCGAGGCGTTCGACGCGCACCTGCTCGACTTCCTCGAGCGGCGCCTGGGACGCCGGTTCCCCGGCCGGGGGACGGTCCTGGAGCGGTCCTGACGCCAATCGTTTGCGTTTGTGCGTACATATTGCGATAGGGTCCGCGCCGGGAGTAGCGGGGGCGAGCCGACACCGGTTCGGCCCCCGCGGGAGGCCGGACGGGTGAGAGAGGCCGGGATGGGCGAGGTCGGACAGCCGCTGCCACTGGTGTCGCCGTCGAGCGACGGCGCGACACCCCAGTGGGCGAAGATCATCGATCAGTCGAAGTGCATCGGTTGTCATGCCTGCACGACCGCGTGCAAGTCCGAGAACGAGGTCCCGCTGTCGGTCTCGCGGACCTACGTCAAGTCGGTCGACGTCGGCGTGTTCCCCGAGGCGCGACGCAACTTCCAGGTGACCCGCTGCAACCAGTGCGTCGACGCGCCGTGCGTGACGGCCTGCCCGACGTCGGCGATGTTCAAGCGCGCCGACGGGATCGTCGACTTCGACAAGGAATCGTGCATCGGGTGCAAGGCGTGCATCGCCGCCTGCCCGTACGACGCGATCTTCATCAACCCCGAGGACCACTCGGCCGAGAAGTGCAACTTCTGCGCCCACCGCATCGATGTCGGGCTCGAACCGGCCTGCTCGGTGGTGTGCCCCGTCGAGGCGATCATCGTCGGCGACATGAACGACCCGCTGTCGAAGGTCTCGCAGGTCGTCGGTCGTGATCCGGTCAACGTCCGCCGGCCCGAGAAGGACACCCGGCCGAAGCTGTTCTACAAGGGCGCCCACCAGTCGACCCTGGATCCGCTGGCGGCCCAGCGCCCCACCGGCGACATCTTCGCCTGGGCCTCGCAGGCCCCCGAGGACGGCCACCGGATCAACTCCGGCTCCGCGCCCGGGGCGGGCAGTTCGTCGGCGGCGGCCATCCTGGCCTACGACGTCGGCCACACCGTTCCCTGGGACTGGCGCGTCGGGCTGTACACCTGGACCAAGTCGATGGCGGCCGGGATCTACGTGGTGCTCGCCGCCCTGGTGTTCTTCGGGGCACTCGAGGCGTCCAATGCGCTGTGGACCGTGGGGGCGCCCGTGCTCGCCGGTCTGTTCCTCGCCGTCACGGGCGTGGTCCTGGTCTCCGACCTCGAGCACCCGGGCCGCTTCTACTACATCCTCACCCGCCCGCAGTGGCGCAGTTGGCTGGTCCGCGGTGCGGTCATCCTGACCGGCTACGCCGTGGTGCTGGCGATCCACTTCCTGGCCGGCCTCCTCGGCGCCGACGGGGTGCTCGGCTGGCTCGCCGTCGCCGGCGTGCCGCTCGCCGTGCTGACCGCCGTCTACACCGCGTTCCTGTTCGCCCAGGCCAAGGCGCGCGACCTGTGGCAGAACCCGCTGCTCCCGCCGCACCTGGTCGTCCAGGCCGTCATGGCCGGCGCCGCGCTCGCCGTGCCGTTCGCGATGTGGCTCGCCCCCGACACGGTCGCCCCGCTCGGCTGGACCCTGGCCGCTGCGGCGGCGCTGCACCTGCTGCTGGTCCTGGGCGAGGTGACGTTGCCCCACCCGACCGCCCACGCCCGCACCGCGGCGCACAACCTCACGTCCGGCCGCTTCGCACGGCCGTTCCGCGCCAGCCTGGTGCTGTGCGCCCTGGCGATGGCCGCACCGGTCGCGCCCGTGGTCGCGCTGGTCGCGGCCGGGCTCGGCCTCGCCGGGCTGCTGTTGTTCGAACACGCCTACGTCCAGGCCGGCCAGTCCGTGCCGCTCGCCTGAGCACGCACCCGGGGAGCAGGATCCGACGATGACCGAGGACCTCGACCAACTCGCCGCCCGCGTGAGCGCCGCCCGGGCCGACACCGAGGCGCGCGGGGAGACCTTCTACCCCGGGCCCTCGAAGATCCACCTCGCCATGTTCCCGCCCAAGGAACGCTGGGACGACTGGGTCGAACTCGACTCGAAGGCGTGGCCGCGCCGCGTCGAGAAGCGCTTCATGCTCGTGCCCACCACCTGCTTCAACTGCGAGTCGGCATGCGGGCTGCTGGCGTACGTGGACAAGGAATCGCTGCAGGTCCGCAAGTTCGAGGGCAACCCCGAGGCGCACAACTCGCGCGGTCGCAACTGCGCCAAGGGCCCGGCGGTCATCAACCAGGTGACCGACCCCGACCGCATCCTGTATCCGATGAAGCGGGTCGGGGAGCGCGGCGCCGGCGGCTGGGAGCGCATCGACTGGGACGAGGCACTCGACACCCTCGCCGGCCGCATCCGCACCGCGATCGTCGAGGAACGCGCCAACGAGGTCATGTACCACGTCGGCCGTCCCGGCGAGGACGGCTTCACCGAGCGCGTACTCGGCGCGTGGGGCGTCGACGGCCACAACTCGCACACCAACGTGTGCTCGTCGGGCGGTCGCGCGGGCTACCAGTTCTGGATGGGCATCGACCGGCCATCGCCCGACCACGCCAACGCCGACGTGATCCTGTTGATCTCGGCCCACCTCGAGACCGGCCACTACTTCAACCCGCACGCGCAGCGGATCACCGAGGCGCGTGAACGCGGGGCGAAGCTGGTGGTGCTCGACGTGCGGTTGTCCAACACCGCGACGCACGCCGACCACTGGCTGGCGCCCTACCCGGGCAGCGAGGCGGCGATCTGCCTCGCCATCGCCAACCACGTCATCCAGACCGGCCGCTACGACCGCGAGTACGTGCGGCGCTGGTGGAACTGGCACGAGTACCTCACCGACGTCCGGCCCGACCTGCCGGCCACGTTCGAGGCGTTCGAGGCCGTGCTGCGCGAGATCTACGCCGACTACACCTTCGCCTTCGCCGAGGCCGAGTCGGGCGTGTCGGCGGCCAGGCTCGAGGAGGTCGCCGACCTCGTCGCCTCGGCCGGCACCCGCCTGTCGACCCACAACTGGCGTTCCGCCGCGGCCGGCAACGAGGGCGGTTGGCAGGTCTCACGCACGCTGTTCCTGCTCAACGCCCTGCTCGGTGCCGTCGCGGTCCCCGGCGGGACCTATCCCAACGCCTGGAACAAGTTCGTCGCCGAACCCATCCACCTGCCGCCGCACCCGGCGGCATGGAACGAGCTGACCTACCCGCTCGAGTACCCGCTCGGCCAGAACGAGCTCAGCTTCCTGCTGCCGCACTTCGTCAACGAGGGGCGCGGAACGCTCGACACCTACATCAGCCGGGTCTACAACCCGGTCTGGACCAACCCCGACGGGTTCTCGTGGATCGAGATGCTCACCGACACCGACAAGGTGGGCCTGCACGCGGCGCTGACGCCGACCTGGAGCGAGACGGCCTACTTCGCCGACCTCGTGCTGCCGATGGGGCTGTCGTCCGAGCGCCACGACATCACCAGCTACGAGCAGTACGACGGCCAGTGGATCGGGTTCCGCCAGCCGGTGCTGCGCGCCGCCCGCGAACGGCTCGGCGAGAAGATCACCGACACCCGCCAGGTCAACCCCGGCGAGGTGTGGGAGGAGAACGAGTTCTGGATCGAGCTGTCGTGGCGCATCGACCCCGACGGCAGCCTGGGCATCCGCCAGTACTTCGAGTCGCGCGAGCGTCCCGGCGAGAAGCTCACCGTCGACGAGTACTACGGCTGGATGTTCGCCAACTCGGTCCCGGGCCTCAAGGAGACCGCCGAGGCCGAGGGCCTCACGCCGCTGGACTACATGCGCCGCTACGGCAGCTACGAGGTGGCCAAGGGGATCGGGCCCCTGCACGAGCAGCCCGTCGACCCCGCCGAGGTGAGCACCGACGTGCGCATCGACGACCACGGCCGGGCCTACTCGCGCGATCCCGCCCCCGCCAAGGTCAACTATGCGCCCACCGGCGCCCCGGATCCGGACGCCGATGGCCGTCGCCCGGTCGGCGTCGAGGTCGACGGCCAGATCCTGCGCGGGTTCCCGACGCCATCCGGCCGGCTCGAGTTCTACTCGCGCACGCTGGTGGACTGGGGCTGGTCCGAGTACGCGATCCCGACCTACCTGCGCTCGCACGTGCACCCCTCGGCGCTCGCCGACGGCCAGGTGCCGCTCATCTCGACCTTCCGCCTGCCCACGCAGATCCACACGCGTTCGTCCAACTCGAAGTGGCTCGACGAGCTCTCCCACGCCAATCCGCTCTGGATCCACCCGTCGCACGCGGCGACGCTGGACGTCCAGACCGGCGACCTGGTGCGCGTCGAGACCGAACTCGGCTATTTCGTGGTCAAGGCGTGGGTCACCGAGGGCATCCGGCCCGGCGTCGTGGCCTGCAGCCACCACATGGGCCGCTGGCGCCTGCAGGGCCACGAGCACGGCCAGCGTCTCAACGCCAGCACGGTCGAACTCGAACGTGACGGCAGCCGCTGGGCCATGCGCGGACGCAAGCCCCACGGGGGCTTCGAGTCGCGCGACCCCGACACGATGCGGATCTGGTGGACCGACGTCGGCGTCCACCAGAACATGACCTTCGGCGTCCATCCCGACCCGATCTCGGGCATGCACTGCTGGCACCAGGCGGTGCGGGTGCGCCGGGCCGACCCGGGCGACCAGCCGGGCGACATCCGGGTCGACACCGACAAGTCGCGGGAGGTCTACCGCGCGTGGCTGGAGAAGACCCGCGGCGCGCGTCTGACCTCGCCGAACGGCGAACGCCGTCCGCGCTGGCTGATCCGTCCACTCAAGCCGACCGCCGACGCCTTCCGCATCGACGGACCCGTCGCCCGGCGCACGTAGGCTCGCCCCGCCCCGGTCCTGGTCAGGAGTTGGCGTGAGTCGTGCTGAGCTGTTGCGGTCGCTGGCCGCCTGCCTCGAACCGCCGTCCCCGGCGCTGGGTCCGGTCGTCGCCGCGCTCGAACTGCCACGGACCCCGACGGCGGCCGAGCACACCGACCTGTTCGTGTTCCAGCTCCATCCCTTTGCCTCGGTACACCTCGGGCCCGAGGGCCAGCTCGGGGGTGTGGCCCGCGACCGCGTCGCCGGCTTCCTGCGTGCGCTCGACGTGACGCCACCCTCCGAGCCCGACCACCTGGCGGTCCTGCTCGGGGCGTACGCGCAGCTCATCGACCTCGACGACGGCGCCGGCAGCCGCGCCCGCCTGGCGCGCCTGGCGCTGCTGCACGAGCACCTGTGGTCGTGGCTGCCGGGGTTCCTGCGACGGGCGCGCGAGCTGGGCGCGGCGCCCTACCTCGCCTGGGCCGACCTGCTGCAACGGGCGCTCGATGCCGAACTGGCCGAGCTCGGTGCGCCGACGGTGCTGTCGGCCCACCTCCGTGAGGCACCGCCGCTGCCCGACCCGCGCGACGGTGACGTGCCGGCCTTCCTCGCCGGTCTGCTCGCACCGGTGCGGTCGGGCCTGGTACTGGCCAGGGCCGACCTCGCGCGCGCCGCACGCGAACTCGAGCTCGGACTGCGCATCGGTGAACGGGCCTACATGCTGCGCGCGCTGCTCGGGCAGGACCCCGGGGCGACCCTGCGGTTCGTGGCCGCCGAGGCCCGCCGCCAGCAGGCCGGGATGCGCGGCGACGACCTCGTCACGACGTTCTGGCGGGACCGGGCCGGCGCGACCGCGACGCTGTTGACGGAACTCGCCCTCGCCGGCGACGACCTGCCGGACACCGGGTGAGCGGTCGCGCCGTCCTGCGCCGGGGACGGGCACTGCTGCCGCGCTGGGCAACCGGCTACCAGCGTGCCTGGCTGCGCGACGACGTGGTCGCCGGCCTGACGCTGACCGTGATGCTCGTGCCCCAGGGGATGGCCTACGCGTCCCTGGCCGGTATGCCGCCGATCACGGGGCTGTACGCCGCGATCGTCTCGCTGCTCGTCTACGCGGCGCTCGGGACCAGCTCCCACCTGTCGTTCGGCCCGTTCGCGCTGGTGGCGCTGCTGTCGGCGGCCGCCGTCGAACCGCTGGCCGACGGCGACCTGACGCGGTACGTCGCGCTCTCGGGTGCGCTGGCACTGATGGTCGCGGCCCTGCACCTGCTGCTCGCGGCGGTCCGCGCCAGCGCGATCGTCGAACTGATCTCGCGTCCGGTGATCGTCGGGTTCACCGCCGCCGTCGGGCTCGTCATCGCCCTCAGCCAGGTCCGCGACCTGACCGGTGTCGACGTCGGACGCTCCGACCGGTTCACCACCGCGCTCGCCGCCGCCGTCGAGGCACTCGCGCGTCCGCACGGCCCGACCGTCGCCGTCGGCGTGGGCAGTATCGCGATCCTGCTGCTCGGAAGACGGTTGGCGCCGAGGGTCCCCGCGGCGCTGATCGTCGTCGTCGGCGGGATCGTGCTCGCCGCGCTGTTCGACCTCGGTGACGGCGGCGTGGCGCTGGTCGGCACGATCCCCTCGGGGCTGCCCCGGCCGGTCGTGCCGGCGGTCGGGCTCGGCGACCTCGAGGCACTGCTGGCCCCGGCGATCGTGCTCGCCGTGATCTGCTACGCCGGGAACATGTCGATGGGCAAGGCGATCGCCGCCAGGACCCGCGAGCGCCTCGACGCCCGGCGCGAACTCGTCGCCTCGGGCGTCGCCAACGGCGCGGCCGGCCTGGTCGGCGGCTTTCCCGTGTCGGCCAGCTTCACCCGCACCGTGATCGTGTTCGCCGCCGGCGCCCGCACGCAACTCGCCGGCGTGGTCGCGGCCGTGTGCCTGGTGGCCACCCTGCTGGTGTTCACCCCCGTGCTCGAGCCGCTGCCGCGCGCGGTGCTCGGCGCGATCGTCGTCGTCGCCGTCACCGGCCTGATCGACCTCGCGGGGGCGCGGCGCATCCTCGCGGTCGACCGCGCCGACGGCGCCGTGATGGCGGTGACTTTCGGCACCACGCTCCTGCTTGGTGCCGAGGTCGGCCTGGCGGCCGGGGTCCTGGGCCACCTCGCCGTGCACGTGGCCCGCAACATGCGGCCCGCCCTGGTCGAACTCGGCCGGGTGGAGGGGACGACCCTGTACCGCAGCGTCGCGCGGCACCCGACGGTCACGGCCCGTGACGGGCTGATCCTGCGCGTCGACGGCTCGCTCGAGTTCCTCAACGTGCAGCACGTGACCGGCCAGATCCGCGATCGCGTCGCCGACCAGCCCGAGGTCGACTGGGTCGTGCTCGTCGCCAGCGGGATCACCGGCCTCGACACGACCGGTCTGGACGAGTTGCACGACCTGCAACAACATCTGCGTGACGCCGACGTGCACCTGTTCCTCGCGACGATGCGCGGCGACCAGCGCAAGGTCGTCGCACGGGGCGGCCTGTGGGAGGCCCTGATGGAGGTCGGCTGCCACCCCGACATACCCTCGGCGCTGGCCGCGGCCGGCGTGCCCGCCGGGCACCCGGTGCGCCGTCCCGCCCCCGACGAGGTGCGTCCGGACACCCTGCTGTGAGCGTGCCCGCGCTGCCCCGGCGCCACATGGCCCTCGTGGGGGCCAGCGTCTTCGCGATCTCGGTGGTGTCGCACTTCCGCACGCCGTTGCTGCCCGCCATCGGGGCCGAACTCGGGCTGGCCGCCGGGCGGCTCGGGCTGATCACGACGACCTTCGCGGCGGGGCGGTTGCTGGCCGACCTGCCTGCCGGGTTCCTGGTCGATCGCCTCGGCATCCGTCGCGTCTTCGTCATCGCGGGCATCGCGCTCGGTCTGGGTGGCATGGCCTTCACGATGGCCACGGGTGCCGGCCTGGTGTACGTCGCCGCGGGGCTCCTGGGGATGGCCTCGGCGCTCGCCAACACGACCGGGATGACCTACTTCTCCACCGTCGCCGGCGCCGAGCGGCGGGGGAGTGCCATGGCGGTCTTCTCGGCGTCGTTGCTGGGCGGACAGGCGATCGGTCCCACGATCGGGGGCGCGATCGCCGACCTCGGGACCTGGCGCACGTCCATGCTGGTGGCGGCCCTGCTCGGTGTACTGCTGGCGGTGCTCGGCGCCGCGAGCCGTGCCTTCGGTTGGTTCGCCGCCCGGCGTGTCGCCCGGCCGTCCGACACCCGCCCCGACGTCGCCATCGGGGCGCTGGGTCCGTTGCAGCGCGTGGCGCTGTACGGGATCCCGTTCAGCAGCATGTTCATGCTCGGTTCGTTGCCGCAGACCCTGGTCCCGATCATCGGCGGCGACACGCTCGGCCTGTCCACGACGACGATCGGCCTGGCGCTCGGCATGGGCGGCGTGGTCCGCATGGTCGGCGCGCCGGTCGGCGGGTGGCTGTCCGACCGGATCTCGCGCAAGGGCGTGCTGGTCCCCGCGCTGTTCCTGCAGGCGGCCGGCGTCAGCCTGCTCGCCGTGGCCACCTCGGTGCGACTGTGGCTGGCCTCGATCGTGCTGCTGTCGCTGTTCTCGTTCAGCGGCGTCGTCGCCGCCACCGTGCTGGGCGATCTCGCCGGCGGACAGCGGATGGGGCGCCGCCTCGGCAGCTACCGCTTCGTCGGCGACGGCGGACTGCTGATCGGTCCGGCCGTGACCGGGCTGCTCTACCAGCACGTCGGCCAGGCCCCGGCGGTGCTGGTCGTGTCCGTGCTGCTGGGCGTGGTGGCGGTGCTGGTGGCGGTGGTGCTGCCCGAGACGCGGCCCCGCTCGCGCGCCCGGTGAGCGGGTAGGGCCAGGACTCGCACCGCCACCGGTGTGGTCGCGGTGCGCCGATCGGGGTCGTGCGGTCGGGGCACGGTGCGTCCTCTTGGCGCGCCGCCGCGTGCCTCGCGCGGAAAACGGTTGACCATGATCGCGAGGCTGGATAGCGTGGTGAACGCAATCGTTTGCGGGATTCGGGAGATCCCGCCGACGTCAGCGGACCTGGGAGAGGGCTGGTGACGCACCGAGCTGCCGTCGAGGTGCCGCGAGCGGCGCCTCGTGCGCCACGGCTGCGCCTTGCGCCGTTCTCCGTCTGCCCGGGCCACCGAGTGTGCGACTAGCCACGGAGCGAGAATGAACGCTGTAGGTCCGGGCACGATCGAAGCGCGTGACTTGGTCATCGAGTACCAACTCGCACGTGGACAGGATCCGTTGGTCGCCCTCGAGGGGCTCACGGTGACCGTCCGCGACGGCGAGTTCCTCGTCGTCGTGGGCCCGAGCGGCTGCGGCAAGAGCACCTTCCTCAACGTCGTCGGCGGACTGTTCTCGCCGAGCGCCGGCGAGTTGCTGGTGGGTGGCAAGCCGGTCGACGGCCCGGGGCGGGACCGGGCGATGGTGTTCCAGGACTACGCCCTGCTGCCGTGGCGCGATGTCACCAAGAACGTGCAGTTCGGGCTCGAGGTCCAGGGCCTGCTCGCCAAGGACAGCCCGGCCAGGATCCAGCACTACATCGAACTGGTCGGGCTCAAGGGCTTCGAGAAGTCCTACCCCCGCGAACTGTCCGGCGGCATGCGGCAGCGCGTCGGACTCGCCCGCGCGCTGGTCACCGAGCCGCGGATCCTGCTGATGGACGAACCCTTCGCGGCCATCGACGCGATCACGCGCGAGACCATGCAGGACGAACTGCTGTCGATCATGGCCCAGACCGGCCAGACCTGCGTGTTCATCACCCACAGCGTGGACGAGGCCATCACCCTGGCCGACCGGATCGTGGTCCTCACGGACCGGCCCGGCAAGGTCCGCGGCGTCCTCGAGGTCGACATCCCGCGCCCGCGCACCGGCAACACGCTGCGGCACCACCCGCGCTACACCGAGATCCGCGACGAATTGTGGCGCCTGCTGCGCAAGCAGGCCCCGGTCGCGGCGGCCGTCGACACCGCCGACACCGTCGACCACGTCGGAGGGGGGACCCGGTGAGCCAGGTCGCCGGCACCAAGCAGCCCAAGCCGCTCGAGCGGCGTCCGGTCGACCCCTCGGGTCGCCGCCAGCACGCCGCCAAGCGCACCAGGTGGACCGAGTTCCGCCACAACCATCTCGGGTCGATCCTCGTCCCGGTCGTGGTGGTCGTCGCCTGGCAGATCTACGTCTGGGTCGGACAGCCCAACCCCCGCGTCTTCCCGGGACCGATCGCCGTGGTGCGCGAACTGTTCGCGATGCAGGAACTGGGCCTGCTCATGCCGGCGTTCCTCGAGAGCATGAAGGGGTACGTGGTCGGCACCGGCCTGGCCATCGCCGTCGGCATGGTGCTCAGCATCGCGATCGGCCTGTCGAAGCTGGCCCAGGTCGTGACGATGCCCTACCTGTGGGCGTTCTTCTCGATGCCGCGCGTGGCGCTGGTGCCGCTGTTGATCCTGTGGTTCGGTCTCGGGTTCGACCTCGTGATCGCCACCGTGTTCCTGTCCGCGGTGGTGCCGCTGATCATCCAGGTCGTCGAGGGCATGCGCACCATCGACGGGTCGCTGCTGCGGATGTCACACATGTTCTGCGCGGGCCGGGTCGACATCCTGCGCAAAGTGGTGTTCCCCGGCACCGTGCCCTATGTCGCCAACGGCATGCGCCAGTGCCTGTCGCGCGGCTTCATCGGGCTCATCGTGGTCGAGATGCTGGTCGGCTCCGAGGGACTCGGCCGCCAGGCCATGCGCGCCTCCCAGCAGTTCAACACCGCGCGCGTCATGGCCATGATCGGCGTGCTGGTCGCCATCTCGGTGCTGCTGGTGGTGGTCTCCAAGATCATCGAGGCCTCGGTGTCCCGCTGGCGCGAGACGGTCGCCGTATGACCGCCGCGACCCCCGAGACGATCCGCGCGACGCGCAGGAGCCAGCCGTGACCGACGTGACCAGGAACGTGGCCACCGCCGCCGCCGCGACGCAGACCGAACCGCCGCCGCCCTCGGCGCAGACGCCGAAGCCCAAGCGCAAGGCGGTGGTGACGGGTCGCAAGGACTTCACCGGCCGCCAGCGCGTCGTGATCGGCACGGTCAGCGTGATCACGCTGTTCGCGGTGTGGGAGTTCGTCACCCGCACCTTCGACATCCCCGTGCTGTTCCTGCCCAGCATCAGCCAGATCGGCGGCGCGCTGGCGGGCAGCTACGAGGCCGGTGTGCTGCTGCCGAACGCCCTGATCTCGATCAACCTGTTCTTCTGGAGCATGTTGCTGTCGCTGGCGATCGCGATCCCGCTGGGCATCGTGATCGGGGCGGTCGACGTGCTCAACCGCACGTTCACCACGTGGCTGTGGGCGATCTACACCTCGCCGCGCATCGTGTTCATCCCGCTCGTGCTGCTGTGGGCCGGGATCAGCACGACCGCCAAGGTGATCATCATCATCATCAGTGCCGTGCCGCCCGCCACGGTGGTCATCATCGAGGGTGTGAAGACGGTCGAGGGATCGCTGTTGCGCGTGGCCCGCTCGTTCGGTGCCAGCAGGCAGCAGGCGCTGCGCCTGGTGGTCCTGCCCGCCACGCTGCCCTACATCGGCACCGGCGTGCGCATGGGCGTGTCGCGCGGGTTGGTCGGCCTGTTCGGGGCCGAACTGTTCACCGCCCACAACGGCCTGGGCTACCTGCTGCTCGACGCGTCGAAGCGCTACCAGACCCCGCTCGTCTTCGGGATCCTGGGCGTCTATCTGTTGTTCTGCATGACCGCGATCGCCGGCAGCTCCTCGCTCGAGAAGCGCTTGAGCCGTTGGCGGGAGTGAACGCGGCCGAAGGGTGACACGACGGGGAGTACGAACCGGGAGTGGAGCAAGAACCCGCGGTGCCAGGGCCACCCGGCCCCGGACCGCGGCCAAGACACCCGTACCAACGGGGCAGGGAGAGGGAGCATCCATGCGAACCCGAATGACGAGAGTCCTGGCGGCCGCCGCCGCGGGCGCCCTGGCGCTCACCGCGTGTGGCGGTGACGAGGACCCCGAGGAGGAGCCGGCGGCCGAGGAGGGCGCCGGCGAGGAGGGCGGCGACGAGGAGGGCGGCGACGAAGGCGGCGAGCTGAGCCTGTCCGAGCTCAGCATGACGTTCGAGGCCGAGCGGTCCACGCAGCTGATGAACCTGATGTCGGCCAAGGAACGCACCTGGAACGAGCAGTTCGACGAGGTCACCCTCACGGCCACGGAAGAGCCGATCCCGGCGCTGATCAGCGGCGCCGCCTGGCTCGTGCAGAACGAGCCCGGCCTGCTGTGGCCGGCCCTCGAGCAGGAGGTCGTCGACGGGGTGCTCGTCGGGGTCTTCAACGACACCGACGCGTGGTATCTGTTCACCGCCGAGGACATCACCTCGCCCGAGGACCTGGTCGGCCGCACGTTCAGCGGTGGCGCCGTCGGTGACTCGTGGAACACGGTCGCGCGCCTGATCATGCGCGACGAGTGGGGCATGAACCCCGACGACGTCGAGTTCGTGTCGGTCGGCGGTGGGTCCGACGGGCGCCTCGAGGCGTTCCTGGCCGGCCAGATCGACGGCTTCATGGGCCAGCCACGTCACCGCCCGCTCGTCGAGGAAGCCGGTGGCAACGAGCTCTACGGCGAGGTCATCGACATGGCCCAGGGCATGTTCATGGTCGAGCGCGAGACCATGGAGAACAACAAGGACGCCGTCTGCGCCGCGCTGGGTGGCCTGTTCGAGGCGAACCAGTGGATCGCGAGCGGCGAGGAGGACAACTGGCAGGACCGTCAGCCCCAGGTCGAGGAGTACCTGACGACCAACGGCTACGACCCGTCCGAGGCCGGCCTCGACATCACCCGCACGTGGGAGCAGTCGCAGGAGGCCGAGTTCAACTGGGCGCTGGACCTCGGCGCACCCGTCGCGGCCT
>DATHUR010000093.1:0-9657 GCA_035462025.1 Egicoccus sp. | reverse complement strand
GGTACGGCGTCGCCAGTGGCCGCAGCGAGACGCGCTTCGATCCGGGCGGGCAGTTGACCCGTGGCGAGTCGGCGACGCTGCTGGTGCGAGCGCTCGAGGCCGCAGGCGCCGACCTGCCCGACGTCGCCGACGACGAGCGGGCCTTCGACGACACGGCAACGTCGGCCCACGGTGACGCGCTCGAGTCGCTGGCCGCAGTCGGCGTCATCCAGGGGACGGGGGAGCGGACGGTGTCGCCGTCGGGACGGCTGTCGCGGGGGCAACTCGCCAGCTTCCTGGTCGGCGCCGTCGAGTACCTCGAGGAGCGTGCGCTTCCACGAGGACCGGACGCGTTCGCCGACGACGACGGCAGCGCGCACGAGGCGTCGATCGACACGGCCGCGAACGCCGACCTCGTCGCCGGCGTGTCGGCGACCGCGTTCCGCCACTGGGAGCCGCTGCAGCGCGGTCAGGTCGCCACGATCCTGGCCCGGCTGCTCGACCGGTTCGTGCGCGACGGGCGGCTCGAGCGTCCCGCCACCCCCACGTTCCGCTGGGAGGCGGGCACCATCCCGGCTGCGGTCCGCAGCGAGATGGCCGGCGTTTCCATGCATCCCGGGTGCGACGAGGTGATCACGTATGACGACCTGCGCCTGGTCGTGCTGACCCACCGCGGCTTCGACGACCGTCTCCACCGCGGCGAACTGGTCGTGCACCGCGACGCGGTCACCGGCCTGCGCAGCGTGTTCGCCACCATGTACGCACAGGACTTCCCGCTGCAGTCGATCCATCGCGTCGACCGCTACGGCGGCAGCGACGACCGCTCGATGGCCGCCAACAACACCTCGGCGTTCAACTGCCGCCGTGTCGCGGGTACCACGCGTTGGTCCGAGCACTCGACCGGTCGGGCCATAGACGTCAACCCGGTCCACAACCCCTATGTCAGCAGCAGCGGCAGCGTCTCTCCGCCGGCCGGCCGCGACTACACCGACCGCGGCGACGTGCGGCCCGGCATGGTCGTCGAGGGCGACGCGGTCGTCGACGCGTTCGATGCGATCGGTTGGGGCTGGGGCGGCCGGTGGACCAACTCGAAGGACTACCAGCACTTCTCCGCCAGCGGCCGCTGACACCACTGACAGGCCGAGCAAGCCCGACGTCCGACCACCCGGCTCGACGCTTCGCGATCGCCTACATTTCCCGCTCGCCGAGTCCGGCCCGTCGGGTGCGGCTTCCACGCAGCATCGCTGCCGGTCCACAGGCGTCGCCGTGTCCTTCGACCTTCCGACGCTCCCGGTCGATCGTCCCGGACTGCTCTTCGCGGTGCTGCTCGCCGCCGTGCTCGTCGCGCCGATGGCCGCTCGCCGCATCCGTCTGCCCGAGATCGTGGTGTTGCTGTTCGTCGGGTACGTGATCGGGCCAACGGGTCTCGGCATCGTCGAGCGCGCCGGGGTCGTCGCCACGCTGGGAACGGTCGGTCTGCTGTACCTGATGTTCGTGGCCGGGCTCGAACTCGACATCGACGACTTCACCTCGCAGCGGCGAGGGTCGGCGGGCTTTGGCATCGCGACCTTCGTGGTGCCCATGGCACTGGGGACCGTCACATCACTGGCCCTCGGCTACGGCATGTTGGCCTCGCTGTTGCTCGGGTCCTGCTGGGCGTCGCACACGTTGATCGCCTATCCGATCTTCCAACGGGTCGGGACGGTCGGGAATCGCGCGATCGCGGTGTCGGTGGGTGCGACGATCATCACCGACACGGCGGCCCTGCTCGTGCTCGCGGTGATCGCCCGCGCACATCAAGGGGCGCTGACGCCGCTGTTCTGGGCCACGTTGGTGCCCTCGCTCGGACTCGTTGCCTTCGGCACGCTGCGACTGCTGCCGCGGCTGACAGGACGGTTCTTCTCCACTCTCGGCCAGGACCGCTCCTTGCGGTTTCTGTTCGTGATGGTCGCGCTGTTCGGCGTTGCATCGCTGTTCGAAGCCATCGGGATCGAGGCGATCGTCGGGGCGTTCGTGGCCGGCCTCGCCCTCAACCGCAGCGTGCCCAACCGGGGACCGCTGATGGAGCGCATCGACTTCCTCGGCGGGACCCTGTTCATCCCGCTGTTCCTGTTGGCGACAGGCATGCTGATCGACCTGAGCGTGCTCGCAACGCCTCGCACACTGGTGCACGGCGTGGTGTTCACCGCGGTGGCGCTCGTGGCCAAGCTGCTGGCCGCGGTGCTGGCCGGCCGACTGCTGCGGTTCACGGGTCCAGAAATCGGGGCGATGTTTGCGTTGTCCAGCGCCCAGGCGGCAGCCACCCTCGCCGCGATCGTGGTCGGCCTGGAGATCGGACTGCTCGACGAATCGACCGTCAATGCCGTCATGCTGGTCATTCTCGTGACCTGTCTCGCGGCGCCCGCCGCGGCCAGCCGCTACGCCTCGCAACTGCCGCGTCCCCAACGCCAGCGCAACCTCGGCGATCTGGTCCTGGTCCCGATGGCCAACCCCGACAGCGCACCGCGACTGGTCCAGGTCGCCTCCGCATTCGCCCGCGCCGACGGTGGCCTGGTCGTGCCGGCCATGATCGTGTCGCCCGAGACCGAGCGGACCGAACGCGAGGAGTCACGCCAACTCGAGGACCGGATGGTCCGAGCCGCGCAGTCGACCGGCGTCGAGGCCCGCAGCATCCTGCGCATCGACGCGAGCCCGGCCGCCGGCATCGCCCACACCGTCGTCGAGCAGGACGCCTCGCTGCTGCTGATGGGCTGGAGCGGCAGCACCTCGCGCAGCAGCGCGGTGTTCGGTGGCGTGATCGACGCCGTCCTCTCCCGCACCGGGATCCCGACCCTGCTGCTGTTCGGCGACGAGCATCCGATCGACCGGATCGTGCTGATCGTCGACGAGACCGTCACCACGGCGGCCGGTCTCCCCAACCTCGACCTGGCCATCACGGCAGCACGGGTCCTGGCCAAGCTCGAGGGCGTGCCGATCGAGGTCATCACCGACCGGGCCGGCGGCCTCGCCGATCAGTGGCCGCCCGACACACCCGAGGCGACCGTCCGGTACGACGAGCGACGGGGTGCGGCAGTGGTCCGGGCCCATGCGACGGCGCGGGACCTGATCGTCGTGCCAACGATCGGCGACGACGCACACCTGCGCGACGTCGTCGCGCCGGTTGCGACGGCCGCGCCGATGGGTGCATCCCTGCTGGTCGCGCTCGACACCGCGCTGCGTTCGGGACGGGCGCCCTCCGCGGCACCCCCGGGGCACGGCCTGACGGTGGGGCGCGGCGACACCGGCCACCGACGTGCACGGCCCCGACGCCAGCGGCGGAACTAGGGACCAGACCGGCGAGTGGACCGTCGCACCGGCTCCACCGGCAACGCCGACACGCCGGTCCGTGACCGTCCTCGACTTGCCGGGAAGGCCGACTGGTCGACCGCCCACATAGACAGAACCGCCGCATCGATCCGGGCGTTCTTCCCCGGTCGGCGAAGGACTCGGGGACCGCGACAGGCTTGAACGAAGACGAATCAGATCGTTGGTCGAGCTCGGTTCGGACGCCGGATCTGTCTGACTCCTACCGCGGCTGCGGTGACGAACCAGACGACTGCCAGTGGCTGAACGAACCCGATCGGAGCCGAACTCATCGTCGAGCCGATCGGACCGAGTCCGAACCAGAAGATCCATTGAATGGCGGGGATGAACGCCAGGACGCCGGCAACGACTGCTTCGGTCGCCAGCACCGCGGGATGGTGTCTGCGGTCACGACCGGCGAGGATCAGGAGTGCCAATGTGCCACCCACGAGAACGAGCGGCACCCAGGCGCGCCAAACCTATCCAAGTTCGAGGCGCATGCTGTTCATGACCATGGGCTCGGTCAACTGCCCGGTGACAACAAGGCCGCCCACGACGACGGGAATTCGCAGACCTTGCAGCCACTTGCTCGCCGACATCACTCTGCCCCCAACGCCCTCCAGCCCGCTGCCCCAGGCCGACTGCCCCATCCCCGCCAGGGCCGGTACCCGTCCTCGACCCTACCGCAAAGACGCCAACTCAACGCCCCACAGACCGCCGCGCGGTCCGGCCCTCGCGGCCAGCCGAAGGCCACAGGGTGAACGGGTGGCGAGCAGGTAGTCCGTACGGGCGTTGCGCCACGGTCACCCAACAAGCGCCCGGACGAGTCAGGACGTCTCGGTCGGCTCAGACCGTCATCGGTGACGGTCTGACTCGACCAAGCACGGCAGGCGCGACCGGGCGGGGCGGCGGGTGCGGTCGCGCGGCCCACATGGCGACAACCGCCGGTCCACCTGCGACACCGACCGACGATTTCGGCGGCCGACGCCGGGGTCAGCGGACGCGGCGGGTGACCTCGCCGACGACCCGGCGCGTGATCGCCGAGGGCGTCATCGACGAGGCGGTGACGCCGACGCGGTACAGCAGGCTCGGCACGACCACGGCGCGGCCCCTCTCGACCCCGTCGAGGCCCGCCTCGGCGACGTTCTCGGGCGAGTCCCACACGAAGCCGGGGATCCTGGCGGCGACCTCCTCGGCCTCGGCGGCCTCGACGAAGCCGCTGCGCGTGAACCCGGGGGCCAGCGCGGTCACGGTGACACCGGTCCCGCGCAGTTCCTCGTACAGCGCCTGCGACCAACTCGACATGAACGCCTTCGTGGCGGCATAGGTCGCCATCGACGGCACGGGCTGGTACGAGGCGACCGATCCGACGTTGAGGATCGCCCCGCCGCGTTCGGTCAGTCCGGGCAAGGCGGCGTGGGCGAGCCGCAGCGGCACGATCGTGTTGAGCCGCACGGCCAACTCGGCGTCGTCGACGTCGAGATCGGCGAACAGGCCGACCTGGCCGGCACCAGCGTTGTTGACCAACAGGTCGACCGGTGCGTCGTCGTCGCGCAGGCGGTCGGTGACGCGACCCAGATCGGCCGCGTCGAGCAGGTCGGCGGCCAGCACCTCGACGTCGCCGCCCTGGGTACCCCCGTGGCGGGTGCGCAGGTCGGCCGCGAGTTCGCCGAGTTCGTCGGCGGACCGGGCGACGAGCACCGTGGCGACGCCGCGCTCGGCGAGTAGGCGCGCGAACTGTTCGCCGATACCCGACGACGCGCCGGTGACCAGCGCACGCTGGAACGTCCTGTGACTCATGTTCGAGCCTCCGAGACCGCCAGCCTCGCCCTTCGGTTCACTCGGCTGCCGCCGCTCATCCCTTGGCGCCGCCGGTGAAGTTCCACGCCTTCAGGCGCAGCGACGGCGCGATGACCATGCCGGGCCCGAACTCGGCGTCGGCGTAGCGGTCGTCGTTGCCGATCCCGGCGACCTGGCCCTGGGCGAGCGCGGCGACGAAGGACTGGGTGAAGCGCAGGTTGCCAACGGCCCCGCTGACCTGGCCGTTCTCGATCAGGAACGTGCCGTTGCGGGTCAGGCCGGTGACCACCAGCGTCTTCGGGTCGAGGACACGGCAGTAGTGGAACTGGGTGACCAGCAGGCCGCGCTCGACCCCGGCGACGAGGTCGTCGGGGCCGGTCTTGCCCGGCAGCAGCTTGACGCTGGTCGGGACGGCGCCGATCTCGGACCCTCCGGGGATCGCGCTTCCGGTCGTGCGCGTGCCGGCGCGTCCGGCGGTCCGCCGGTCGTGGGCGAGGCTGGTGGACACGCCCGCCTCGACCAGCGAGAACTGCTGGCGTGGGGTGCCCTCGTTGTCGAATGGCAGGGCGACCGCCCGGGGGTCGGTCGGGTCGTCGAGGATGGTGAGCTGGTCGTCGAGTTGCTGCTCGCCGATCTTGACGAACGACGCGCCGTCGAGGTGCATCTTGGCGTTGAAGCCGTAGACGGCCAGGAACGTCAGCATGGTCGCGACGGCCTCGGGGCCGAGCACGACCTCGTAGACGCCGGGGTCGACGTCGACGAACTCGGCCGAGCGGCGGGCCCGGTCCGCCGCCGTGGTACCGGCCGCGACCGCGTCGAGGTCGCCCAGCCGCTGCGAGGTCTGGTGCGCCGACCCCGCCGACGTGGCGGTCTGGTGGATGCCGTCGATCGTTGCCCGGGTCGACCGTCCGACCGCACGCTGGCCCGCCGTCGACGCGAACGCCGCCCAGGTCGCGTGGGTGTCGAGGTAGCCCGCGGCACGCAGGTCGGGGCCGGCGTCGACGAAGGTCTTGACCATCGCCGCGCGCTCGTCGGGGCGCGCCTCGGCGGTCGCCTCGTCGTAGTTGTCCTCGGTGATCGCTGCCTCGACGGCGGGCGTGGCACCCGGCCAGTGCGGGTCGATCGGCTGCAGCGCGGCCGACTCGATCGTCGACTCGACCAGGCCCGCCAGCGCGTCGTCACGGGTGTCGGTCGTGCCGGCGGTCGCGGTGCGTCCCCCGACCGCGATGGTCAGCCCGACCGTGACGGTCTCCTCGCCGACGTGCTGGTGGATGAACGAGTTCGCGAAGCGGGTGAGGCCGTGGCGCGTGCGCCCGACCAGGACGTTGGCCTCGACCTCGTCGTCCTCGCCGGTCGGGTTGGCGCGGACCATGTCGATGACACGGTCGGCCAGCGCCTGCAGGTCCTCGAGGGTGGTGACGGAGTACTCGGTGGTCATGTTCAGCCCCTCACGCCGACGCGGACGTTGTGGAAGCGGCCCGGTGCCGCCGGATGGCCGGTGTGACCGATCTGCATCGGCTGGCCCTTCCCGCAGTTGGGCACGCCCCACGGTTTCCACTCGTCGCGACCGGCGAGGCGGTCCAGCGATGCCCAGAAGTGGGGAGTGATGCCGGTGTAGGTCGGGTTCTTGACCATGCGGCCGAGCTTGCCGTTCTCGATCTCCCAGCCGACCTCGCAGCCGAACTGGAAGTTGAGCCGCCGGTCGTCGATCGACCACGAGCGGTTGGTGGACATGTACACGCCGCGCTTGGTGTCGGCGATGATCTCGTCGAGGCTGCCCTCGCCCGGCTTGAGGCCGACGTTGGTCATGCGCACCATCGGGATGCGGTTGAACCCGTCGGCACGGACCATCCCGCCCGGCTCGAGGCCGGCGAGGTGGGCGGTGTCGCGGCCCGACAGGACCC
This sequence comes from Egicoccus sp., assembly GCA_035462025.1. Lineage (GTDB taxonomy): Bacteria > Actinomycetota > Nitriliruptoria > Nitriliruptorales > Nitriliruptoraceae > Egicoccus. Next base: position 2,632 of record DATHUR010000093.1, on the reverse strand, counting down.
CGACCCAGGTGCCTTCCTTGACGATGTCGACCGACTTGGCGGGCGTGCCCTCGTCGTCGTAGCCGAAGGTCGACAGCGCACCGGGGATGGTGGCGTCGGCGGTGATGTTCATCAGTTCGGAGCCGTACTTGAGGCTGCCGATCTGGTCGAGGTCGAGGAAGCTGGTGCCGGCGAAGGCGGCCTCCCAACCCAGGATGCGGTCGAGTTCGACGGCGTGGCCGACCGACTCGTGGATCTGCAGCGCGAGCTGACTCGACTCGAGCACGAGGTCCATCTCGCCGGTCGGGCACTCGGGCGCGCCGAGCAGTTGCACGGCTTCCTCGGCGACACGCTGCGCGTTGCCGGGCAGGTCGAAGGCGCGGATCACCTCGTAGCCACCGGTCTCGTAGTGACCGAACGACTGCGGGTAGCTGCGCCGTTGCGTCTCGGACTCGCCGACGGCGGTGGCGTCCATGCCGCCCCCGGCCTCGACGATGTGCTGGCGGATGCGGTGGCCCTGCGAGGACACGAACCACTTGTGGGTGTCCCAGAAACCGAGGTGCGCCGTGGCGACCGCGATGCCCTCGGTCGTCGACATCGTGTGGGTCACCCCGACGACGAGGTCGACCTTGTCGGCCAGCGGGACGTCGAACGGGTTCTCGGCGTGGGGCGTCTCGTAGGTGTCCTGTGCGACCGGGACGTCGGCCAACTCGATCGCCGACCCGGGGACCAGCGCCGATGCCTTCGCGGTCGCGGTCGCCTCGGCGCCCGCCTTCGCGGCGGCCTTGTCGGTCATCTCGCCGGTGGCGGCGAAGCCCCACGACGATCCGATCAGCGCACGGACACCGACGCCGGCGTCCTCGTTGTGGGTGACCGACTCGAGTTCGCCGTTCTGCGCGGCGATGCGCTCCTGGCGGCGGATCACCACGCGGGCGTCGGCGTAGGTCGCACCTGCCGCGAGCGCCGCTTCGACGGCCGCCCGCGCGTAGTCGTACATCTCGTCCCCGGCGCTCGCATGCGACACGCTCGGCCTTTCTGCTCGCAGTGACCCTCGACGCTAGCGCGTCGTCCCGACCGCGCACTTCGCGCGGATGTGGTCCCCGGGGCACGCCGGCTGGCAGGATGCGTCCATGCCACGTATCGACATCGAGTCCCTCGAGGACGAATGGGAGGAGGACCACCACCTCCTCGCACAACGCCGACGCTCCGACCCGCTCTCGCAGGCGGCCAAGGACCGCATCGAGGACTACGACCCCGGACGCATCGTCGCGGTCGACAAGGGCCATGTGGGCGTGCTGTACGAGGGCGAGGTGCTGCCCGCCCGCTTCTCGGGCGCGATGCGCGGCACCAAGGTCGTGGTCGGCGACCGGGTCCGGGTCCGCCCGCCACGACACGAGACCGACGCCGCGCGGATCGTCGAACTGCTCGAGCGCGACACCGTGCTGCTGCGCACGGCGGACGACGCGCTCGAGGACGAGCGGGTCGTGGTCGCCAACGCCGACGCTGTCGCGGTCGTGCTGGCCGCGGACCACCTCGACAACGGGGTCCGCTTCCTCGACCGCGTGATGGTGTCGGCCTCGGTCGGGGGCATGGACACCACCCTGGTCATCAACAAGGTCGACCTCGTGGCGGACCGGACGGGTGTCGAGGAGATCGCCGACCGCTACCGCGCGATGGGCGTCGACGTGTGGGTGACCTCGGCCGAGACGGGGGAGGGCGTCGACGAGTTCGCCCGGTCGCTGACCGACGCGTGGACCGCGTTCACCGGCCACTCGGGCGTCGGCAAGACGTCGCTGTTCAACCGCCTGGTGCCCGAGGCGGGCCGCGAGGTGGCCGAGATCGGCCGCTTCGGCGGTCGGCACACCACGGTGGCGGCCCGGGCCATGCTGATCCCGGCGCTCGACGCCTGGCTGGTCGATACGCCGGGGGTGCGTTCGTTCGGGCTCGGGACGACCCGGCCGGAGGACCTGGCGCAGCACTTCCCGGAACTGGCCGCGCTCGAGTGCGAACTCGACGACTGCATCCACGATGGCGAGCCCGGCTGCCGGCTGACCGAGACCTCGATCCACCCGGCCCGGCTCGACAGCTATCGTCGCCTGCTCGCCGCCCTGCGCGAGGCGGCCTGAACCGTCGGAAGGTCTGTCGTGGCGCGTCGGTCGAGGACCTGGCAACGGTCGGCGGTGCGCTACGCCTCGCGCGCCGCGTGGCGCCGCTTCCAGGGACCCGGGGTCGAGGCGGCGCGGCGCGACACGGCCGTGTTGCCGTCGCAGTGGGCCGTCGACCCGGACTGGCGACGCATCGAGGACGGCCGACCGGCACGACTGGACCACCGCACGACCATCGAGGTGCCCCGGCCGACCGGGTGGGACCACGTCGACCCGCGCGAGGTCAACGAGGCCTGGAGTCGCCCGGGAACGTTCCTCGGCCTGCTGATCTGGGGCGGCGCCGTCGGCGCCGCGTGGTGGGTCGGCAGCAGCAAGGGCCGCGGTCCGATGAAGTTCCTGGCCGCCGACCGCGATCTCTGATGCGACCGCGCGCCCGGGTCGGTCGGGCGCATTTGCTGCTCGTGGTGGTGGCGTTCCTGCTGACGGGTTGCGACACGGACACGCCGCCGGTGGCACCGTCCGAGCCGCCGACGCCGTCGGAACCGCCG
>DATHUR010000092.1:0-9381 GCA_035462025.1 Egicoccus sp. | reverse complement strand
CGACGGGCCGACCGGCTCGGTGAAGTCGCCGGTGGCGACGAGGTAGCCCTCGTCGTCGACACCCAGCGGCAGTTGCGGCAGCGCGCGACCGGCCGGGCCGGAGACCACCTCGGCGCCCTGGTTGACGTCGAACGTCGACTGGTGGCACGGGCAGATCAGTTCACCGACGGACGCGCGGTACAGCCCGACTGGGCACCCGGCGTGCGTGCAGATCTTGGAGTAGCAGACGAGGTCGTCGACCGTCTCGGCGGGCAGTTGGTCGCGCACGAGCTGGTCCGGGCGGGTCCCGATCAGCAGCGCCTGCGCCTTCGCGTCACCGACGGCGTCCGCGGGGAACACGGTGCGGACCTCGTCGGCGCCCACGTCCTCCGGCCGGATCGGGTTGCCGTTGGCGTCGACCAGCCGCCGGCCCGCCTCCCACTCGGTGACGAACATCACGCCACCGGGGCCGGGACCGAGCGAACGGAGCGGGACCAGCAACGCCAGGCCGAGCGAGGCGCCGGCACCCGCCAGCAGCCGCAGCAGGAAGCGGCGACGGCCGCCGACGACGGCCTCGCCAAGCGACTCCTCGTAGGCGGCCTCGAACTCGTCGCGGTCCTGCTCGCTCGAACGGTGCGGGTAACGCTCCTCGACCACGATCTTGGGGCCTACGACCTTCTTGCCCCACACGCCGAGGCCGGTCCCGACACCACCGAAGGCGAGGAACAGCAGCAGGCCCTCGAGTTGGGTCTGTCCGCCGCTGATGTAGACGGCCATCAGACCGAAGGCCGCGAGGATGGCGACGACGAAACTGATCGCCGCGATGCGCGCGCCCCGGTCCTGCTGTTCGCGTTGCCGGCGCCACGCCTCGGCCTGTGCGCCCGTCGGCTCGCCGCTAGCCACCGTGGTCCTCCACCTCGTCGTACTCGTCGTGTGCCTTCTCGCCCAGCAGATACATCACGATCGAGAGCAGTCCGAGCCCGACGATGATGGCGATGGCGCCCTCGGCGACCGGCCCCGAACGGCCGAACGACCAGCCACCGGGGCGTTCGCGGTCGCGCAGGTCCATCACCCAGGCGGTGACGGCTTTGAGGTCCCGCTCGTCCATGGTGTCGTCGAGGAAGCGCGGCATGACGCCGGGACCGGACCGGATCGCCTCGGCGATCTCGATCGGCTCGGCCACGTCGAGGGTCGAGGAGACGTCGCGTTGGCCGACGGCGATGCCCTGCGCGGTCGGTCCGTGGCAGGCGGCGCAGTTGCGGGTGAACAACTCCAGGCCGTGGGACAGATCCGCCTGCTCCCAGCCGTCGATGTCGGGGATCTCGGGGCCCTCCTCGTCGGCGAGGCTGACGATGTAGGCGACCAGTGCCCGGCGTTCCTCGGGGCTGACGTGCGGATCGCTGCGTTCGAGCCGATGCTGCGCGTCCTGCATCGGCATGCGGCCGGTACGCAGCATGAAGTCGACCGATGCGGCGCCGACGCCCACCAGCGACGGGCCGGCGGACGGGCCGTCGTTGACCAGCCCGCGGCCCTGCTCACCGTGGCACAGCGCGCAGTTGGCGCCGAACAACTGGGCACCGCGCTCGACGAGCTCGTCGTCCTGCGCCCATTGGGCGCCGAGTCCCTGCTCCTGCGCGGTGGCGTCGGGGCCGAACACGAGGTTGAGGCCGACCGCGATCGAGACGATGGCCGTCGCGCCCATCAGCCAGCGAACGGCGCGTCTCGCGGGCCCGTACGCGGACCGGGAAGCGTCGGCCGACACGTCGCACCTTTCACGGGTCCACGGAGAGGGCGAGCCTACCCACGGTGGGGGTGGGTACCCGCGTCGGGCCCGGACCCGTTCGGGCGGGCCTCGGGGCCGTCGGGCTGGCAGGCTGGGCGGTCCCAGGGACCGATCCATCGACACCAGGAGTCAGCATGATCGTGGCCTTCTCGGTCGCCCCCGTCGGCGAGCAGAACCATGTCGGCGATGCCGTCGCCGAATGCATCCGGGCCGTGCGCGAGAGCGGCCTGCCCAACGAGACCAACGCGATGTTCACCAACGTCGAGGGGGAGTGGGACGACATCCAGGCGCTCATGAAACGCTGCATCGACATCTGCGAGCGGCATGCCCCCCGCGTCTCGCTGGTCATGAAACTCGACCACCATCCGGGCGCCGGACACGAGCACACGCTCGCCTACAAGGTCGAGCGCATCGAACGTGCCCTCGACGACCGCGCGGCCGGCTGAGCGCCGGTCGCGTTCGGCCGCGTCAGGCGCGGCCGAGCGGTGAGGGCGGCAGCTTCTCGCGTCGTGAGGTGATCCACGCCCCGGCCAGGACCAGCGCCGTGCCCGCGATGGCGAGCGGGTGGACGCGCTCGCCCCGGAACAGCACGCCCGCGACGATGGCCACGACCGGGACGAAGTAGGTCGCGATCGACCCGCGCGGTCCCCCGACCCGCCCGACCAGGGTCGCCATCAGCACGAACGCGAGCCCGGTGCCGAGCAGGCCGAGTGGCAGCATGGCGGCGGCCGCGCCGAGGTCCCACCGCGAGTCGTCGAGGGCGGCCAGTCCGAACGGGGCGATCACGACGAGCGCCGCCAACTGGGCGCGCAGCAGGACCGGCAGGGCGCCGTAGCGCTGCTGCAGCGGGACGGCGAGGTTGGCCGACAGCCCATAGAGCACGATCGCCACGAACACCAGGCCGGTACCGAGCGCGGTCTCGGCGGTCCCCGAGGCGGTCGCACCGACGGGCAGTTCCGGCAACGAGATGGCCACGATGCCGGCGAAGCCGATCAACAGCCCGATCGCCTGGGTGCGGCCCGGCAGCCGCCGCAGCAGCAGCGCCGACCACACCGCGGTGGTCAGCGGCATCGCGCCGTTGACCATCCCCGCGACCGACGAGTCGATCCACTGCTGCGCGACCGGGAACAGCAGCAGCGGGATCCCCATCCAGATCACGCCCAGCAACGCGACCCGCGGCAGGTCCTCGCGCGCGACGTGGGTGCGTCGCGCCGCGGGGACCAGCGCGAGCGCGGCAGCGCCCAGGCCGACCCGTGCCAGCGAGACCAGGCCGGGCGCGAACGCCTCGAGGCCGATGGCCATGAACACGAACGAGGTGCCCCAGATGGTGGCGACCGTGGCGAGCAGCCCCCACTCGGTGGTGCCGAAGGCGTCGAGGTTGGTCCCGCTCGACGTGCTCAGCAGGCGTGAGCGGGCAGGGGTGGAGGCATCGGGCGACGAGGGCACGGGCAGGCTCGAGACGTGGGGCCGAGCGGCTCGGCCGACGAAACAGCCACGGTATCCACCGCGCGCCTGGGGCAGCAAGGGTTCCGTTCGTGCGATCATCGCGCGCCGGTGCCTGGTCGTACGATCAGGCTTCAACCCGGTCGCACGACCGGGTTGAGGCGGCCCGTACCGCGTCCACTGACCGACCGGCCAGGGCCGGGTGGTGGTAGCCGGGCTCCCGACCGGTCACCGTTCCCCCCGTTCGGCGGCCCCAACCCTTCCTCCGCCGCCCGCCATCCAGCCGGGCCGGCCCTTCCCACGCCGCCACTCCCTCTTGTCACCGTCCCAGGAGTTTTCGCATGTCCAGTCGTGCCCGCACGACCCGGACCACGTCGTCGCACCGGGTCGTGGTGCGACTCGCCGCAGCAGGCGCGCTCGTCGCGGCCGCCACGGCCGCCGTCACCATCGACGCCGCCGCAGACGAGCCCGAGGCCTCGGGCGCCGTCGTGCGCACGGTCACCGTCACGCCCGCCGACCAGGTCGAGCCGCGCGCCGCCGAGGACGCGCCGCTGACCGCCGCCATCACCGAGGCCGTCGAGGCGCGCACCGAACTGGTCGCCGCCGAGCCCGAACCCGAGCCCGAACCGGCACCCGTCGCGGACGAGGGCGTCGACGCCGGTGTGTGGGACCGGGTCGCGCAGTGCGAGTCCGGGGGCAACTGGCAGATCAACACCGGCAACGGCTTCTACGGCGGCCTGCAGTTCGAACTGCCCTCGTGGCAGTGGGTCGGCGGCAAGGGCTACCCGCACGAGAACTCCAAGGCCGAACAGATCCGGCGCGCCGAGATCCTGCTCGAGCGCCAGGGCTGGATCGCCTGGCCGGTCTGCAGCAAGAAGCTCGGACTCAGGTAACTGGGTAGCGTCTGCGGCAATCGACGACGAGGTTGGTGCGTGCGAGTCCGTTCCATGGTGACGTTCTCCGCGGGCGCGGCGCTCGGGGCGGGCTGGATGTACCTCAAGGACCCCGAGCACGGCCCCGACCGGCGACGTGAGTTCCGCCGCGAGGCGCTGCGCAAGGCCCGCTCCGGCGCCGCCGGTGCCGCGCGGGACCTGCGGGCCAAGGGCGAGGACGTGGTCCTGGCGGCCGTCGCGGGCTTCGAGCAGGGCCGGACCCAGCACCGCCCGGACACGACCGGCGCCGATCGCCGTCTGCGCAGCGTCGGCAGCTAGCGTCTGTCCCCGGGGCCGGTGATGCACCGGCCGTCGGAGCCTCGAGGGACCGGAGCGGACGTGGATCTGTCGTTGAGCACGCGTGGGCAGCAGTTGCGGCAGGAACTGCTCGATTTCCTCGACACCCACGTCTACCCGAACGAGCAGCGCTTCCACGAACAGGTCGCGGCGTCGGGTGAGCGCCACCATCACCCCGACGTGCTCGAGGAACTCAAGTCGGAAGCGCGCCGCCGCGGCCTGTGGAACCTGTTCCTGCCCGACCCCACGCACGGGGCCGGGTTGACCAACCTCGACTACGCCCACCTCGCCGAACTCACCGGCCGCTCGCCGCTGATCGCCCCCGAGGCGCTCAACTGCAGCGCACCCGACACCGGCAACATGGAGGTGCTGCACCTGTTCGGCAGCCCCGAACAGCAGCAGCAGTGGCTCGAGCCGCTGCTCGCCGGCGAGATCCGCTCGGCGTTCTTCATGACCGAGCCCGGGGTCGCCTCGTCGGACGCGCGCAACATCCAGTCCCGCATCGTGCGCGACGGTGAGGACTACGTCGTCAACGGGCGCAAGTGGTGGTCGAGCGGCGCGGCCAGCCCGCGCTGCAAGGTCGGCATCTTCATGGGGGTCACCGACCCCGACGAGCAGCCCTACCGGCAGCAGTCGATGATCCTGGTGCCGATGGACACGCCCGGGGTGCGGGTCGTGCGCGAGTTGCCGGTCTTCGGCCACTACGACGGCCAGGGCGGTCACCCAGAGGTCGAGTTCGTCGACGTCCGTGTGCCGGCCGCCAACCTGATCGGGCAGGAGGGTGACGGGTTCCGCATCGCGCAGGAGCGGCTCGGTCCGGGCCGTATCCACCACTGCATGCGCCTGATCGGCATGGCCGAGCGCGCCTTCGACCTGATGTGCGAGCGCGCCATCGGCCGCGAGGCGTTCGGCCAGCCCATCGCGCGTCAGGGCGTGTTCCAGCACTGGATCGCCCAGGCCCGCGTGAAGATCGAACAGGCGCGCCTGCTGACCCTCAAGGCCGCCCACCTGATGGACACGGTGGGCAACAAGGGCGCGCGGATGGAGATCTCGGCGATCAAGATCGTCGCCCCGTCCATGGCCGAGTGGGTCCTCGACAAGGCGATCCAGACCCATGGTGGCGCGGGCTTCACCAACGACACACCGCTGGCGATGATGTGGGCCCACGCCCGCACCCTGCGGATGGCGGACGGGCCGGACGAGGTCCACGAGATGGCCCTCGCCCGGCGTGAACTGAAGCGCTACCTGCCGCAGTGACCGGCGCTCACGCCGTCACGGCCGCGCGCTGCCGGCGTGCGGCGACCGTCTCGGGGATGGCACGCTCGTGCGGGGTCACCTCGTGCGGGCCGAACGCGGCCGTGAACTCGTCGCCGACCGCGACGTAGGGCCGGTCGAACTGGGGCACCTGCTCCCGCGCCTCGCGCAGTTGCGCGTTCACCAGCCCGGCCAACCACAGCATCGTCGGCGTGACCCGGCCGAGCCGTTGCGGGGCGCCGGCGGCCTCGCACACCAGCCGCGCGATCTCGCGCTGGGTCACCGGCTCGGCTGCGGGCAGGATCCAACTGCGGCCGTCCCCCTCCGGGTGCTCGACCAGCGTCGCGAACGCGCGCGCCGCGTCGGGCAGGTAGGCGAACGTGTGGGGCTGGTCGGCGTCGATGAAGGCCTGCGGCGCCTTGCCGGCCAGCACCCGGTCGACCATCAACATGCCGACGAGGCTGTTGGCGCCGTAGGGGCCGTAGTAGTCCGAGAACCGTCCGATGGCCACGCGTGTCTCGCCGCGGCGGTGCGCGGTGAGCAGTCGGTCGGCGACCGCCCGCCGTATCGCCGCCTTGCGGCTGCTGCCGTCCTGCGGCGTCGCGTCGGTGATCGCGGTGGCCGGCGCGCCGTAGGTGTAGAGGTTGTCGACCATCACCAGGCGTGCGTCGGCGGCAGTGGCGGCGGTCAGGGCCGCGTCGACCATCGGCAGCAGGTGCTGGTGCCAGTCGGCATAGGGGAGGCTGGCGGCCATCACGACCGCGTCGCTGCCGGCGCAGGCGGCCCGGCCGGCGGCGGGGTCGGTCAGGTCGGCCGCGACGACGCGGACGCCTGCGGGCACGTCGGCGTCGGTGACGTGGCGACTGACGGCGGTCACGTCGTGGCCGCGGTGGAGCAGTTCGTCGACGAGGGCGCGGCCGATGCCGCCTGTTGCGCCGAGGACGGTGACGTTCATGGCGGGATCTCCTCCGGGGGTCGCCGGTTCAAAGTGCGAACGGTGTTCGCGTTGTTCGGTCAGTATGCGCGAACAGTGTTCGCAAATCAAGCCCCGGCGGCTACCCTGCCGGAGACCAGTGAGGACGGCATGGCGGACCACGACGAGGGACCCCGGGCGCGCGCGCGGCGGCAGACCCAGGCGGACCTGCACGCGGCCGCGATGGCCGAGATCCGCGAGCACGGCCCGGTCGCGCTGTCATTGCGGCGGGTGGCCCGCCGCATGGGCATGAGTCCGGCCGGCCTGTACCGCTACGTCGACTCGCGCGAGGACCTGCTGACCCGCCTGATCACGGCCGCCTACGACGACCTCGCCGACCACCTCCTGGTCGCGATCGGCGCCGCGGACGAGCGGTCCGAGCCCGACGCGCCCGTCCCGGCCTTGCCCGAGGTGGTCGGGGCCGACGGGGACGTCGCGGCGCGCCTGCGCGCGGTCGCGCTGGCATATCGGCACTGGAGCGTCACCCACCCGCAGCAGTTCGCGCTGCTGTTCGGCGACCCGATCCCCGGCTACGCCGCGCCGCCGGGCGGTCCGACGGTCGTGGCGATGGGCCGGGTCGGGGCCGCGCTGGGGCGTCCCCTCGTCGAGGGGTGGTCCGCCGGACGTCTGCGCATCCCGGCGGCGTGGACCAAGGTGGCCGCACTCGATGCCATCGGGGAGCGCATCGCCCCGCTGTCGCAGCTCGACGGCGTGGATCTCCCGCCCGAGGTCGGGATCGCGCTGCTGCTCGCCTGGGGGCGGCTGCACGGCCAGGTGAGCCTCGAGGTCTTCGGTCACCACACCTGGTTGTTCCCGGCCGGCTGCGCGCCGCTCTACGTCGCCGAGGTCGAGGCGTTCCTCGACCAACTGCTGCCGGCCGCGTAGCCTGGGTCGTGCCATCTGGGGGGAGGCACCACCGTGAACGACCGGACCAGGCGCATCGTCGTCGGCACCGTCGCCGGGGTCTTCGTGATCGTCGTGCTCGCGCTGCAGTTCGTCGACACCGCGACGATGGGCTGCTCGACCGAGCCCTTCACCACCAATGCGGGTGGCGTCATCACCGGCGGTGGCGGGATCACGTGCAGTTGGTGGTCACTGGCGCTGCCGGCCGTGCTGCTGTTCGGTTTCGTCGGCGCCCTGCTCGTGACGATCTCGTGGTCGCAGCGCCGCCGGCGCCGGGGCGAGGAGGCGTCCTCGAAGCATGGCGAGGGCGGCGACATCATCGGCGGATGGAACTCGTCGTTGTAGCCGGCTCCCCGTGGCCGGCAGCGCGCCGGGTCAGACGACGATCAGGGCGGTCGCGGCCAGGGCGAGGGTGACGCCCGCGGCCTGGGGCCGCGTCAGCCGTTCGTGGAGCAGTTGCCGGGCGAGTACGACCACGACGACCGGGTAGAGCGAGCTGAGCAACGATGCCAGTGACAACAGCCCCGCCCGTGTCGCCAGCAGGAACAACACGTTCGCCAACTGGTCGGTCATCCCGCTGCCGATGGCGAGGATGCGGCCGGAACCCAGCGGCCACGGGCGGCGGCGGCGCGCCAGGACCACCAGCAGTAACGAGGCACCCGCCATGCGCGCGCCGATGAGCGGCCACAGACCCGAGTCGGGCGGCGTGCGGTCGAGCAGCACCAGGAACAGGCCGAACGCGACACCCGCAGCGGCGGCCATCAGCGGGCCGCGGGTTCCCGCCGAGGTGATCGAGGTGCCGGGGCGGTAGGCGACCAGGACGACCGCGACGAGTCCTGCGACCACGCCGATGACGTCACGCGGCTGCAGCACCTCGCCGGCCAGGACGACGCCCCAGGCCACCGGGACGCCGGCGCCGACCAGGGCCGCGATCGGCGAGATCAGCCCCATGGGGCCGATCGCCATGCAGCGCAGGTACAGCACCAGCCCGAGGCTGCCGAACAGACCCGCCGCGGCCCCCAGGCCCAGTGCCCCGACGCTCGGGGTGCCGCCGACGAGCGCAACGGCGGGCAGCAGGACCACGAGCCCGGCGATCTGGCCGAGCAGGGTGACGGTCAGGGCCGAGGCACGACGCGCGGCCATCCCGCCCGCGAAGTCGGAGATGCCGAAGCTCAGCGCAGAGCCCAGGGCGAGGAGTGCACCCACGGCGTCTCCTTCGCGATCTCGACGGGGGTCGGGGCGTCGGCGCGGTCGCCGCGGGGCGCGGAACGTAGCGGGCCCGTCCCGAGTTCCGCGCCCGATGGCCCAGCGGTCATTGTCCATCGGCGCCCGGGTGCCGTAGCGTCCGCGATGCCTGGGAGGGTCCCGGCTACGGCGTGGAGCAGCGGGTGAGCTTTCAGCTCGGGGGAGCGTGGCCTGGTCTGGTCGCCACGGTGCAGGTCGTGGCGCTCGTCGGTGCCGGGCTGCTGGTGCCGGCCGGGACGGCCAAGCTGCGGCGTCCGGCCGACGCGGCCGACGCGCTCGGCTGGCGCTCTGTGCGCGCTCACGCCGCGGTCCGCGCCGTCGGCGTCGGCGAACTCGCCTTGGCCGCCGTCGTGGTCGTCAGCGGTGGACCCATGGCCGCCGCCCTCCTTGTGCTCGCCTACCTCGTGTTCGCGGCGGTCGCACTGCGGCAGCGCAGTCGCGGCGCCTCCTGTGGCTGCTTCGGCCAGGCCGACGCGCCGGCCGGACTGCTGCACGTCGGCATCAACCTCGTGGTCGCCACGGCCGCCGCTGTCGCGGCGTCGGGTTCCGTACCGCTCGGCGTCGGCTCCCAC
>DATHUR010000091.1:0-26671 GCA_035462025.1 Egicoccus sp. | reverse complement strand
ACGTGGTCGAACTCGCCGTAGATCTGGCTCGCCCGGGCGAGGTCGCGTCCTGTCGGGTCGGCGTCGCGGACCGCCCAGGGCGCCCACTGATAGGCGAACGCGAGGCGACCGGGGCTCCTGACCTCGGCGACACCCGGTGGGGCGGCGACCGGCGGGATCGCGGCGCCTTCCAGGAACGGTGCCGGCAGCCAGTCGTCGTCGCGCTGGACGGCGATCCTGACGCTGGCCGGGCGAGTCCCGTCCGTGGCGAGCAGGTCCAGCGGGATGCAGGCCACCACGGCCTGGTCGGTCGCCTGCCATCGATAGTCCGTCGTGGGCTCGACCTCGCGCCAAGTCCACGTCGTCGGGCGGCCGTCGTGGCGGAAGAGCCGGCCGTCCGCCTCGACCATCAGGTCCCACGCAGATGCCGAGAGTGCCGACTGGTAGGTCCAGCCGCCGTGCTCCCGCCCACCGACCGTGTCGAGATAGATCTCCGGTGGCGCGCCGCCATCGATGGCGGCGCGGACCAGCAGGAGGCGGGCGCTGCCGAGGTCGTCTGGCCCGTCGGTCGCCAGCTGCAGCGAGCGGACGGCGCCATGGCCGACGGCGGCGGCGGGAACCGCCTCCCATCCACCGGGCGGCGCCAGGGGTGCCGCGGGATCGGCGCAACTCGAGGACGGCGAGATGCTCTCCAGGGTGATGGCCACGGCCAGACCGAGGACGACGACCACCGCGAGCGCGAGCGACAGGCGGCGGTTCGGGCGACTCACTGGCGGTGGCTGCTGCGGTGACGACCGGCCGCCGGACGGTAGCGCAGCCGGTCGGTCACGAGCGCGACCACCTCGTCCACGACGCAGCCGAGCTGGTCGTTCTCACCAGAGATCCGGTGGACGGCCACACCGGGGGGTTGGTCGGCGCACACCTGCCTGAAACCAGCCATCTCGAAGGCGAGGCGCGCGGCGGGCTGCTCCGGCCGGCGAGCGGCGACCGTGGCGAGCGGGGTTTCCACGTGGACGAGTACCTCGGGCCGACGCACGAGACGTCGTGCCAGTGCGAGACTCCCGGGTGGGGCGCCAGGCATCACGGCGAGGTCGTCGACGTAACGGTCGACGACAACGACGCCGCCACGACGCAGACGTGGTCGGACGCCGCGGTGGAAACGAATCGCGAGGTTCAGCGCGTACCACCAGGCCGCCAGGGTATGGAGGCGGGAGCCGGCCACGGGATCCGGGTCTGTCCCGTCGCCCACGCGGCGAGCCACGAGGCGGTGAGCGAACGACTCGATGGCTGGGCGGAGCTGGGCGAGCAGGCGCGGGTCCTGGGCCCGGCCCAGGTAGCAGCAGCTGACCGGGACCCCGCGCCGATGCAACTGCTCGCCCACCGCCCCGACCAGGGTCGATTTTCCGGACCCGTGGCAGCCGAGGACGGCGACCAGCAAACCCCTGTCCCCGGCCCTCATCCGTGCGGCGCCACGTCGACGGCGGCGACGAGTGGCAGGATCTCGATGTCCTGGCGTGTCGCGACGTCGAGCATGCGTCCGACCAGGTCGGCGTCGTGGACGCCGGCCCAGAAGGGATGGTCGTAGACGACGGCGAGGTCGTCGACCGCGTCCAGCCGGCGTGCGAAGTCGTCGAGGATTTCGGTGTCGGACCAGCCCTGGGCGCGGCCCCACTCGAGGTAGCCGACCCCGCCGGGTTCGCCGAGCACGTTGGTGGCCACGTCCGGCAGGGGCCCGGTGTCGCGGGTGACGCCTTCGATGGCCGTGCCGTGCCGGTCGGCGAGGTACGCGATCCCGAGGTCGGACGCGACCCTCGCCACCGCGGGCGAGGTGGTCCAGGCCGGTGAGGAGAACCCGACCGGAACCTCGACTCCGGCTGCGTGCAGATGCGCCAGTCCCCAGCCGATCTCGGCGGTCAGACGCCGGTGATCCCAGCGGTCGGCCGCGTCCTGCCACGAGCGGTGGTTGCGACCGCCGTGCAGTCCGATCTCGTGGCCGGCGGCGACCAGCCGACGGATCTCGTCCCCGCCCTCGGCACCGACCCGTGGGTTCGTGACGGCCAGTCGCAGCAGGCCTGCCGTGCCGAGCTTGCGGCGTGTCGACAGACGATGGACCTCGTTGCCGGCGTCCCGTCGGAACAGCACCGACCGCGCCGTCCGGCCGCGGTCGGTCGCACGGCCCATGTGCACGAAGAACGTGAACGCCACCCCGTACCGCGCGGCCACCTCGGTGAGCGCGCGCGTCCCATCGCCGAGACAGCGGTGGCTGTCGACGTCGAAGCGGAAGCTGAGGCGGCGCGCCATGTCGGGACCGTAGCCGTCGGTCCGTCGGACCCGAGGGTTACGCTCGCGCGGAGACTCCTCGCACGGCGAAGGCGGCGGCTGGTGGCTCTGCACGTCTTCTCGGGCACCAAGGCCCAGTACATCAAGCTGGCACCGCTCATCCGGCTCATGGACCGTCGCGGCATCCCCTACCGGCTGATCGATTCGGGGCAGCACGCGGGCATGGCCTCGGACCTGCGCACCGACCTCGGCGTCCGCGAGCCCGACGTGCGACTCGGTGGTCGGCGCGATGTCGCCACGATCGTGCACGGCGTCGCGTGGACCCTGCGGCTGCTCGGTCTGTGGCTGCGTCCCGCGAGGCTGCGCTCCCGGGTCTTCGGCGGCGAGGGCGGGGTGTGTGTCGTCCACGGCGACACGGTGTCGACCTGGCTGGCGACCGTGCTGGCCAGGCGGGCCGGGCTGCGTGTCGCACACGTCGAAGCCGGCCTGCGCTCGCGGCACCTGCTCCATCCGTTCCCGGAGGAACTCGTCCGCATCCTGGTCATGCGACGAGCCGACATCCTCTTCGCCCCGGACGAGGTCGCGGTCGCCAACCTGCAGGCCATGCGTCTGCGGGGTCGCATCGTGGCGACCGGTGGGAACACGGTGGTCGACGCCCTGCGGGACGCGCTCGGCGACGACCTGCCGGCGGTCGCGTCCGGCCCGGTCGTCCTGAGCCTCCACCGACTCGAGAACCTGCACCGACCCGCCCGGCTGCGCGCCTTCGTGGCCCTCGCAGCTCGCATCGCGCGCGGCGCACCGGCACGGTTCGTGCTGCACCCGCCGACCCGCCTGCTGCTCGAACGGCACGGCCTGCTCACGCAACTGCGCGCCGCCGGTGTCGAGGTCAGCGACCTCGTGCCGCACCGCGAGTTCAGCCGGATGGTCGCCGCCGCACCGTTCGTCGTCACCGACGGCGGGTCGATCCAGGAGGAGTCAGCGGCCCTCGGCGTGCCCTGCCTGCTGTGGCGGGCCAGGACCGAGCGGCCCGACGGCCTCGGAGCCAACGTGGTCGTCTCGGGCTACGACCCCATCCGGGTCGGGGCGTTCCTCGCCGATCCCGGCGCGTACCGCCGGGACGAGGCCCGCCTCGCCGCGCGGCCGAGCGAGGAGATCCTCGCCCAACTGCTGGCGTCCGAGGCCCGTCAGTAGGGCTGCGGGCGCCGCCGATCCGCGTCGGGGTCCTCGTTGTGCCCGACCCGGTCCGCGGTCTCGACCTCGAGGCGCAGCAGGGCGACCTCCTCGGCCAGGGTGCGGGTGTGCATCTCGAGCTTGGAGATCGCGAAGGACAGTTGCAGGACGATGGCGAACAGCACCAGGAAGCCGAGGAAGAACAGCGCGTCCTCGGTCTCGACGATCGACAGGAGCGTGGCCGCGCGCACGAGCAGACCGGGGAACACGATCACGACCAGCATGCTCGCCGAGAGCACGATCCACAGCACCGTGTAACGCACGTTGAGGCTGTGGCGACGGACGAGATGGAGGGCGACCCCGGCCGTGACGAGGGTGCCGACGGTTGCCACCACGTGGGCGCCGGTGATCATGGTGGGCTCCCCGCCGGCGTCGTGGCGCCGGGCTCGTCTCTGGCGGGCGTCGACGCGTCCACTGCCGCCCGCCCGGGCCTGTTCGCGCGGAAGCGCATGATCTGCAACTGCAGCACGGCTCGGCCCGCGCTGGCGACCAGGCGCACGTAGGACTGGCTCGGCTGACCGCCGCGCCGCTGCTGCATCGCGACGGGGACCTGACGGACCCGCAGGCCGGCCTGGACGGCCAGCAGCAGCGCCTCGACCGTGTCCGAGAGGTAGTCGAGGGGGTAGTTGGCGGCGAAGGTCGCGATCGTCCGGGGTCCCGCGGCTCGGAAGCCGGACGTCACGTCGGTCAGGGGTACGCCGGCGACGCGCGACACCTTGCGGGCGAAGTAGCGCATCGCCAGCCGCCGTACGGGGTCGACCGCGTAGTCGCCGCGGCCGGCGAACCGGGCCCCGACGACCAGGTCGGCGTCGGCGAGGGCGGCGAGCAGTCGCGGCACGTCGGCGGGGTCGTGCTGGCCGTCGGCGTCGATCTGCACGACCGCGTCGTAGCCGCGTCGGGCGGCGAACCGGTAGCCGACGCGGATCGCACCGCCGACCCCGAGGTTGTACGGCAACGTGAGCACCTGCCCGCCGGCCCGCCGTGCGACCATCGCGGTCGCGTCGGTCGAGCCGTCGTCCACGACCAGCACGTCGACGTCCGGGACCTGGCCGAGCACCTGACGCACCACGACGCCGACCATGTCCTCCTCGTTGAACGCCGGCACCAGCGCGAGCACCCGTCCCGGTTGCGGCGTCACGGGCCACCCCCGACGCACGACCTGGCGTGTGCCACCACGTTCACCGGCCCGGTCCACCGTGCCGGGACGTCGCCGGCGTCCGCGACCGCCAGGCGTGGTGCCGCGCGTCGCCGCGGGGTCGCGGCGAGTTCCGCCGGCGTCACCCCGACGAACGGTCCGGCGAGCAGTCGCTTGGCGGCATGCACCGGGAGTTGGAACACGTTGCCGACGAGAAACAGGTCGACGGTGTCGAAGGAGCGATCGAGCATCTCCCACAGTTGGATGGGGGCGATGCGCCAGCGATCGGACCGTCGGTCGTGAGGAGGGAACATCCAGGGCACCATGACGACCATGTCGCCACCGGGACGCAGGGCCAGCACCATCTGCTCGAGCGAGCGCACCGGGTCGCGCGTGTAGTGCAACGAGCCGAGGTTGACGACCAGGTCGTAGCTCCCGGCGTGGGCCTCGGGCAGGGGCGTGTCGAGGTCCCAGTACTCGTTCGGGTCGAAGATGTCGACGGGGGTGTAGCCGGAGAAGTCGAACTGCCGCACCCAACCGCTTCCGGCGGAGACGTCGAGCACGTCCCGATCGCCCAGCGGTTCGAGTACCGCACGGATCGTCGCGACGTAGCTCGACAGGAACGGATCGAGGCGCAGCCCCGTCCTGCGTCTCACAGCTGCTCCCCCTGGTCGTCGGGGCCCGCGGAGTGCCGGCCGCCGAGCAGTTCGGTGCAGCGTCGCACCGTCGGCGTGGTGCCGTCGAACGGCATCAGGACCGCCCTCGCGCCCCGGAACAGCGCGCGAGCCAGTTCACGGTCGTCGGCCTGGGTCGGCATCGCCCCGACCGCAAGGATGCCAGGATGCGCGAGGCGGAACACGCCGTCGAGCACGTACTGCTCCGGGTGCTCCACGACCGCCGCCGCCACCACCGCCTCGGCGATGTCCTCGACGTCCGGGGTGGCGAGTTCCGCGGCCGTCGCCGAGAGCAGGACGACCTCGTCCAGGGCTGCCGGATCCGGGGCGATGCGCGCGTCGGGGACCACGCCGGCGACGTCACGGATCTGCTGTCCGAGCCGCCACGTGACGTCGGCGGCGTATGCGAGCGCGAGCGAGAGTCGTCGCCACCTCATCGAGGACGCGGCCGCACGCCGCAGGACCCGGACGAGGAGGCCGCGCGCCGAGCGATGTCCCGTGTCGTCGCGGGCCTCGTCACGCACGACCAGCAGTCGACAGGCCGGGGAACACCGACCGGACGCGTCGACGGCGATCCAGTCGTCGCCGACGAGTCGCGCGCCGTCGCGGAGCAGCGCGAGCACCAGCCGGGTCTTGCCCGTGCGTGCCGGGGCGACCAGGGCGGTCCGGCGGCCCTCCACCTCGACGACGGTGCACCGGACCAGTCCGCCACCGGCCCGGTGCAGGGCCATCCGTAGCAGCGGCAGCTGCACCCAGGTCTGCAGGACGTGGAGGTCGAGTGCGGGGTCGATACGCACGGGACGCGTGGGCAACTCGGCCAGCGGGAGATAGGCCTCGCGTCCGGCGTGGTCGACGACCACGAGCCCCCCGGGAGCGGCGTACAGCGGGTGCCTGCCCATGGCACGAGCCGCACGTCCGGGGACCCGCAGGTCCGGTTCGAAGTCGATGCGGAGATCGACGCTCGCGTCGGGGTCCGCCGCGGGCAGGCCGGCGAAGACGCCGACCGTCGGAAGGGCCGGGTCGACGCCGGACAGCGCGATGGTCACCGGCCCGGCCCGGACGCGGCGCTCGCCGGTCACGAGGGCACCGCCGTGCGCAGGCTGTGGATCGTGTCCCGTCCGGTCCGCGTCGTCGCTGCGGCGCCGAGGAAGACCACACCACCGGCTGCGATCCGGACCAGGACGTGACCGGGGGTCAGGGCGGCGACCGCCGCGACGAGCGATCCCACCATCAGCGAGGTCGCCAGCCCGGTGCGCGCGGCAGGTCGGAGGTCGCGGGCGTAGTGGGCCGAGAGCGCGAGCAGCACGGCATCGGTGACGATTGCGGCGACGACGGCGCCCCAGAGCCCGAGCACCGGTACGAGGGCGAGGTTGGCCGTCACGTTGAGCGCGGCGGCGACGCCGGTGGCCCGGGTACGCGCGCCGGCGCGGTCGACGGCGAACAGGCCGATGCCGCACAGGTGGCCCAGCGTGCGCAGGGGCAGGATCCAGGCCAGTACGGCGAGCACGCGGGCGGCCGCGTCGAACCCGTCACCGAAGAGCAGTCCGACGATCGGTCCGGCGAGCACGCTCAAGCCCGTTGCCGCCGCGGTCGTGAACAGCATCTGCAGCCGCCACAGCTGCGCGAACCCGTCGCCGAAACCGGGGCCGGCCATGCGCGAGAAGCGCGGGTAGGCGGCCCGGTTGAGTTCATTGGTGGTGTCGGCGAGCAGTGCGACGACGACGGCCGCCGCGCCGTAGATGCCGACGTCCGTCGCGGCCACCAGCAGGCCGAGGATCACCAGGTCCGCGCGTGAGACGAGTGCGGTGAACAGGCTCGCCCCACCCATCGGCAGGCTCAGTGTCACGACCTCGCGCCACGGCGTCCGCGCCGCGGGTGGGGCGGCCGGCAGGGGCGGCAGGCGGCGGTCGAGCCACCAGGCCGTGCCGGCGCCCGCCGCTCGACCCGCGCCGAGCGCCGCCAGCACGCCGACCAACCCGAGGCCGGACCGCAACGCGACGAGGGCGCCGAGCAGTGCGGTCGCGCCCTCGACGACCTGGACGACCGCATCGAGCCCCATGCGTTCGCGCGCATGGAATCGCGCCGTGTAGACGATGACGATCGGGCTGAGCAGGACGTACGGCGCGGCGACCACCAGCGCACGGAGGATCTCGTCCCCGGCACCGAACAGCCGGGCACCGCCGACGAGTGCCGCGGTGGCCAGCAGGTTCAGGGCCACCGCGACCCGCAGCGCGTCGCCCCACGCGACCCGCGAGCGCTCGCGGCTGAGCTCGCGCACGAGCAGGTGACCGATGCCCAGGGGGGCGTACTGCGCCACCAGCGCGGCAACCGTCCAGACGAACGTGAACACCCCGAGCTGATCGGGGCCGAGTTCGCGTCCCACCGCGATCGCGATCAGCCCCTTGGCGCCCTGCCCGAGCAGCCCGCCGCCCACGAGCGTGCCCGTGTTCCAGGCGAGCCGGCGGGCGACGGTCCCCCCGCTCACGGCGCACCCAGTTCGTCGAACACCGGCTCGGGGATGGCATCGAAGGTTGCTTCGAGGTCACGCGGCGAGGTCGGGCCGGTGGTGAACAGCTCACCCGGGTCCCAGTCGTAGTCCTTGAACTCCGGGCGGTCGGGGTCGGTCTGGATGGCCGGATTGCGTGCGACGCGGTAGACGCGGATGTGTTCACCGTCGTACCAGATGGTCGTGTCGGGGTTGACCCGGCGCCGAAGCTCGGCCCACTCGTAGAGGCGGGCCTGGATCCGGCCGCGTTTCTCGCGATCGAAGTAGTACTCCTCGACGGCGCCGTTGGGGTCGACCTCGTTCACCGGGTACGGGTCGAGTTCGACGAAGACGTAGGTCTCGGGCGTCGGGACCGGCAGGATGTCGTTGTGCGGCACGTCGGCGAGGTCGCGCGCGAAGACCCAGGATGCGATGAACCACGAGGCCTCACCCAGGACCTGGCGCTGCGAGGCCAGACCGACCGTGGTGTAGGTGAGCGGCTCGACCTCGTGTTTCAGGCGTAGCGTGAGGTGGGTCATCTCCTCGTACTCGATCTCCTCGCGCTCGTACCAGCGCTCGATCGCGTCGGCCGGGAACCGGGTCGCGATGCCGCCCAGGGAGACCAGGCCGATCAGGACCAGGACGGCGACGCGCACGTACGTCACACGTCGGGCAACCAGCAGCGACAGCCCGCCCAACCCCGCACCGAAGGCGAGCGGCAGCGTCGGACCGAGCAGGTTGGCGAGACGCACGAGGTAGAACGGGTCGATCACGCCCGCCAGGGGACGCAGGTCGAACGCGGCGACGGCGAAGCCGCCGACCGCGGTCAGCCCGAGCAGTTCGGCCGCGCGTTGCCGCCGGCCGCTCCGCGCCAACAGCACGACGGCGACGACGCCCAGGACGACGGCGGCTCCCGCGGCGAGGCTGAGCCAGTTGTGACCGAGTCGGTCGAGTTCGCCGAAGTACTCGATCAGCTTGGCCTCGCGCTCCTCGAAGCTCATCCCGGTCAGGTCCGCGAGCGCCTCACCGGCGCCGTACCCGAGGTAGGCCGGCACGCCGAACCACTGCGCGACGGGAACGACGGCGAACCCGACCGCGGCACCGACCAGGGTGGTCAGGCCGGCGCCGACGAGCGCGGCGAACCGGTGCGTGACCAGCACGGCACCGACGGCGGCGAGCGCGACCACCAGCCCGGCCCACAGACCGGGCAGTGGATGCGAGAGTGCGACGGCGAACACGGCGGCGCCGAGCGTCGCGGCGTGGCCACCGACCGGGAGGGCGGGGAGGGGTCCGAGTCGCAGACGCGGCCCGTGGGGGGCTTCGGACACGGCCAGCACGGCGAACACCATCGCGAGCAGGGCGAGCGCGAGCCCGAACTCCTGGGGCAGCAGGCCGACCTGCCGGGCCCACGGCTCCCGCCACTCCGGGTTGGCGCCGAACAGACCAAGCAGACCGGCTGCGAACAGCGCGGCACCGGGATTTCGCGACAGGCGCAGCACGGCGTAGTAGATGGCGAAGACCAGCAACGTGCCGACCATCGGGCCGGTGAACCGGGCGACGTCGAGGATCTCGGTGAACGGCGCGACCAGATGGATCAGCGACAGGATCGCCGACATGCCCTGCGGATAGACCCCGTCCGGCCACAGCGTGTTCTGCTGGAACGACCACGCCCAGGTCATGTGGACGTAGGCGTCGGGCGGGCTCAGGGCGACGGTCGCGAACGTGTCCTTCGCCCGAAGCCAGTAGGACGCGGCCAGCAGCAGCGTGAGCGGTGTCGCGAGGGCGGCGAGTGCGAGCCGGTCGCGCCAGCCGAGCCGGGAGCGTGCGGGTCCGCGGCCCGAGGCACGGCCGGTGTCGGTGGGCCACAGCCGGTGCAGCAGACCACCGAGGCCGCCGTAACGGCGCCGGTAGGTCGAGAACCAGGCGATCACGGCGAAGACCACCAGCAACGACACCCGGTTGTAGATCCCCAGCCCGGCGAGCACGTGGCTGACGACCATCACGATCGCGAGCCAGCGCAACAGGTTGGCGACGGCGGCGTCGAGGCCGGAGCGTGCGGTGGCGGGTCGCGGCAGCACGAGCCGCGGCAGGACGCCCAGCGCGAGGACCGTCGCCAGGAGCACACGGAGGAACGTGGCCGCTTGCTGCAGCTCCACTACTCCCTCCAGTCCGGTGCCCATGCGAGGTTCCGCGTGATGGACCAGCGCAGTTTGCCGTCGGGGAAGGGCTCGCTGTCGGAGCGGTACAGCGCGAGGTGTCCGGCCGAGAAGGCGACGTGCTCCATGTCCGGCGAGTAGACCGGGAACTCGTCCATGGAGTCGCTGCCGACGATGCGTTCCACCTCGTCCGTCGCGAGGTCGAGGCGCTGGATCTGCCAGACGTCGTCGGTGCGGGTGGACGAGAACAACACCTCGCGGCCGTCAGGGGAGAACCGCGGGTAGAGGTCCTCGCCGGGTCCGTCGGTGATCCGGCGGTCGCTGCCGTCGTCGAGGTCGTGCAGGCGGAGCCGGTAGTGGCCCTCCCCACGGTTGGCATAGACCAGGTGCCGGCCGTCCGGCGACCAGTCCGGGAAGACGCTGTGGCCGTCGGTGCTCCCGACCGGTTGCGGTCGTGGCGGGCCATCGACGGCCACCGTGAAGAGCCGCCAGTCGTAGTCGCCGTCCCGGATCGAGGCGAACACCAGTGTGTCGCCGTCGGGTGACCATCGCGGATGGTCGTCCACCACCTCGCCCTCGGTGATCTGCCGGGCTTCGCCTCCGGCGACGGGGACCACCCACAGGTGGGAGAACCCGTCGGCACCGGTCAGGGAGAACGCGACATGCCGGCCGTCGGGCGACCACGCGGGCGAGTTGGCGTAGCCCGGAGGAAGGGTCAACCGCTCGCGTTCGTCCTGCTCGAGGTCGTGGACGAACAGGGCAGACTGCCGCACACCGCGGGTCTCGACGTAGAGCAGTTGCCCGGCGACCTCGCCTCCCTGGAACTCGCCTTCGCGCAGGCTCACCAGCCGCCGCTCACCGGACGGCCGGCAGCCACCGAGCATGGCGACGAGGATCAGGACCAGGCTCATGGCCGCGGCCCGGCGCCCGTGGCGATGGATCACGCGCGCCATGGGATCTCCACCTCGGCCGGTGAGGTGGGCCCGCCGTTGAACAGCACGCCCGGCTCCCAGGTGTAGTCCTTGAACTGCGGCGAGGCGGCAGCGGCGACGGTGTTCGGCCGGCGCCTGATCCGATAGACGACGATCTGCTCGTCCTCGTGGTGGATGTCCATGTCGGTGTGGTAGTGGCGGTAGTACTCCGCCCACGCGTAGACCGTGGCCATGATGCGGCCCCGCTTGTCCGGGTCGAAGTAGTACTCCTCGGTCGGTCCCGTGGGCGGCCGTGCCGTGACCGGGAACGGTTGCTTCTCGACGAACACGTAGATGTCGGCGGTCGGGATCGGCAGGCTCTCGCCGAGGTCCCGGGCGAACATGAGCGACGACAGGTCGGGCACGACGAAGCCGGGATCCCGGGCGTCGCGGACCGTCACGTCGCGGGCGAACACCCACAGTTCGATGAACGCGCCGACACCCTGGATCGCCTGTCGCTGCTGGGGTGTGCCGACGATCGTGTAGCTGTAGGCGTCCTGGTTCTTCATGATGTCACGGGTGACCGCCGCCGTGGACTCGTATTCGCTCGGCTCGCGGGCCCGGGGGCCGTGTTCGAAGCCGAGACCGAACCCTGCGAGCGCCAGCGCCGCGGTCATGACCAGCGCCGTGGCGCGGACCATCGCGCCGCGGCGGGCGAGCCACAGTGGGGTGAGGGCGGCGAAGCCGGCGCCGAGTCCGAGCGCGAGGGCGATCCCGACGAGGTTGCCGATCGAGCCGGTCACGTTGGTCGGCAGCGGGATCCAGCGGACGTCGTAGCCGCCCACGGCGGCGAGTCCGATCCCCGCGAGCCCGCCCAGCGCCGCGAACCCGCCGGCCCGCGACCGCAGGAACAGGACGAATGCGACGACCAGCGCCAGGCCGGCGCCGGCCAGGGCCAGCAGGCTGAGCGGGTTGTGCCCGAGCGCCGAGGTGCCGAGCAGCCCCTCCAGGAACGCGTCGCGGCCCTGCTCGATCTCGACCGCGACGAACGGGCTGTCGAGTCCCCGGAACAGCGGCTGGCCGAGCAGCAGGCCGATCGGGACGTACAGGTGGGCGACCGCGGCCCCGGCCACGGCGGCAACGAGCACGGCCAGGGCCGGAGCCGGTGAGGCGCGCTCGACGAGGGTGGCGCCGAGAGCGCCGGCCAGCGCCAGCGCGACGAAGACCAGGCACGACGCCGGATGGATCAACCCGATGGCGAGCGCCGCCAGCGCCGTGGTTCGCAGATGGTCGCGGTCGCGTTCGGTCACGGCCAGGACGGCCGACGGCAGGGCGATCAGCGCGATCGCGAGGCCCAACTCCTGCGGGAGCGGACCGGTCTGGCGTGCCCAGGGCGAGTGCCAGTAGTACGAGGTGCCGAACAGTCCGAACGTGCCCGCGGCGACCAAGGCGGCGCCGATGTTGCCCGTCAGTCGCAGGCAGGCGTAGAACAGCCCGAAGACGAGCAGCATGCCGATCAGTGGGCCCGTGTAGCGCACGATCTCGTACAGGTCGACGCCCGGGGTCGTCTTTCCGATGAACGCGACGAGGGCAGGAAGCCCGGGCGGGTACAGCCCGTCGGGGAAGGGCTGGTTGGCGGCGAAGGACTTCGCCCAGGTCAGGATCACGTACGCGTCGGGCGGCGACAGCGTCTGGAAGCGGAAGGCCTGCACCACGCGCATCCCCAGCGACGTGGCCAGGATCGCCACGATCGGGGTCAGCAGGAACACCACCGGCAGGACGCGTCGCGCGACGAGCCGTTCGCGGCGCCGATGCAGGGCCGCGGTGGTGCGATCCCACGACTCGGTGACGACCGCCATGCCGTGCTGCTCGAACCGGTGCAGCAGGTCGGCGAAGGCGAGCCAGGGTCGCTGGAGGACCCCCTCGCCCGGCCCGCGCGTCCGCAGGCTTCCTTCGTGGCGCCGCCGGTACCAGTAGCCGTAGGCGCACAGCAGCAGGATGGGCAGGACGTGGAACAGCCGGACGATCGCCAGGAGTTGGCTGACCACCAGCACGATGGCGGTCCAGCGCACCAGGCGTACGGCGGCGGCGTCGAGCCGGCTACGCGCCGACACCGGGCGCGGCAGCACGAGTGCCGGGAGGACGCCGACGGCGACGACGAGCCCGCCGAGCACGCGGAGCAGGGTGACCACGGGCATCTGGAGCAGGTCCTGCAGACCCACGTCAGAACGCCGAGTAGTAGTAGTAGTCCAGGTTCGACATCACCCGCATGCACAGCACCGTAGAGATGAACGCGAACACCAGTCCGCCCGCGGCGAGCCCGAAGACGGCCAGGTGGTAGGAGAACATCCGGCTCAGCAGATAGCCGACCACGAGGTTGCCGACCATCGCCGGCAGCAACGAGAGCATGGCCAGCCGCGGCCGCGACAGCCAGAAGAACACCGACAGGTTCAGCAGCGAGAACCCGATGGCGAGGTAGCCGAACGCGCCGACGAAGAACGTGAACCGGGTGACGTGACCCTCGAGGATGGCCAACTCCGGGATGCGAGGCACGAGTGCCAGCATCCCGTACCAGGCGGCGACGACACCCGCGATCGCGACCACGAGGTACAGGCCGACCTGACGCACGTAGAAGCGCAGGTACCACGACGAGAAGCTGCGGCGGTCGGCGAGCGAGTGCACGAGCTGCTTCGGTTTCATCTGCCCACCGAACCGCTGGAGCACGATCTCGAGCACCGTGAAGGCGGGCAGCATGCCGATCAGGGCCCAGTTGAGTCCGGCCTCGTAGTCGGCCCGGAACCAGATGAAGGTCTGGCGGAAGTCCATCCGGCCGGTCCATGCCAGGAGCCGATCGGCGAACAGCAGGGTGAAGTACAGCGACCCGTACAACACGAACGTGCGGACGGACGAGAGCAGGATGACGATGCGCGGCAGCTTGGTGTAGGTCGGCACCGCCGGGTCGCGATGACGTCGGTGCAGCCGCACCAGGTGCACGGCCGACATCAGCATCGAGAACAGCGAGCTGGCGGCGAGTCCGATCTGGTGGCAGACGACCATCGGCAGACCGACGTACTCGCGCAGGAAGTACACGACCGCGACGCCGATCGCGACGGCGACCGTGAACATCACCTCCTGCTCGAGCATGTAGAGCACGGCCAGGCACAGCCACAGCACCGAGAGGCTGAGGAAGTACAGCACCGCCAGGTTGGCCTCGAACTGCGAGATGACGGTGAACAGGTTGAACACGAGGTAGAGCACGAGCGCGACGACGGCGGTCACGGCGATGCCGGTGAGCACGAAGAACCAGCTCACCTTGAGCGTCATCAGGTACATGCCCTGACGCAGGTACATCAGGCCGCGCCGACCGATCGCCTGGGTGAAGCCGCCGGCGATGAAGTACGACAGGGCGGTGCCCAACCCGATCGCGGTCGCCTGCGCCGGCGTGAAGTAGTAGTACGACCACAGCGAATACAGCAGGATCAGCGAGGCGAAGACGGTCAGGCCCATCGGCATGCCGTACGCGGCACCGCGGATGATGGTGCGGATCAACCCCATCGTCTTGACCGGATAGCGGTCGAGTTCGTCGACCAGGCGCCGGTCCTCCTCCTCGGAGGCCAGCCTCTGGAGATCGTCCTCGCTGCGCTGGCGGGCGAGCACCTCGTCGGCCAGCCCGAAGACGTCCGGCTGCCCGTAGTGCTCCCGCGCGTCGTTGTCGGTGATCCCCTGGGATTCGAGCAGAGCCGCCACCTCGAACGATCCCTGGATCCAGCCCAGGTCGCTGGAGATCGAGTGGGCGAGATCGTCGACGGTCGGCAGCGTGGCACTCATCAGCCGGCCTCCTGGCGCAGGCCGATCAGGGTGCGTAGTGCGGCGCCGACCTCACGGCGCACGCGGGCGTCGGGGTCGCTGCGCAGCAGTTGGGTCAGCCGACGAATCGCCTCGACCTGCTCGAGGTGGTCGCCGGCCGCGGCGACCGCCGCCAGGCGCACCTCCGGCAGCGGCGCGCCGAGGCCG
Source organism: Egicoccus sp. (assembly GCA_035462025.1). Taxonomy (GTDB): domain Bacteria; phylum Actinomycetota; class Nitriliruptoria; order Nitriliruptorales; family Nitriliruptoraceae; genus Egicoccus. The sequence goes on along the minus strand of DATHUR010000091.1, from coordinate 11,807 downwards.
AGTCGGACCTCGTCGGCGCTCGTCGGCTCGCGCACGAGCGTCGGCGTGGCGACGGCCGGCGTCGCGGCGGCGGTGGGTACCGGGACGAGGTTCGGCGTCGGCGCCGACGCGACGGCCGGTGCGGCACCCGGCACCCGCGCCTGTCGGATCAACTCGTCGTACGCGGTGCGGTACTCCGCGATGGATGCAGCCTGGGTGAACAGGCGCACGGTGCGGTCGCGGCAGGCGCGTTGGAGTTGCTCGCGATCCTCGGCGTCGAGGCGCAGCAGCCACTCGACGCCCCGAGCCAGGCCCTCGACGTCGCGGATCCGCGCGGTTGCGCCGAGTTCGCCGATCGCCTCGGGCACCCCGCCGACGTTGGTCGAGACGACCGGCCGGCCACACATCATGCCTTCGATCACCGTGTACGGGAACGCCTCGGAGATCGACGTGAGCAGGACGACGTCGCCCTGGTTGTAGGCGGCCGCGGCGTCGCTCGTCCTGCCGCGCCACTCGAAGGTGGTCTCGAGCCCGAGTTCCCGCCACAGCCGCCGACACCGCTCGGCATACGCCGCGTCGGGTTCGGGGCCGTAGTGCAGGAAGCGGACGTCGGGCATCCGCTCGCGGACCCGGGCGGCGACGCGCAGTGCCGTCTCGAGGTCCTTGAGGGCATCGACGCGCGAGACCATGACCACCGTCGGCACGTCGGGACGCTCGACCTGCATCGGACGGAACCGGTCCTCTTCCACGCCGTTGTAGATCACCCGGATCCGGTCGGGGTGGGCCCCGTTCTTGACCTCCCAACGGGCGTTGTAGGCGCAGACGGGACTGACCTGGTCGGCGTGGTGGTACACGGCGCGCGACACGGCGGACACGAACTGGATGAAGAACTTGCGCAGGTGGAACGGGAAGCGCACACGGCCGAGGTAGAGCATCTGCTCGCGCATGAACACGCCGTGCTCGGTCACCAACAGGGGCGTGCCGTCCCGCCGCTTCTTGACGATCCCGGCCAACCCGCAGAACGACGCGGCCGTCGCGTGGACCAGGTCGGCCTCCGGCAGGTCGTAGTTGAGCGGCGTCAGCAGGCGGTAGACCAACCGCATCGCCTCGGTCGCCTCGAACAGGCGGGGCAGCCGGTGCGTGCGCTTGAGCTCCTCGTCGTCAACGGGTGTCTGGCGGCGGAGCTCACCGAGGCGGCGGATGATCTCGTGCGGGTTCGGGTTGGCCTCCGGGTCGAGGTCGGCGTCGGTGTCGTCGTCGGGATCGACGCCACAGGCCTCCAACCACGTGTCGCGGCAGGTCTCCCACACGGCCCGGGTACGGAACGTGCCGCGGTAGTCGTGATCGCGGAAGTAGTCGTACATCGACGCGATCACGGCCCCGAAACGCTCGGCGTCGAAGCGCTGCGGGTAGTGCAGCATCTCGAGCATCTCGCGCAGCAGCGGGCAGAACCGGCGGCGGGACGTGGATTCGTCCATCGACGACGACAGGACGATGACCCGGCGGGGCGACAGCTTGGGGTTGAACTCGGCCGGCTCCTCGACGCCCCAGATCGGGACCCCGACGAGGTCGACGTTGGCGGGCCGCTCGTACACCTCGGGCACGAACGGGCTGGTCATGTGCGCGAAAACCGTGAAGTCGACCTCATCGAGCGATTCGACGAGGTTCTGGCACCACGTCGAGACGCCGCCCATGGTGTGGGGATAGGTGCCCTCGGTCGTCAGCAGGACCCGCGTACGTCGCGGCGTGGCCGCGACCCCACGCGGACCGCGCTCACTCATCGGTCACCAACTGGCGGTAGGCGCGTTCGACGGCGGCGACCACCTCCATGTCCGGATCGCTGCCGAAGGCCGTCCGCAGCTGCTCGACGGCCCGGTTGTCGCCGAAGTCGCCGAGGATCGTCGCGGCAAGTGTCCGGACCCGGGCGTCGGGATCGGTCAGCCGGTCCGCGATCGGGTCGGCGGCCTCGGTGTGGTGCAGCAGCGCCAACAGCTCGAGCGCACGCAGACGCACGTCGGGGGCGGGCGCCTGCAGTTCGGCGATCAACCGGTCGGTGATCCCCGCAGCGCGCAGTGCCTGGAGCAGCACCATGCGCTGGGTGCGGTCGGCGTCGGGCACCCGGGCCAGCAGCGCCTCGGTCGCCGCCGGCCCCATCCTGGCGAGCAGTTGCGCGACGGTGGTCTGGTGGGCGGGCCGGTCGAGGTGATCGAGCAGCAGCGCGGCCACCTGGGGGGACCCGTGCCGGTCGAGGACCTCGACCACCGCATCGCGAACGAGCGGCGCGGGGTCGTCCAGTGCACCGACGACGTAGGGGATCGCCGCGTCGTCCTCGAGGTCGGCAAGCACGCGCACGGCACACGCACGCACGCTCGGGTCCGGGTCTCGCAGGGTGGCGACGACGGGCGTCAGAGCCGTCACGCCGGCATGCGAGCCCAACGCGTCGAGCGCGGCGAGCCGCACGGCGGGTGTCGGGTCACCGAGCGCGTCGACGAGGCGGGACAGTTCCCGCTCGTGACCGAGGGCCGCGAGCGCCGCCACGCCGACGATGCGTTCGCCCGGATCGGGGTGTGCGGCCGCCTGTGTGGCCAGACGGCGCAGTGCCGCGGCGTCGAGGTTGCGGAGCACGTCGAGCAGCAGTGCGCGGGTCGGTCCAGAGGTGCTGCGCAGTTGGCTCCACAGCACCGCGAGCGTCTCGGGGCGGGGCCGGTCCATAAGCGCCGCCGCGGCCCGCTGGGCCACTCCGCCGTCGGGGTCGGCCAGCGCCGCCGTCAGCAGATGGAACTCTTCGTCGGTCTCGCCCTGGAGCAGGTCCAGGCTGGCGCGCCGCAGCTCAGGATGCGGGGTGGAGAGTGCAATCCGCACGGCGGTCACGCGCGCGGCGGCGGTCGACGTGCGCAGCGCCGCCAGCGCCGCCTGCCGGACCCGCACCGAACTGTCGCGCTCGATCAGGTCGAACAGGCGCTCGGTGACCCGGTCGTCGATGCCCGTCTCGGCGGCCGCCGAGACGGCGGCGAGCCGGACGGCGGCGTTCGAGTCGTCGAGGAGGTCGAGCAGCGGTGCCGGACCGGCCGAGGCCAGGACCGTCCACAACTCGACGGCCCGCACACGGTCGGCCGGGTTGGCCGCGTCCTGCCACCGGGTGGCCACCGCGGCCAGCGGAGCGAAGGAGCGGGCAGCGAGGTCGAGCATCACGTGGTCACCGCCACTGCGTACGCGCAGGACGGCGCGGGCGAGCGGTTCACCGATCTCGTTCGCGTCGAGGCGGCCGGCCGCGTCGATGAGCCGCTCCAGGAACACGGCGTCCGCCTGCCGCGACTGGGTCCACATCCACGCGAGCACCTTGTCGCGATCCAGGCCGCCGAGGACCGTGCCTGCCTGGTCGCGGATCTCGGGGTCGGGGTCGCCGAGGGCCGCGACGAGGCCGGGGAGCATGGTCAGTTCGGCCTCGTCGGGGGTCGGGCGTTCCGCCCGCCTGGTCTCGCCGCGGGGCTGCGGCAGCTCGGCGCCCGAGCCGGTCGGCGCGGTGCCCGCTGTCACGTCGGCGGACGCGCGACTGGCCGCGACGGCCGCGTTGGCGTAGCGCCGTGTGGTCGGGTGGCCGTCGGTGGACAGCCGGGCGACGGCCGCCAATGCCGTGTCCGTCCCGGACTCGAAGGCGAGGACGGCGGCGCCGGCCCGCAGGTCCGGGTCGGTGTTTCCCAGCCGGTGGAGGAGGTCGCCGAGGTCGAGGCTCGCCGCCAGGGTCTGCAGGCCGGACCGCAGTACGGCGAGGTGGCTGACGGCGATCTGGCCGATCGCCCGGCACATGGCGTCGACGTGCGTCGCGCCGAGCCCGGTGGACCGGCTGACGCCGACGACCGAGGCGAGCACGGTCTCGAGCACGGCGTCGTCACGCTCGGTGAGCAGGCGGTCGGCGAGGTGGTGGACGACGTCGGGGTCGTGGCTGCGCCCGGCGAGTGCTGCGGCCCGCAGACGCACCGCCGCGTCGGTGTCGAACGCGAGGGCCTGGAGCGAGTCGAGCGGCACGAGTCCCGGAGCCTGCTCGAACAGTTGCAGCGCGAGCTGCCGGATGTCGGCCTCGGGGTCACGCAGTGCGACCACGGCGGCCGTGGCGGTTGCGTCGGTCAGTGGTTCGCCGAGCAGGCGCCGCAACGCGTCGCGGCGGCGCTCCGGGTCGAACGAGGTCAGTTCGAGGACGAGGTCGTGGTCGGGCGTCGCGGGCGTGGTGTCGCGCGACTCCTGCGGCGAGCCTTCCTGGTCGCGACCCGCCGCCCAGTCCCACACGGGCTCCTCGACCGCCGACGGGGCGTCGATCGCGTCGGTCCCGCCCGGGGCGCCCATGGGAGGGGGCACGGACGGCGGTTCGGTGCGCGTGGACACGACCGGCGTCGCGGGCGCCGGTGTCGCCTCCGTAGGGGTCGGCGTGGAGCGCGAGTCCGGCGGCGATTGCGCGGGGGCGACCTGGTCCGGCTCTTCGAGGAAGCCGAGCAGGCCGGCGACGAGGCCCACGTTGCCAACGCCGGCGGCGGAGTCGGTGCGGTGGCTGGTCTCGTGCCGCTCGGTGGAGGTCGGCGCGATGGACGGTTCGGTCGGCGATGGGCGGCTACGACCGCGTCGCCGGCGCTGCTTGGCGAGGTCGGCGCGACGGGGCCGTCGGGTCGGCTCGTCGGCCGGTCCGGCGGAGGCGAGTTGGCTCATGCTCCCACCGCCCCGCCGAGGTGCCATCGCTCCTGCACGGCGGCGAGGATCCGGCTGCGCAGGGCGTCGGCCGGGACGGTCTTGAGCGCGGATGGTCCGGTCTGTGCGGCGTGCTGCTCGGGACGTTCGAGCAGGCCGACCACCACGGTGTGGCTCGGCGCGAGCAGGGTCCGGATGTCGTTCAGCGGAAGTCCTCCGATGTTGCAGTCCACGAGCAGTACGTCGGCCGCAGTCGCGCGCGCAACACGCACGGCCTCGAATCCGTCGGCCGCTTCACCGACGACCTGCCACCCCAACGGACCCTCGACGACCTGCCGGAGCGACGTCCGTGCGGCCGTCACTGAATCGGCGACGGCGACGCGGAGGTTGACAGGGGGCCCGATCATCACACTGCAGACGCTACGCGATCCGGCTCTATTCGCCATCCGGCGTCGGTCGGTAGTCCAACCGACCCGGGTCGTAGCCCGTTGTGACCACGACGTCGTGGCCCGTCTCAGCGCCCGCCGCGGACGAGGCCGTCCTGCAGTGCCTTCGCGACGGCCTGCGTGCGGTTGGTGACGCGCAGCTTGCGGAAGATCGAGGTGAGGTGGCTCTTCACCGTCGCCGTGGCCAGGTGCAGGGTCTGGCCGATCTGGTCGGTCGACCGCCCGGCGACGAGCAGTTCGAGGATCTGCTGCTCGCGCGTCGAGAGCGGGATCGTGTCGTCGGGCCCAGAGCCCCGACGGCCGAGGAGGCGCTGGGCGACCTGGGGGTGCAGGTAGACCCCGCGTCGCTCCAGGGCGGTCGTCACCGCGTCCCCGACCTGCTGGCTGCTGGCGTCCTTGAGCAGGTAGCCGGCGGCCCCGTTGTCGAGCGCACCGTCGACGTAGTCGGAGGTGTCGTAGGTCGACAGCATCAACACCGGGAGTTCAGGTTGTTCGATGCGGATGCGTTGAAGGGTCCAGATGCCGTCGTGCTCCGGCATGCGCGCGTCGAGTAGCACCACGTCGACGGCCGTCTCGTTGAGCAGGGCCAGCGCCTGCGGTCCCGACGACGCCTCGACGACCTCGTAGTGCAGGACGGTCTCGAGCAGCAGACGCAGTCCTTGGCGAACCATCTCGTGGTCGTCGACGAGCATCACCCGGATGGCGCTCATGCCGGCACGACCATGCGCACGCTGACGCCGCCCTCGACCGGCGAATCGAGATGGAAGCGACCGTTGAGCAGGCGGACCCGTGACGCCAGGATGGCCAGCCCCTGGTGGCGGCGCAGGTCCGTGTCCTTCGTGTCCGTGTCTTCGAGGCCGACGCCGGCGTCGCGCACCTCGATCGAGACGACACCGGGTCCGAACGACAGGTTGACGTCGGCACGGTCGGTCCGGGCATGTTTGCGGACGTTGGTCAGACCCTCCTGCACGAAGGCGAAGGCCAGCGACACCACCTCCGTCGCGATGTCGCGGGGCGTCCCGAGCACCTCGAGCCGGCAGCCGACGCCCCACTGGGAGGCGAAGTCGTTCACGAAGCCGCGCAACCCCACGACGAGGTCGGTCCACTCCTCGGCCGGTGGAGTCAGGTCCAGGATGGCGGTCCGCAGCGAGTCCAGCGCCTGCAGGACGGCGGCGCGGCTCGCGGCGACCAGGTTGCGCACGGTCTCGGCCTCGTCGGCATGGTGGCCGAGGACCTCGAGTTGGATGGCGACGTTGGTGAGCACCTGGGTGATCCCTTCGTGGATCACCGAGGCGATACGTGCCCGTTCGCGGATGAGTGCGTTCCGACGCGATTCGTCCCCCGTGGTCCGCAGGCTCGCCATCGCCGTCTGCAGTTGGTTGGCGAGCAGCGACCCCCGGCTGGTGCGCATGGGGACCGACCCACCCTCGTCGGCCAGCCACCACGTGGTCAGATCCCGCATGTCCGCGGCGACGTCCTCGGCCGCGAGCAAGCCGGCGATGTCGAGCGCGGGCCACTCGGCGCTGACCTGGACGAGGTCGAGTGCGGCCTCGAGGTCGGGGGACTCGAGGAACAGCCAGGCCCCCTCACCGGCGGGCAGCGCCAGGAGGCGCGAGACGCCGGCAGCGCGCAGCCGCGCGCCGGCGTCGCCGAGATCGTCGACCGTGAACAGCTGTGGCGAGGGCGCGTTCGCACCCAGGATCTCGTCTGCGATCTGCGACAGGGCCTCGTCACGCAGCGAGTCGGATCTCGATCGCACGTGCCAGCGCTCCCGCCGTCGCTGGGCGAGCGCCCAACGACTCGCGCCCGTCCGATCGCGCACGGCGTCGAGCCACGACGTCGCGGACGAGCTCCTCCCGGGGGCGCTCGTCGCGCCGCTCACGCTGGTTCACCGGGCCGGAGGCCCCAGACGTTGGCGTCGCAGCGGGGGGCGTTCCGATCACCGGAGGGACCGTCGAGCATCGCCGACCGCAACGTCCCCTCGTGGGTGAAGCCCAGCGTTCGGGCGATGGCATTGGAGCCGGCGTTGGTGGCCGCCGCGTGCAGACCGACGTACCCGAGTTCGAGGTGGCCGAACGCGACGGCCAACAGCAGCCGGCAGCCGCGCAGCGCGACGCCGCGGCGTCGCTCGCCCGGTGCGACCCAGTACCCGAGCTCCCCGCTGAAGTCGGTGCGATCGACGCTGAGCCCGATCGCGCCGAGCAGGTGGTCGTCGACGCCGTCGACCGCCAGCAGGTGGACGCCGGTGCCGGACGCGAGCCCGTCGGTGGCGAACCGCACGAACGCGCGGGCGTCGTCGGCCGTGTACGGCGAGGGCACCCGCGTGAAACGCTGGATGTCGGGGTCCTGACAGGCGGCGGTGATCGCGGACACGTCCGCGTCGGTCGGTGGCCGCAGGCGCAGGTCCCCGTCGGCCAGCGGCGGCAGCGTTATCGGCGGCATCGACCCTCCTCGACGAGTCGTCACCCGGCCCGGCGTGCGGTGGCGTCGGTCGGCAACGCTACCTTCGCCGCTCGTCCGATCTGTCGTCGCGACCAGGACACGACCGTGACCCGCGTCTTCTCCGGCATGCAGCCCAGCGGTGAACCCCACCTCGGCAACCTGCTCGGGGCGTGGGTCAAATGGGTCGCGATGCAGGACGAGTCCGACTGCATCTACTGCGTCGTCGACCTGCACGCCATGACCTCGCCGGCCGAGCACGAGCCCGACACCCTGCGGGCGCGGACCGTCGAGCTGGCCATGGGCATGCTCGCGGTCGGTGTCGACCCGGACCGTTCGATCCTGTTCGTGCAGTCGCACGTGCACGAACACGCCGAGTGCACCTGGCTGTTCAACTGCGTCGCCGGGTTCGGCGAACTGCGCAAGCAACCGCAGTTCAAGGAGAAGTCCGAGGGCCGCGGCGAGTCGGTCAGCGTCGGCCTTTTCGACTACCCGGTGCTGCAGACCGCCGACATCCTGCTCTACCACGCCGACGAGGTCCCGGTCGGCGAGGACCAGCGTCACCACATCGAGTTGGCTCGCGACATCGGCCAGCGGTTCAACCACCGCTTCGGCGAGGTGTTCACCCTACCGAAGGCGGTGCACCCCAGGGCCGGGTCGCGCGTGATGGACCTGCAGGACCCCACCCGCAAGATGTCGAAGTCGCAGTCGAGCGAGAAGGGCGTCATCCGCCTGCTCGACGACCCGAAGCAGATCGAGAAGAAGTTCAAGAGCGCCGTCACGGACTCGGCGACCGACATCCGCCACGACCGCGCCGAGAAGCCGGGCGTGTCCAACCTGCTCGAGATCTTCTCGGGCGTGACCGGCACGGACGTCGAGACCCTCGCCGCCGAGTACGACGGCGGCGGGTACGGGCCGTTCAAGCAGGCCGTCGCCGATGCCGTGGTCGAGCGGCTGCGACCGTTCCAGGATCGCTATCGCGAACTCGAGGGCGACCGCGACGAGGTCGCCGCGGTGCTCGCACGCGGTGCACTGCGGGCACGCGAGATCGCGGCGCCCACGCTCGAGCGTGCCAAGCAGGCCATGGGTCTGCTGCCGCCGGGCCAGGCCTGACGTGGCGGCCCGGCCGGCGGCGATCCGGCTCAACACCCACGTGTGGAACCCGGTCGGCGAGCGGCGGGCACTGTTGTTGCACGGTCTCGCCTCGGACGGGACGAGTTGGTGGCGGCTCGCGTCGACGCTGGCCGAGCAGGGGTGGCTGGTGCTCGCGCCCGACCTGCGCAGCCACGGTGCCAGCCCACCCGCGATCAACCATTCGATCGCGGCCATGGCCGCCGACGTCGCGCTGCTCGGCGACGGCTGGGACCTGCTCGTTGGCCATTCGCTGGGCGGTGCGGTCGCCGCGTGGCTCCTCGCCGAGGCCGACGCCGCGCGAAACGCCGTGCTCGTCGACCCGGTTCTGCGCCTCGACCCGGACCAGCACCGCGCCGTCTGGGCGGCCCATCACGACGAGGTCGGCGACCTCGACGCCGACGCCGTGGCGGCGGCCAACCCGGCGTGGCACCCCCGCGACGTGGCCCGCAAGGTGCTGGCGGCGCGACGGGTCACACCCGACGTGATCGACGCCGTGTTCGCCGACAACGATCCGTGGGACGTCACCGCGGCCGCGACGCACTGGCAGGCGCGGGTCCACCTGCTGGCCGCCGACTCGGCACGGGGCGGGCTGCTGGCCCCGTCGTTGGCGCAGCGGCTCGCGTCGGGGACGGTGAGCGCTCAGACGGTGTCCGGCTGCGGCCACAGCATCCACCGTGAACGTCCTGACGTGCTGACCGAGGCGATCGCCCGTACGTTGGGAGCCGAGGAAGGCCGGCCATGACCGACGACCTGCACCACTTCGAAGACGACTCGACGCCGCCGTCGGACGCGGCCGTGACCGTCTACTGGCGTCCCGGGTGCATGTTCTGCAGTTCGCTGCTGCACGGTCTGGAACGCACCGGGCTCGCCTTCGACCGCGTCGACATCTGGGAGGACGAGGGCGGCGCCGCCTTCGTGCGCTCGGTGGCCGACGGCAACGAGACGGTTCCCACCGTGCTGGTCGGGGACCTCGCGCTCGTCAACCCCTCGACGCGTGACGTGCTGCGGGCCGTCGCCGACCGTGACCCCGACGCGCTCCCCGAGACGGCACGCGACCAGCTCGCCCAGGGGGGCTCCGGCCGTGTGGGCCAGATCCTCGGCCGGCTGTTCGGCGCCGACGGCTGACGCACGGGCTCGAGGCGGGGACCGCCGGGGCACGGTGCTAACGTCGACGCGCCGGCCGGCGTGTCTTTACCAGGAGTGAGCATCGCGATGGCGACCAAGGTCACTGCAGCTACCGAAGGATCCCCGCCGAGCCCGAGTGGGGGCAGGACCCGCAGGCCGTTCCTGATCGAGCTCTACCACTCGGCGCTGGGCAAGAAGTACGTCATGGCCGTCACGGGCATCGTGTGGCTGGGCTACATCTTCGCCCACATGGTGGGCAACCTGAAGATCTACCTCGGCGCCGAGGACTTCAACCACTACGCCCACTTCCTGCGCGAGGGGCTGCTGGTCCCGCTGGTGCCCGAGACCGGCGCACTGTGGTTGATGCGCATCCTGCTGATCGGGGCGCTGTTCCTGCACATCCTGGCCGCGTACCAGCTCACCGTGATGAACCGCAACGCCCGGCCCGAGCGCTACCAGGCCCGTCGCGAGTACATCGCCGCCGACTTCGCGGCCCGCACGATGCGCTGGACCGGCGTGATCGTGCTGCTGTTCATCCTCTACCACCTCGCCGACTTCACGTGGGGCTGGGTGAACCCGGTCGGTCTCGAGACCGAACCGTTCGACCGGTTGGTCGCGAGCTTCGAACAGCCGCTGGTGGCGGCGTTCTACGTGGTCGCGAACCTCGCACTGGGCATCCACATCTACCACGGCGCGTGGAGCCTGTTCCAGTCGATGGGCTGGAACAACCGCAAGTTCAACCATTGGCGGCGGGCGTTCGCCATCGGCTTCGCCGTGATCGTGATCGGGGGGAACGTCTCGTTCCCGCTGGCCGTGCAGTTCGGGCTCGTCGGCTGACCGGCCGCAACCGGATCGCCCAGCCGGCCGACGGCCACCGGACACGACAACGCACTCGCGGGAGGCAGCATCGATGACGCTCGACTCGAAGATCCCCGACGCACCGCTCCAGGACATGTGGCGCGACCACAAGTTCAACATGAAGCTGGTGAACCCGAACAACAAGCGCAAGTTCGAGATCATCATCGTCGGGACCGGCCTGGCCGGCGCGTCGGCGGCCGCGACGCTCGGTGAGCTCGGCTACCGCGTGAAGGTGTTCACCTTCCACGACTCGCCGCGCCGCGCCCACTCGATCGCCGCCCAGGGCGGGATCAACGCCGCCAAGGACTACCACGGCGAGGGCGACTCGGTCTGGCGGCTGTTCTACGACACCGTCAAGGGCGGCGACTACCGCTCGCGCGAGGCCAACGTCTACCGCCTGGCCGAGGTGTCGAACAACATCATCGACCAGTGCGTCGCCCAGGGCGTGCCCTTCGCCCGCGAGTACGGCGGCTTCCTCGACAACCGCTCGTTCGGTGGCGCGCAGGTCCGCCGCACCTTCTACGCCCGCGGCCAGACCGGCCAGCAGCTGCTGCTCGGCGCCTACCAGGCGCTCGCCCGCCAGGTGGCCGCCGGCACCGTCGAGTTGATCACGCAGTCCGAGATGCTCGAGCTGGTGGTGGTCGACGGCAAGGCGGCCGGCATCGTCGTGCGCGACCTCGTCACCGGCGAGATCACCTCGCACTCGGCACACGCCGTCGTGCTCGGGACCGGTGGCTACGCCAACGTCTTCTACCTCTCCACCAATGCGATGGCGTCGAACGTGACGGCCGCCTGGCGGGCGCACCGCAAAGGCGCCTACTTCGCCAACCCGGCGTTCACGCAGATCCACCCGACCGCGATCCCGTCGTCCGACGAGTTCCAGTCGAAGCTGACCCTGATGTCCGAGTCGCTGCGCAACGACGGCCGCATCTGGGTCCCCAACGATCCCGACGAGACCCGTGCCGCCGCCGACATCCCCGAGGCGGAACGCGACTACTTCCTCGAGCGGAAGTACCCGGCGTTCGGCAACCTCGTCCCGCGTGACGTCGCCTCCCGCAACGCCAAGGAGGTGGTCGACGAGGGCAAGGGGGTCGGGCCGCTCAAGAACGGGGTCTACCTCGACTTCGCCGACGCGATCAGCCGCATCGG
>DATHUR010000090.1:0-6258 GCA_035462025.1 Egicoccus sp. | reverse complement strand
GATGACCCGGCCCGCGACGATCGAGGTGACCAGGATCCCCGCCATCAGCGGCGTCAGCAGCAGACCGGCGTTGGTGGCGCTGGCACCGGTCACGAGCTGCAGGTAGACCGGCAGGAACACGATGCCGCCGAACATCGCTGCGCCGACGATGACGGACGCCGCGCTCGAGAGCGCGAACGTCCGATTGCGGAACAGCCGCAACGGCAGGATCGGCTGGGCGGCGACGGCCTGGCGCAGCACGAACAACAGCGCGGCGACGCCGCCGCCGATCAGCAGCGCGAGGATGGTCGGGGAGTTCCAGGCGTACGCGTCGCCGCCCCACTCGGTGGCGAGCAGCAGCGACACGACGGCGCCGACCATCAGCGTCGCGCCGAGCACGTCGACCGAGCTGTTGACCCGCCTGTGGGGCAGCTTGAGCGCCTTGCTGGTGACCACGAGGGCGACCGCGCCGATAGGCAGGTTGATGAAGAACACCCAGCGCCAGTCGAGGTGGTCGACGAAGAAGCCGCCGATCAACGGCCCGGCGACGCTGGCGAACGCGAAGACGGCGCCGATGTAGCCCTGGTAGCGGCCACGCTCGCGGGGGGAGAGGATGTCGCCGATGATGGTCATCGCGAGCGCCATCAGCCCGCCGCCGCCGATGCCCTGGACCGCCCGGGCGGCGATCAGTTGCGGCAGCGTCTGCGAGAAGCCGCAGGCCAGCGAGCCGAGCAGGAAGATCACGATCGCGAGTTGGAAGATGCGCTGACGGCCGTACAGGTCGCTGATCCGGCCGAACAGCGGTGTCGCCGCGGTCGAGGCCAGCAGGTAGGCGGTGACGATCCAGGCGAGCAGGTCCACGCCACCGAGTTCACCGGCGATGGTCGGCAGGGCGGTCGCCACGATCGTCTGGTCGAGCGCGGCGAGCAGCATGCCGGTCATCAGCCCGCCGAGGACCGTCAGGATCTCGCGGTGGGACATGTTGCCGGCGGCGGGCGAGGCGGCGGGGGTCACGGACGGTTCCGGTCGGCGTCGAAGGTGGCGAGGAGGCGGTCGAGCAGCCCGGCGAGCCGCTCGACGTCGCGCTCGTCCCAGTCGCCGAGGATGTCCTGCAGGCGCGCTCGGCGGGCGTCGCGGACGCGTTCCAGCACCTCGCGACCGGCGTCGGTCGCGGCCAGCAGCGCCGCCCGGCCGTCGTCGGGATCGGGGGAGCGCGTGACGAGGCCGTCGTGCTCGAGCCGTGACACGTGGCGGCTGACGGTGGAGACGTCGAGCCCCATCGAGTCGGCGACCGCGGAGAGCCGGACGGCACCCTGGTCACAGATGCGCAGCAGCACGTGGTAGGCGGCGCGCTCGAGGGTCACCCCGGCCGCGGCCCGGGTCTCGTCGCCGCTGGTCGGCAGCAAGGCACGGCGGATCAGCCGCGTGAGTGCGGATTCGAGCGCGGCGACGCTCACGTCGGACATTCGGCGGCCTGTATGACGGAGCTCGGGGAGATTGCTTGCACCATACAACTTGATCCCCGTGGATGCCGCGCAGCCGACCGTACGGCCACTTGTCAGCCTCTTGGTCGGCCGTACAGTTCTTCTCGGAGAGACAGGGAGGTCGGTGGATGGACGATGTCCACATCCCGGAGACAATCCGAGCGGTCGGCGGTACGCGGGCAGCGTGCCCATGCGGATGGGTGTCCGCCGACGTTTGGCCCGATACCGACTCAGGACTGCAAGGCTGTCGGTCGGTCGCTTGGGAGCACGCCGTCGAGGCACAGAGGCGCACGGTCGACCATCGGATCACGAAGAGGTGATGTGACGAGACGGGTGGTCCGGGGTCAGCCGCGGATGGATCGCTGGACGGCGACGACCTCGTCGCCCCAGTCGCGGCCGTGCCACGTGACGAGCAACTCGTCGTAGGCGTCGAGGTCGCCCCCACACTGCAGGCGGGCGAAGGCCTCGCCGTCCGGGTTGCCGACGAAGGTCCCGGCGGAGACGCGGCGACCGTCGCGGGTGAGCCAGGCGTGGTAGTAGCCCTGGTCGGCGGGGCGCAGGCCGGTCAGTTCGAGGTCGATGCGGACGCCGGACGCGACCTGGTGCAGTCCCGCTTCGCCCTGGACGGGGCGGTCGTCCTGGGCCGGCAGGGCGAGGACCACGACATGTGGCGTGTCGTCGCCGTCGAGGGCGACGACCGCCCCGGCCCCCAGGGCGGTGATCAGGGTCAGGGCGGCCGCCGCCGGCAGGGCCAGGTGCCGTCGGCGTGGCAGGCCCGCCAGCGTGCGTGGCCGCAGGTCGGCGGGGACGGGTGGCGGGGCGGTGGCGGACAACCGGAGCAGTTCCGGCAGCGGGGCGAGACCGGCCAGTTCGGCCCGGCAGCCGGCGCAGTCGTCGAGGTGGCGCTCGAGGTCGGCCACTTCGTCCGGCTCGAGACCGTCCAGGACGTAGGCGCCCAGGTCGCCGAGGCGTTCCTCACAGCCGCTGGTCATGGCTTCACCCCGAGCTCCTCGCATGCCAGGCGGAAGGCCTGCAGCGCGTAGTAGGTGCGCGACTTGACCGTGCCGAGCGGCAGCGCCAGCGCCTGGGCGATCTCGCGCTGCGACAGGCCGCGGTCGTAGGCCAACTCCAGGACCCGGCGGTGGTCCTCGCCCAGACGTAGCAGCGCGGCCCGCACCGTCGCCGCGGCCACGACCCGATCGGCGGCGTCGGCCACCTCCGTGCCCGCGTCGACCACGCCGACGGGAGCCGGCCGCCGCGCCGCCTGTCGCTGCAGGTCCACGACGGTGGACCCCGCGATCGCGAACACGAAGGCACGCACCGGGCCGCGGGTGGCGTCATAGCGCGCGGCACGGCGGCACAGCGTCCACAGCACCCGTTGGACCAGTTCCTCGGCGAGTTCGGCGTCGCCGAGCCGGTGCAGTCCGTAGCCGTAGAGGATCGGCGCGTAGGTGTCGTAGAGCGCAGCGGCCGCGCGCTGGTCGCCGGCCGCCACGTCGGCCAGCAGTTCGGCGTCCTCCGCTGCGTTGGTCACGGTGCTCAGTATTGGATGCCGTCGTCGATCGCGCTCGGGCTTTCCTGGATCGCCTCGCCGTCGGGGGAGACCACGAACCAGACGTCGTTGACGTTCTGTCCGGTGACGTCGCCGGGTGCGGCGTCGCCCTGCCAGGTGTACAGCGGCCAGTCGTTGTAGGTGACCTGCAGGCTGCCGTCCTCGCGTTCGGCGGTTCCGAGCAGGCTCGCGTCGACGCCGTCACCGGCCGCAGGCTCGCCATCGACGGTCAACGGTGGCCAGGCGGCCTCGCAGTCGTCGTAGCAGGTGCTCGCACCCTGCTCGTCCGGCATGAACAGGTACAGCGTCATCCCGTCGGCGTCGACCACGACGTCGCCGAGGTCGGTCGCGGCGATCGCGACGTCGCCCTCGGCGGTGGACTCGCCGGTGGCGGCCGCCGCGTCGGGGTCGTCGTCGCCACCACAGGCGGTGAGGGTGAGGGCGCCGGCGAGCAGCAGGTGGAGGGTGAGGTGGCGGCGGGTCCGCATGGTTCGCTCCGTGAGGTGGGGTCACGTGCGATACGTCCGGACGCCGGCGAACGGTTCACCAGGGTTCGCGGCCGTGCGCCCAGCGGCGTCGCCGGAGCGGTGGGCGGCTCACGCGAGCCGGTCGACGTACAGGCTCTGCGCCGCCAGCCCGATCCGGCCGTCGCTGTCGAACAGCCGCGAGGTCGTCAGCCCGTTGCCGGTCGTGTGCGCCACCGACGTCGAGACCATCGCCACCCACTCGCCGACGGGGAGGCGGTCGAGGTGGACGGTCAGGTCGGGGTTGACGAACAGGTAGGGACCCAGCGGGAGTGGGGAGCTGATCCCGTTGCCGAAGTCGGCAGTCGCCGCGACCCGCGCCAGCGGCGTGAGTTCGAGGTCGTCGAGCAGCGGCGCCTCGACCCGGAACCACGCGGTCCCCGGCCCCGGGTCGCCCAGCATCCCGTCGACCATGCGCACGTCGACCGCGCGCCAGAACCCGTCGGCCTCCCAGTCCGGCAGGCGTTCGAGCCGTGTGAGCCGATCCGGGGCCGGCGTCGGGGCGGGCTCGCGCGGGACGGCGTCCTCGGGGAGTTCGACGTCGCCGACGCGCAGCCGGAGCGCCCGGCAGCGCATCAGTTCGGTGCCGTCGCCGTCGGCGAGCCAGGCCTCGGCGAGCTGGACCCGCTTTCCCTCGCGCACGATGTCGCTGTGCAGGTGCAGCGGCGCGAGCGGGACCGGGCGCAGCAGGTCATAGCTGAGCCGTACGCCCTGCATCGGCACGAGCGAGGGCAGGGCGTCGATCGTCGCGGCCAGCAGCGCCGCCGGGGCGCCGCCATGGCACTGGTCGGGATGCCACGGCCCCCGCGCGAGGGCGGTCGGGACGATCCGGTCACCGTCGCGCTCGAAGATCGGCGTGGCCATCGCACTCCTGCCCGGTCGGGGGAGCGCGAAGCCTAGGGAGCCCGCCGCTCGCTCCCGCCATCGCAGGGTTTGCCACCACGATGGGGCGTGGGTACCGTTCGCCCGCGCCGAGCGGCCGAATCGCCGCTCGAGCAGCTTGCTCGCGGGGCGTTAGCTCAGTTGGCTAGAGCGCTTGCTCGACACGCAAGAGGTCAGAGGTTCGAATCCTCTACGCCCCACCGGTTCTCCATCCCACCGGCGAAGCCCCAGATTCCCCATCTGGGGCTTTTCCTTTGGCCGGCTGTTGGACCGTTCCGCGCGGGCCCTTCGCCTCTTGGTGCGTGTCCCGGTAGCCGGGACGCTCGAAGCGGTGCAGCGCGGCCGAACGCACGACCTGGCGTCTTCGCCGCGGAGGAACCGTCGGCGCGGGCTGCGCCGGCGACCGCGCCGGAGGAGGCCGCCATGAGGATCCCGGACGACCTGACGATCTCGAGGGGTGCGGCCCTCAAGCCGCTGTTCGAGATCGCCACCGAGGCGGGGATCCCCGAGCACCTGATCGAGACCCACGGGCCGGGGGTCGCCAAGGTCGACCTGCGCGCCCTCGAGTTGCCGCCACGTGCCGAGCGGGCCCGCTACGTGCTGGTGACGGCGATGACGCCGACCCCGCTCGGCGAGGGCAAGACGACCACCGCCGTCGGCCTCGGTCAGGGCTTCAAGCACCTCGCGAAGCGCGCCACGGTCACGATCCGGCAGCCGTCGCAGGGGCCGACGTTCGGCATCAAGGGCGGTGCGGCCGGCGGCGGTTACAGCCAGGTCGTGCCGATGGAGGTCCTCAACCTCCACCTCACCGGGGACATGCACGCCGTCACCGCGGCCCACAACCTGCTCGCCGCCATGGTCGACAACCACCTGTTCCACCGCAGCGAGCCGCGTCTCGACCCGAAGTCGATCACGTGGCGGCGCGTGCTCGACGTCAACGACCGGGCCCTGCGCGAGATCGTGGTCGGCCTGGGTGGTCGGATGGACGGCGTGCCCCGTCAGACCGGCTTCGACATCACCGCCGCATCGGAGGTCATGGCCATCCTGGCGCTGGCGACCTCCGTGCAGGACCTGCGCGCGCGGCTCGGTCGCCTCGTCGTCGGCACCACACCCGAGGGCGAGTTCGTGACGGCCGAGGACATCCGTGCCGCCGGGGCGATGACCGTGCTGCTGCTCGACGCCCTGCGCCCGAACCTGATGCAGACCCTCGAACAGACCCCGGTGCTGGTGCACGCCGGCCCGTTCGGCAACATCGCCCACGGCAACTCGTCGGTGATCGCCGACCTCGTCGCCGTCAGGGGTGCCGACTACCTCATCACCGAGGCCGGGTTCGGGGCCGACATGGGGGCCGAACGGTTCTTCAACATCAAGTGCCGGGTGTCGGGCCTCACGCCCGACGCGGTCGTCCTGGTGGTCACGGTGCGGGCCCTCAAGGCCCATTCCGGACGGTTCCGGGTGGTTGCCGGGCGCCCGCTTCCGGTCGAGATGCTGGCCGAGTCACCCGACGACGTGATGGCCGGCGCCGACAACCTGCGCAAGCACCTCGACATCCTGCGCGCGCACGGGGTCGCCGGTGGTCGCCATCAACGCCTTCCCCGAGGACCACGCCAGCGAACACGAGGCGATCCGCGAGATCGCTGCCGAGGCGGGCGCCGGCTGCGCCGTCTCCACCCACTTCATCGACGGCGGTGCCGGTGCTATCGAGTTGGCCGAGGCGGTCGTCGAAGCGGCCGAGGAGCCCTCGAACTTCCGGCTGCTCTACCCCGAGGACGCGAGCCTGCGGACCAAGATCGAGACGGTGGCCACCCGTATCTACGGCGCCGACGGGGTCGACTAC
>DATHUR010000089.1:0-84785 GCA_035462025.1 Egicoccus sp. | reverse complement strand
GGCGTCGCCGCGCGGCTGTTCGGCGCACTCGGCGAGACCAACGTCAACATCGACATGATCGTGCAGAACGTGTCGCTCGAGGGACGGACCGACATCTCGTTCACGCTGCCGCGCGGCGACCAGGCCAAGGCCCTGGCGATGCTCGAGCCGCTGGTCGCCGAGATCGGCGCCGAGGGCATCCACGTCGACGACAACATCGCCAAGGTGTCGCTGGTCGGCGCCGGGATGAAAACCCACCCGGGCGTCGCCGCCAAGATGTTCGGTGCCCTGTCGGCGGCCGGTGTCAACATCGAGATGATCTCGACCTCGACCATCCGCGTCTCGGTCGTGGTGTCCAAGGACCAGGTGGAACAGGCCGTTCTGGCCGTCCATGACGCGTTCAACCTCGCCGAGGACCAGGTCCTCGAGGAGAGCAACTGATGGCAGCCAAGGTCGCCCTCGTCGGCGCCACCGGAGCGGTCGGACGCGAGATGCGCCGCCTGCTCGAGTCGCGCGACTTCGACATCGACGGTGAGCCGGTCTACCTCGCCTCGGAGCGTTCGGCCGGCACGAAGCTGCCGTGGAAGGACGGTGAGGTCGAAGTCCGTGCGATCTCGCCGGACGCCTTCGACGGCGTCGACATCGCCCTGTTCTCGGCCGGCGGCAGCCGCTCGAAGGAGTGGGCGCCCGTCGCTGCCGAGCGCGGCGCGGTCGTGGTCGACAACTCCTCGGCGTTCCGCATGGACGAGCAGGTCCCGCTGGTGGTCAGCGAGGTCAACCCCGACGCGGCCCGGCAACGGCCCAAGGGCATCATCGCCAACCCCAACTGCACGACCATGGTGCTGATGGTCGCGGCCAAGCCCCTGCACGACGCGCTCGGGTTGACCGAGATCGTGGCGACCTCGTACCAGGCCGCCGGCGGCGCGGGGCAGTCCGGGATCGCCGAACTGCTCGAGCAGACGGTCAAGCTGGCGCAGGACCCCGAACTACTGCGCAGCGACGGCGCCGCCGCCGAGGCGAGCGTCGAGGCGTCGGCGTTCTCGAAGGCGATCGCGTTCAACGTGCTCGCCCACTGCGGCAACTTCACCGACGGGCGTCACACCGACGAGGAATGGAAGCTGGTCAACGAGTCGCGCAAGATCCTGGGGCTGCCCGCACTGCGTGTGTCGCCGACCTGCGTGCGCGTCCCCGTGGTCGTCGGCCACGCGATCAACGCCCGGTTCACCTTCGCCGACCCCGTCAGCCGCGAGGCGGCGCTCGACGCGCTGCAGGGCGCGCCCGGGCTCGTGGTCGTCGACGGCGTCGACAGCGAGGGCGAGACGCTGGCCTACCCGACGCCGCTGGGGGCGGCCGGCCGCGACGAGGTATTCGTCGGCCGCATCCGCGAGGACCTCGCCGACCCGCACAGCCTCGACGTCTTCGTGGTCGGCGACAACCTGCTCAAGGGCGCGGCGCTCAACGCCGTGCAGATCGCCGAACTCGTCCTGGCCGAATAGCCAGCGGTTCCCAGCTGGACGGCTGACCGGTCGGGGGCGACCGGTCAGCGGGTCGTGATCGCGTGCGTAGCGTCGTCGCGGTCGCCCGACGCGGGGACGTCGACGCGGCCGACCGTCGTGTCCGTGTCGAGCCGAAAGCGCGCCGCATGACCGCCTCCGCCTCCGATTCCCGGTCCATCCGCGAGACCATCCATCCGCCGGTCTTCTTCGCGTCCGCCGCCCTGATCCTGGCGTTCGTGCTGTTCGCCGTGATCGCCCCGGACCTCGCCGGCGAGTGGCTGACGGCCGTGCAGACCTGGGTCAGCGACACGTTCGGCTGGTTCATGATCCTGGCCGTCGGGTTCTTCCTCGCCTTCTCGGTCTGGCTCGCGGTCGGACGTCACGCGAAGGTCCGGCTCGGCCCCGACGACTCGCGTCCGGACTACTCGACCGTGTCGTGGTTCGCGATGCTGTTCGCGGCCGGCATGGGCATCGGACTGATGTACTGGGGCGTGGCGGAACCGGTGCTGTTCTACGCCTCGGATCCGCCGAGGTTCGACGCGGGCACGCCCGCAGCGGCACGGGACGCGATGCTCCACGCGTTCCACCACTGGGGTCTCGCGCCGTGGGGGATCTACGCCGTCATCGGACTCGGGCTCGCCTACTTCGGGTTCCGCCACGACCAGCCGCTGGCGATCCGGTCGCTGTTCCGGCCGTTGCTCGGCGATCGTGTCGACGGCGGTCTCGGCGACGTCATCGATGTCAGCGCGGTCGTCGGCACGATGTTCGGCGTCGCGACCTCGCTCGGGCTCGGCGTGGCGCAGGTCAACGCGGGGCTCAACCGGGTCTTCGGGCTCGAGATCTCGACGCCGGTGCAACTGGTCCTGATCGCGCTGATCACCGCCGTCGCCACGGTCTCGGTGGTCTCCGGCCTGGACAAGGGGATCCAGCGCCTGTCGCAGTTCAACGTCGCCCTCGCCGCGACGCTGCTGCTGTTCGTGCTGCTCGCGGGACCGACGCTGCTGCTGCTCGGCGCGTACGTGCAGAACACGGGCGCCTATCTCAGCGGGGCGGCCGAGCTGTTCTCGCGAATCGGTGTCTATGCGGGGGACGACCGTGAAGGCTGGTTGAGCTCGTGGACGATCTTCTACTGGGCATGGTGGGTGTCGTGGTCGCCGTTCGTCGGCATGTTCATCGCCCGGATCTCCCGGGGCCGGACGATCCGCGAGTTCGTGCTCGGGGTGCTCCTGCTGCCCTCGCTGGTCTCGTTCGCCTGGTTCACCGTGTTCGGCAACACCGGCATCTTCCTCGAGGAAGCCGGTGCCGGGATCGCCGAGCTCGCCAACGAGGACTCGTCACTGGCCCTGTTCGTCATGCTCGAACAGCTGCCACTGGCCGGCATCATCTCGGTCCTGGCCGTCCTGCTGGTGATCACCTTCTTCGTCACCAGCTCGGACTCGGGCTCGTTCGTCATCGACATGCTCACCTCGGGCGGGGACCCCGACCCTCACGTCGCCACGCGGGTGTTCTGGGCGCTGACCGAGGGGCTGGTCGCGATCGCCCTGCTGCTGGCCGGCGGACTCCAGGCGCTGCAGGCAGGAGCCGTGTCGACCGGGCTGCCCTTCACGGTCGTGCTGGTACTGGGCGCGTGGTCGATCGCCCGCGGCCTGAACCGTGAGTTCGCCGTGACGCCACACGCCCCACGTGCCGGTCTGCCGCCGGTCCACATGCGCGACGTCACCGACCGCGAACGCGGCTTCCGGCAGCGCGAACAAGAGCTCGCCCAACTACGACACGAGGTCGAGGTACGCGAACGCGAGCTCGAAGCCATGGAACGCGAGATCGACCTCACCGCCGAACAGCGTGAGGACCGGGCCGCCGACTAGGGACGGGCCGGGTCGAGTCGGCCGCACACGCACGGTGAGGCGTCGCACTTCGGGCAGCCATCGGCGTACCGCTGGGCGGCCTCGGCGAGGTCGACGCCGGTCATGTCGGCCAGCGTGACCAGCCAGGCGAGCACGTCCGAGAACTCGACGAGACGCTCCTCGTGGCCCTGCCGGCGGATCGCGCGCGAGAGTTCGCCGACCTCCTCGACGAACCAGGCGAACGTGCCCTCGACGCCGCGTCGGCGGTCCTGCTCGCCGTAGGTCGCGGCGATCGTCCGTTGCAGTTGCCCGAGCTCCATGCGCCATCCTCTCCAACGCGAACGCGCGGCACCGGGATCCGGTGCCGCGCGCCGACTCGCGTCACGTGGACGGGATGGCCGGATTTGAACCGGCGACCCCCTCGTCCCGAACGAGGTGCGCTACCAAGCTGCGCTACATCCCGTCGATACGCGAAGTGCCCGCGATGGGGCGGCGGGAGCGTACACCGTCCCCTGCGGGCCGCGCGAACCGGTCGGAGCGTCGGCCGTCGGAGGTCAGGCTCTCAGGCGGACAACTCCAGCAGGGTCGCCTCGGGACGGCACGCGAAGCGGAACGGGGCGTAGCGGCTGTGGCCGAGTCCGGGCGACACGTGGAGCCACCGGCCGCGATAGCGCGACTCGCCGCGGGCCTGATCGAGCGGCAGGTCGCAGTTGGCGACCAGCGCGCCGATGCCGGGCAGCCGGACCTGACCGCCGTGGGTGTGGCCGGCCAGCAGGACGTCGTGGCCGGCCTCGACCAGCACGTCCAGGGCGGCGAGGTAGGGGGCGTGCACCAGCCCGAGATGCACGACCGCGTCGCTCGGGGCGGGTGTGACGTCGGCGACCGACGGGAGCACCGTGGTGGGCAGGTGCGGGTCGTCGAAGCCGGCCACGCCGATCCGGCCGGCCGGCAGGTCGAGCACCGCCGCCTCGCCGTGCAGCGTCCGGTAGCCGTACTCGGCCAGCCGCGCCTCGAAACGCGGCGTGTCGAGTTCCTGGCCGTGGACGCCCTGGCTCGGCGCACGGAAGTACACCGCGGGCGACTTGAGCACCGGTGCGTACAGGTCGTTGCTGCCCAGCACCACCAGACCCGGGCGGCCACCCGACGTGAGCGGCGCCAGGGCGTCGGCCGTCACGTCCTCGGCGGCGGTGGCGCCCAGCAGGTCACCCGTCGCGACGACCAGGTCGTGGTCGAGGCGCGAGAGCGAACCGAGGAAGCGGACCCGGTGGTCCTGTCCGGGGGCGAGGTGCAGGTCGCTGACGTGGAGGATCCGCAGACGGCCGTCCGGCGTGCGCGCCGGCTGCCGGAGCGCCCCGGGCAACGCCAGCCGCCGCAGGCGGTACCAGCGCCGCTCGATCAGCGTGCCGTACGTCACGCACGACACGCCGGCTGCGCCGACCGCGAGGGCCGTCCGGGCAACAGCTCGCATGCCTAGCCCTGCCCGGGCGGGCCGTCGCCGCCCGGACCGCCGCCCTGTCCGGGACCGCCGCCGTCATCGCCCTCGTCGGGCGGGGGCGGCTCCGACTCGGTCGGGTCGCCCGGACCGGGTTCGGTCGGCCCCCCCGGCCCCGGCTCGGTCGGCTCGGTGGGTTCCGGCTCGGGTTCTTCGACCGGTTCCCCCCCGACGACCAGGACGACCACCACGCCTTCGCCGGGTTCGAGCGTCGCATTCGGTCCCGGGGACGTGGACAGCACGGTGCCGACCGCCTCGGGGTCCTCGGTCGGCACCTCCTCGGTGGCGACCTCGTAGCCCGCCTCGACCATCGCCGCGATCGCGTCGTCGAGCGTCATGCCGACCACATCGGGGACGGTGGGTACCTCGCCGCTGCCGTTGGAGACCTGCAGGACGATGCTGCTGCCGAGCGGATGGGTCGAACCGGCGGCCGGGTCCTGGCCGACGAACGTGCCGGCGTCGCGCCAGTCGTCGACCTCCTCGACGCGCAGGCGGAAGCCGGCCTCCTGGGCGATCTGCTCGGCCCGGCTGATCGAGTCGGCCGCGGTGACGTCCGGGACGCTGCCCGTCGGCAGCGGACCCGGGGCCGGGAACGCTTCGGGCTCGAAGCGCTCCGCCGCGACGACCATGAACGCGCGCCAGATCGTGGCGGGCAGGCTGCCGCCGGTGACGCGGCTGTAGTACTGGCCCGCGATCGTCACGTCGGTGAGGAACTTGGTCCGGCCCGGGCACTGCCCGCTGACGCCCTCCTCGAACCAGGGTTCGTCGCCGCACGCGGCGGCGGCCGCCTCGGAGTCCACGAAGTTGCGGGTGTCGGCCGGGTACCCGATCCAGGTCGCGGTCGCCAACTGCCGGATGAACCCGACGAACCAGGCATCGCGGTACTGATCGGTGGTGCCGGTCTTGCCGCGGGTCGGCCAGGCACCGAGGTTGGCGCGTGGCGCGGTGCCGCCGGGGCCGACGGGTCCGGCCATGATGTCGACGACGCGATCGGCGACCTCGGTGTCGATCACCTGGGCGCAGTCGGGACGGTGCTCCCAGATGACCTCGCCCTCGGCGTCCTCGATGCGGCTGATCGGGAACGGGGCGCAGTAGACGCCCCGGTTGGCGAGGGTCGCGTAGGCCGAGGCCATCTCGAGCGGCATCAGGTCGGCGGCACCGAGCGAGAGCGAGCAGTCCGCCCGCACGTGCGGCGAGGTGATCCCGAGTTTGCGGGCCATCTCGACCGCCTTCTCGGGCCCGATCTCGGCGATCAACTTGGCGTGGTAGACGTTGTTCGAGCGCCGGACCGCCTCGTACATGTCCATGATCTGGCCGGCGCCGGACTCGGCGTAGTTGCCGACCGTCCAGGGCTTGCCCTCGTCGAGGCAGCCCTCGATCTCGGTCGGTCCGGCGCCGTCCATCTGCAGCGTCGGCGGGACGCCGTCCTCGAGCGCGGCGGCCACGATCAGCGGCTTGAACGACGAGCCTGGTTGGCGCCCCGACGCGCCGGCACCCGGCACGACCGTGTTCACCTTGGTCTTGTGGCAGAGCAGTTCGCCGGCCTCGGTCTCGTCGGCCCACTCGCCGTCCTCGACGCACGAACCCCACGGTTGGGGCCCCTGCGCCAGCGCCACGATGGCCCCCGTCTCGGGATCGATGGACGCGATCGCGCCACGCGGTTCGCGGGCCAGTTGGGCGGGGGAGGCGTCGGGAACGCTGAGGTGCTCGTCGAGTGACCGCTGCGCAAGATCCTGCAATTCGGGGTCGAGCGTGGTGTGGATGCGCAGACCGGTCTGATAGACGCGGGCCCGGCGTTCCTCGGGCGTCCCGCCCATCGCCTCGAGCGCGCCGCGTTGGGTACCCAGCCCGTTGGCGACGTCCTCGCTGATGAGCAGGCGCGTGATCCAGTCCACCCACAGCGGTTCGTTGGGAGCGGGCGGCTCACTGATCTTGATGTTGAGGTCGCGCTCCTTGGCGACCTCGGCCTGCTCGACCGTGATGAAGTCCTGCGAAGCCATCTGGTCGAGCACGATGTTGCGGCGGGATAGCGCGTTCTCGGGACTGACGATGGGGTTGTTGCGCTCGGGGCTGCGAATGATGCCCGCGAGCATGGCGGCCCGGTCGAGCGTGAGTTCGTCGACGTCCATCGAGAAGTAGCGTTCGGCGGCCGTCCCGAGGCCGTAGACGCCACTACCGAAGTAGACCCGGTTGAGATAGCGCTCGAGGATCTCGTCCTTGGTCAACCGCTGTTCGAGTTGCGTGGCGTAGATCGCCTCCTGGATCTTGCGGGCCAGGGTCTGCTCGGGCGTCAGGAAGGTCTGCTTCACGTACTGCTGGGTGATCGTCGAGGCGCCGCCCTGGATGCTGCCGGCGCGGAAGTTGTTCAGCGCCGTGCGCACGATCGCGAGGTGGTTGACGCCCTCGTGCTCGTAGAAGTCGGCGTCCTCGGTGGCGAGTACCGCCAGCCGTACCGACTCGGGAATCTCCGCGAGGGGGATCGGTTCGCGGTTCTCCTCGAAGCTCAACTCGGCGAGTTGGCTGCCGTCGGCCGCGAACAGATACGAGTTGCGCGGCGGGGTCGATGCCTCGCCCAGCGGCGGGACGTCGAGCACCTCGGCGCGCACGGTCGTGAGCACGTCGTCGGTGGCCATCGCCGCCGGCAGGAACAGCGCCCCGATCAGCAGTCCCGTTGCCCCGATGACCGTGATGAGCAGCACGATCCGGGCCAGGAATGCGCTGATCTCCTGCACGATCGCGCCGCCCCGCGAGCGTCCGCCCCGGTCCTGTGGCGGACCGTCCGGCACGCCCATCTGTCACCTCTCCACCGAGTTCGCGCGCGCCACCCGGAGCACGGTCCGGCGCGGCGGCGAGCCTACCCCGTCGGACGGTCACCACCGCTGGACGGGCGGTGCGTGTCCGCTGAACGGCCGGTGACGCGGCCGTTGCGCCCGGTTGAACCGCACGGAATGGACTAGTCCCTGTCCACATGAACAATCACCACAGCTGACTATCGCGCGTCACCCGGCACGTCCGTAGCGTCAGTCGAGCGCGGGCACGAGCAGCGCGAGAGAGCCACTGCCGGACGCAACGCTCCGCGGCATCTGCGGGCCGGTGGGTGATGGGGAGTCGAAGCTGTGGATGAGACCACCTGGTCGGACCAGGCGCGGTGTCGGGGGCTGGATCCGGAGCAGTTCTTCGTACGTGGCGTGGCCCAGGCCCGGCCCGCACTGCGCATCTGCGAACGCTGCGTCGTCAAGGACGAGTGTCTGCGCTACGCGTTGGACAACGACATCGACTTCGGTGTCTGGGGTGGGCTGACCGAGCGTCAGCGCCGCGCCTTCCAACGCCGCCAGTACGCCGCCGCCAGCTAGGTCGGAGGTCGTCGGGGGCTCACAGGTAGCCGGAGGCGTTGGGAGCCCCCGGGGCCTCCTGGCTGGTCTCGGGCGGCTGGGTGCGCCGCTGCACCTCGTCGGGGGCCTCGGCGAAGGTGCGGCCCCCGAAGCGCTGCTTGATGGCGTCGTCGACGTGCGCCGCCGTCGTGGCGACCGCGGCGACGGCCGACTGCAGTTCGGGGCCGTCGAGGGTGGTGCCGAGCAACGTGTGTCGCAGCCACACCGACGCGTTGTCGTGGTCGTAGCTGAACGAGCCGAACCCGAGGGTGTGGTTGGTGGTCAGCAGGAAGTCGGCCAGCGGGGGCGTGAGGTCGACGTCGAGGTTGGTGACCGAGAACACGCCGACCTGCGGACCGATGGGTGACGGACCGACGGTCACGAAGACCCGGGCGCCTTCGTGCACGAACGTGAAGTTGCCGAACGCATCGACCTCGTAGCCGCCGAGGATGGCGCGCAACAGCTGACCGACGTGGTCGCGCAGGTCGTCGGGGTCGATGAACACGCCCGTGCGGCGCGGCGGCCGCGGTGGCCGCCCGGGGGAGATGGCGGCCAGTGCCGCCGGCAGCGAGATCTCGGCCGGATCTTCGTCGGCGGGCTCGCGCCCGTCTCCGGCGTCGCGTCCGTCTCCGGCGTCGCGAGCGCCGCCGGGTCCACGTTCGTCGCCGCCGCCACCCGCCTCGCCGGCTGCGGTGGACGGGTCGTGGTCGTCAGGCGAGGGGGTGTCGCCTTCGGGGGGTGGGTGGTCACTCAACGAATCGGCTCCGGGTGACGTCAGGCGGTCAACGTGTCGGCGATGGCGCTCAGGCCATCGAGGTCGTGGACGTCCCGGCCGAGCAGCGGGACCTCGACCAGGGCGGGGATGCGAACGCCGTAGAGCGCCGCGGCGACGTCACGGCGCTGCCGTCCCGCCAGGTTGCGCACGTCGCCGAGCAGCGCGAGGGCACCGGCGACGGCGCGACCGTCGTCGTCGTCGGCCTGGGCGTCCATGGCGCGGCGCAGGGCGGCGTCGGAGGGGTCCCTGGGCACCTCGGGACGGATGCGGTTGACGATGACGCCCGCCGCATGCAGGCCCTCCTGCTCGAGTCGTTCGAGGAAGAACTTGGCCTCGCGCAGCGGCGGCGGGTCGGCCGAGGTGACCACGACGAACCGGCTCGAGGAGTGCTGCAGCAGCTCGCGCACCTCGGCGGCGCGCTCCTTGAACCCCTCGTACATGCCCTCGAAGTTGCGGAAGAAGCTGGCCAGGTCATCGAGCAGTTCCATGCCGGTGACGCGGCCGGCGACCTTCATGAACGCGGTCGCTCCGAACCCGACCATCTTGCCGACGCGCTTGCCGGCCGCGACGCCGGGACGCATCAGCAGGCTCAGCAGCCGACCTTCGAGGAACGAGGTCATCCGGTTCGGTGCGTCGAGGAAGTCGAGGGCCGAGCGGGTCGGTGGCGTGTCGACCACCAGCAGGTCCCACTCCCCGGTCTCGTGGAGCTCGTGGAGGCGCTCCATCGCCATGTATTCCTGGGTCCCCGACAGCGTCGACGACAGCGTGCGGTAGATGCGGTTGGCCTTGATGTTGCGGGCGTGCTCGGTGGTGGTCGCGTGCCGGTCGATGAGCCCGTCGAACGTGGTCTGCATGTCGAGCATCATCGCCCACAGCTCACCGCCGGCCGGTGCGCCGGGGACCTCGACGGGGGCCGGTTCGTCGCCGAGCCCCTCGAGCCCCATGGCCTGGGCGAGCCGCCTGGCCGGGTCGATGGTGAGCACCAGGGTGCGGCGCCCGGCCCGTGCCGCCGCGAGGCCGATCGCGGCCGCGCTGGTCGTCTTGCCCACGCCTCCCGCACCGGTCGTCACCAGGATGTGGGCGTCGCGGACCGACCGCTCCAGCGAGTGCTTGCGAGCCTCGTCGAGTTCCCTCACGCCCCGTCCTCCGCGCCGAAGAACGCGGGCAGGGCGTCGCCGAGCAGTTCGACCGCCCGGGGACCGTCCGCGCCGACCTGCAATGCCAGTACGTCGGCGAGTACCTCGAGGTCCGCGGCGTCGAACGTCGCACCGGTCAACAGCGGCAACGAGAGCACGGGGACCTTGCAGGTCTGCGCCAGTTCGGCCCGCAACTCGGTCTGCAACTCGATCCGCGAGGCGTGGATGGCGGCGATCTCGAGTGCCAGCCCGGCGGTGCGCCCCGACATCGACGCGCCCGCCGCCTCGGCCCGTTGACGCAGGCCCTCGGCGCCCATGGCCTCGAGGGCCGCGGCCGCCGCCGGGTCGAGCCGGGGGGCGCGGACCTGGTTGGCGACGACCGGACCGACCGCGATGCCCGCCTCGCGCAGCGCGGTGATGCCCTCGCCGGTCTCGCGGACCGGCATCTCCTCGAGCAGGGTGGTGATGACCGTGGTCGTGCGCCTCGGGTTGGTCAGCATCTCGCGGATCTGGCCGGCCTGGCGCTTGATCGGCCCGACCCGGACGATCTCGGTGACGCCCTCGGGGGCCTGCAGGAACGGCACGATGCGGCCGGTCGG
The DNA here is from genome assembly GCA_035462025.1 of Egicoccus sp. Classification (GTDB taxonomy): domain Bacteria; phylum Actinomycetota; class Nitriliruptoria; order Nitriliruptorales; family Nitriliruptoraceae; genus Egicoccus. Next base: position 74,093 of record DATHUR010000089.1, on the reverse strand, counting down.
CGGCGCGTCGACCACGATCAGGTCGTACTGGCGCCGACCGTCGTCGCGCTTGCGGGCCTCGATCTCGTAGATCTTGCCGACGAGCAGCAGGTCACGGAGTCCGGGTGCCGCGGTCGTGACGAAGTCGAGCGCGTTCGAACGCTCCATCACCCACTGCACCCGCTTCAAGCCATAGAACAACTCGAGGTACTCGTAGACCGACTCGGTCGGGTCGATGGCAGCGCCCCACAACCCCGGGCGGAACTCGCGCTCGGTGTAGTCCCACGGTGCCGTGCCGAAGGTGCGCGAGAAGCCCTGGCGGCCCTCGACCTCCACCAGCAGCGTGCGCCGTCCCGACGCACGCCCCGCCAGCGCCAGCGATGCCGCCACGGTGGTCTTGCCCACGCCCCCCTTGCCGGTGACGATCACGACGTTGGACGAGAACAGGTCGTCGTACCCGCCGTCGAGCAGCGGTGGCGGGACGAGCGCGGTGGGGCCGGTCATGTCACCTTTCCGAGATCGGCGGCCTCGCCCTTCGATCCGTTCGGCGGCCGCCGCTCAGCGACGATCCTAAGGCCGCGGGCAACTGCTCGGGTGCTGGGCCGTGTCCGTGCGCCGGTACGCTGCCGCGCCATGCCTGCCACGCTCGCGGCCGCACGCCGCCTCCTCGTCCTGGCCGCCCTCACGCTCGTGCTCGTGGGGTTCGCGGCGTCGCTCGCCTCCCCACATGCCGCCGCTGCCGACGGCGCGTCGACGCGGGTCGAGATCCTGCCGGTGTCCGGCTTCGTGGATCCGCCGGTCGCCGCACAGATCCGCGACGTCATCGCCACGGCGCAGGCCGACGGTTCGCAGTTGGTCGTGCTGCAACTCGATGCCCGCGGCGGCGTCTCGGTCGATGTCGCCGAGGTGCTCGACGACATGGCCTCCTCGACCGTGCCGATCGCGGTGCTGGTCGGGCCGCTGGGCGAGGCGGCCGATGCCGGCGGTGCGGCCGCACTGCTCTGGTTGGCCGCCGACGTGCGGGCGGCGTCACGCGACGCACTCGTCGGGCCGATCGACCCGGTCACCTTCGACGAGCGCGCCGACACCCCGACGGCCACCGACATCGAGGCGCTGGTGGCCGCGGCGGGCGGCGACGCCGCGCTGGCCGCGCGTCTCGCCACCGAGGGGCTCGACCCGGGCGCACTCGCCACGGCCGGGGTGCTCGACCTCGAGTCGGCCGGGCTCGAACCGCTGCTGCTCGAACTCGACGGTGTAACGCTCGACGCGGGTGGCGGCGAACAGACCCTGCGCATCCGCGGCGACGAGATCGAGGTCCGCTTCCACAGCCTCGGGTTGGTGCGCCGCCTGCTGCACGCCGCCACGACCGCCCCGTTCATCTACCTGCTGCTGACCGTCGGCCTCGGCATGTTGCTGTTCGAGGTCTTCCAGCCCGGCTTCGGCGTCGCCGGGCTGGCCGGACTGGTGACCATCGGCATCGCCGCCTTCGGCCTCAGCGTGCTCCCCGTCACGTGGTGGGCCGTGACCCTGGTCGTGCTGGGCCTGTTGCTGTATGCGGTGGACACCGCGGTCGCGGGGTTCGGCCCCATCACCCTGGCCGCGACCGTCGCCTTCGTCGTCGGCTCGCTCAACTTCTATGGGGCCGAAGCGCTGACGTTGCCGGTGTGGCTGGTCGTGGCGACGGCGCTGACGGCCCTGGTCTTCTTCGTGTTCGTGATGACCAGCGTGCTGCGGGCGCAGGCCGGGCCCGAGGGTGTCACCGTCGACGACCTCGTCGGACGACCCGGCATCGTGCGCTCGGTCCTCAACCCCGAGGGGCACGTCTACATCGACGGCGCCCTGTGGCGCGCCCGCTGGACCGGCGACACGCGACGGGCGAAGGTCGGCACCCCGGTCCGCGTCCACGGCGTCGAGGGAGCGGTCGTCCTGGTCGAGGCCTTCGACGCCGATGCGGACCCCGCCCCGGCCGCGCATGGCGCTCAGCCGGGCGAGCCCGGCTGAGCCGAAACGCGGTGCGCGCTGGACGCCAGCGCGGCGAACCGGGTCTAGTCACCGGGGAGTGGTCGCGAGTAGCCTCGGTCTCCTTCGACGCACGACGTGAGGGGGAGCACTTGCACGTGATGGGGGCGACGACACTGCTCGTCGAGAAGGAGTGGGAACACCACGCCCGCTGCCGCACCGAGGACCCGGGCCTGTTCTTCGGCCCGACCGGCTTCGAGAGCAAGCACGAGCGACAGGTGCGCGAGAGTGCGGCCAAGGCGGTGTGCGCCACCTGTCCGGCGATCGCCGCCTGCCGCAGCTACGCCCTCGAGACGGGCGAGGCCTACGGGGTGTGGGGCGGCCTGGGCGAGACCGACCGGCGTTCGGTCATCGCCAAGGCGGGTCGGCAGTTGACGGCCCGCGCCGGTTGACGCACGGCGTCGCTCGGTGCCCGTGTTGCCCATACACGTCGTGCTGCGGTAGGAAGCGCTCGACCGCCACCTGCCGGAAGAGGCCATCGTGACCCGCTGGGAGTACGCCACCGCACCGCTGATCAGCCATGCCCTGCAACAGATCCTCAACCAATGGGGTGACGAGGGCTGGGAGCTGGTCGCCGTCGCCGAGAACGTCGCCTACTTCAAGCGTCCGAAGGCCTGACATGCCTGCTCTGGAACGACTCGAGGAACTCGGCCTGCGTCTGCCATCCGCGCCGGCGCCCGCGGCCGCCTACCAGCCGTGGGTCCAACTGCCCGCCGACGCCGGCGGCCTGACCTTCACCGCGGGCCAGTTGCCCGTCGTCGAGGGGTCCCTACCGCGCACGGGCAAGCTCGGTGCCGACCTCACCACCGCCGAGGGGGCCGAACTGGCCCGCACGGCGGGCCTGAACGTGCTGGCCGTCGCCGCGGCCGCGTTCGGTGACCTCGACCGGGTGCGCATCGTCAAGGTCACCGTGTTCGTCGCCTCGACACCGGACTTCACCGAACAGCACCTGGTCGCCAACGGCGCGTCCGAGTTGTTCGCCGCCGTGCTGGGCGACGCCGGGGTGCATGCCCGTTCGGCGGTAGGTGTGCCGGTGCTGCCCCTGGACAGCCCCGTAGAAGTGGAAGCCATCCTCACGGCCCGGTAGACGGCTGGGCCGTCGCGACCAGCGAAGGCCCGCCGATGCCACGCCAACCCGACGCCGAGCACGCCCGCCCCGACGGTGTCGACGACGCGACCGTCGCCGCGGTTGGCCGGATCGGCGAGGCCTTCGAGTGGGTCGTGCGCGCCCGCGGGACGCTCTACACCTTCCATCAGCAGATGGGCCGGGCCGACCTCATCCTCGGCGAGGGCATCCGGATGCTGCGCGACGCCGGTCACGACGACCTCGCCGACGACCTCTCGCGCACCTGGCTCGGCCGCAACGCGATCGAGGACCGCTGGACGTTCGAGATCGTCGAGGACTTCGACCGCACCTACCACGACGTGGCCGCCGCGGGCGAGCGGCGGGTCCGCGAACAACTCGTCGCCGGCCGCCACCACGTCCACGAGTCCGAGATGAAGGCCAACCGGCGAGCGGACGGCCCCACCGCCGATTGACCGCGCCGATCTGCTCGACACGTACGCGTGTGGTGGTGCCGTCGATTTCGATCTCGGGGGAAGCAGGCGCCGCGTGCGGACCCGTCGGGATAGAGGTTCCGGGCGTTGCGCACGTTGCCGTGGCGCGTCTGCTCGTCGATGTCGCACGGGACCGTCAACACTGGCGACAAGCCGCGACATCGACGTGTGCCAGTGGCATCGACGCGTTCGGGTGACACCGCTGCGCGTGGTCGAGGGAGGCCGTCACGGTCGGCTCAGGCCGTCACCGGTGACGGCCTGACTCGACCGAGCACGGGAGGTTCGACCGGGTGGCCGGCGTCGACGGTCCCGGTCGGGTGACCGACATACCCGCAGCCGCCGCATTGCAGCGGTTGGAACGTCGGACGTCGCTCGGTGCCCGTCCGGGCGTCGGCCCGAGCACGAGGTCTATTCCTCCCGCGACCCGAGCACGAGGTCGACCACCTCGGCGTCGAGGGCGGGTGGGACGGTGCGCAGGTCGAGCAGGACGCGGCCGTCCTCGACCCTGGCGATGACCGGGACCTCGGCGCGCCGCAGCCGTCGCGCCAGGCCGTTCGCGTCGTCGGTACCCAGCGCCACGCCCCACGATGGCAGCGCGACGCCCGGCGACGCGCCACCGCCGACCAGCCCATCGGTCGACACGGCATCCGCACCCTCGCCCAACTCCGACGCCATCCAGCGCGCCCGCTCCCGCAGCGCGTCGACGTCGCCGTGCAGCATCGCCACCGTGGGCACGTCCATCGGCACGTCGTCGCGCAGGTGGGCCTCGAGGGTCGCCTCCAGGGCCGCGCGTTGCAGCTTGTCGAGCCGCATCGCGCGCGCCAGCGGATGCCGGCCGCAGCGCAGCAGCAGGTCCGAGCGTCCGACGATCAGGCCCGCCTGTGGCCCGCCGAGCAGCTTGTCGCCGGAGAAGATCGTCAGGTCCGCGCCGGCGCGCACCGCCGCCTCGACGCTGGGCTCTGCGGCGAGCGGTCCGTCCGCCTCCGGGCGGATCAGCCCGGACCCGAGGTCGTAGACGACCGTCACGCCCTCCTTGCGGCCGAGTTCGGCCAGCGCGGCGACGGTGACCTCCTCGGTGAACCCGACGACGTCGTAGTTGGAGCGGTGCACCTTCAGCAGCAGTGCGGTTTCGTCGGTGATCGCCGCCCGGTAGTCCGCCAGCCGGGTCCGGTTGGTCGTGCCCACCTCGACGAGGCGGGCGCCCGACGCGGCCATGACGTCGGGCAGCCGGTAGGACCCGCCGATCTCGATCAGCTCGCCGCGGCTCACGATCACCTCGCGTCCCGTGGCCAGGGCGGCGAGCACGAGCAGGAGCGCGGCCGCGCCGTTGTTGACGGCGGTGCCCGCTTCGGTGCCGCACAGCTCGGCCGCCAGGGCACCCACGTGTCGGGTCCGGGAGCCGCGCGTGCCCTCGGCGAGGTCGTACTCGAGGGTGGTGTAGCCCGCGGCTTCGGCGACCGCGGCCCGGGCGGCGGCGGACAGCGGCGCCCGGCCGAGGTTGGTGTGCAGGACGACGCCCGTGGCGTTGATCACGCGCGTCAGACCGGCGGCCCGGCGGCGGTGGACCGCGTCGTCGGCGGCCGCGACGAGCTCCTCGGCGCGGGGCACCGGCCCGCGGCCGCCCCCCAGGAGTGCCCGGGCATCGTCGAGTTCGGCCCGCAGCGCCGCGGTGAACACGCGGCGGCCGTGGTCGGCGAGGGGCGCCGCCGCATCCGGATGACGCAGCAGTGCGTCGAGCTGTGGCAGGCGCGCGCGCGGATCCGCGGCTTCCTCGGCCATGCACGGCTCCTCGGGACGTGGGTCGGCCGCGACAGCCAACCACACCGGTGCGGGACGGCCCGCCGCCGGAGCGGTCGCCGGGCGGGCGCGCGAGCGTCAGTCCTCGTCGTCGCGTGCCCGCCGTCTCGCGTCGAGCAGGCGGGACGCGCCGCTGCCGTCGCTCGGTGGGGGTGGCGGCCCGTCCCGCGGTGGTGGGGCCGGACCGCCGGTTCGCGGCGGCGCCGCGTCGGACGCAGGCGCCGGGGGCGTGGGACGGGCGGGGGTCGCTGCCGGGCCGGTGCGCGCCGCGTCACGCTGTTCGCGGCGGGCATCGGCGACCGCGGTGACACCGGTGCTGCGATCCGCGGCCACGCGCGTCGCGGGCCGCAACAGCCTGCGCAGGTCGCCGCGTTCGAGCCGCAGCCGTCGCAGGCCGACGTCGACGGGCAGCGTGAGCAGCGCGAGCAGCAGCAGCCAGCCGGTCAGATCGCGAGGGGTGCTGCCCGGCGTGGTCGACTCGGTGGCGAACGCGAGCGACGGGTCGGGGTCGTAGCGTCCGAGGTCGCCGACCAGGGCCGCGGTCGCCTCGGCGCTGCCGCCGCTGGCCGCGTACTCGGCGGGGTAGGACCGCACGGCGGTGACGGTGCGGCGCGCCATCTCGGTGCCGCCGCGTTCGAGCACGACCGTGACCGCGTGGACGCCGTCGCCACCGGCCGGCAGGGTCGCCGCGAACGCCGCGAGGTCGGTCCGGGTGAGCGGCACCTCACGCCGGGTGCCGTCTGGATCGACCACGAGCGCCGTCGCGCTCACGTCGCCGGCCAACGGTTCGGCGCTCTCGACGCGGACCTCGAGGCCGTCGGCGGTGACGTCCGCCCGCACGTCGAAGGCGCCGGCCTCGTCGCCCGGCAACGTCGAGCGGACCAGCGCGCCCCACAGGTCGCGGGCGCCGTCCCAGCCGCTCCACGGCGCCGACCAGCGCGGGCTGGCGTCGGAGGTCCATGCCGCCACCGTGCCCAACCCGGCCTGCCAGGTCGCCAGCAGCGGGTCGCGTTCGTCCCCGATCCGCAGCAGCGTGCGCGCCGTCGGCTTCGAGGTGGTGGCGACGTAGCCGAGCAGCGGGGGCGACTCGGTCAGCGTCTCGGTCACCGCGTCGACGGCCGTGACGACCGGGGTGAAGCTGCCCTCCTCGATCAGCGGTCGCGACACCAGTTGCACCTCGCTGGCGAGCACCGAAGGGATCGAGGACAGGTCGCGGCCGGGGTAGAAACGTCCGCCGCCGGCCTCGGCCATGTCCTCGAGCACGTCGCCGGTGCCCTCGCCGGTCCCGACGACCGACAGGGTGATCCCGGCCTCCATCGCCTCGGCCGCGATGGCCTCGAGCCCCATCTCGTTGGTGAACCCGTCCGTGAACAACACGATGTGGCGCAGCCGCGCTTCGGCGTCCTTCAGGCCCTCGATCGCCTCGAGCAGTGCCTCGCCGATGGACGTGTCGCCCTCGGGATACAGGCTGCCGAGCGCGTCGTCGATGATCGCCCGGTCGGGCAACTGCTGCAGTGGCAGCACCCACTCGGCCTGCGTGTGGAAGGCCAGGACCCCGACCGTGTCCTGTGCGTCCAGGTTCTCGATGGCACGGGCTACGGCCTCACGCGAGATGTCGGTCTTGTTCGGACCGGCCTCGGTCTGCATCGGCCCGCCGCCGAACCCGTCGGGCCGGCAGTGGCACGCGCCCATCGACCCGGACACGTCGACGACCAGGGCCTGCGCGACAGAGGGTCGCCGCTGCGGGTCCTGGACGCGGGCGAACACCGGCAGCAGTTCCTCGAGCCGGGTGCCGTCGTACCCACCGACCCCGTAGGACTGCTCGCCACCGACCACCGTCAGGCCGCGGCCGGCGTCGCGGACATAGGCGTCGAGTGCGACGGCACCCGTCTCGCCGACCTGGTCGGCGTGTACGTCCACGAGCACCGTGGCGTCGTGGCCGAGGAGGCGGTCGAGCGTGGGGAACCCCGCGTCGATCGGGTGCCGCGTCACCGGCAGGCCGCCGGCCTCGAGCAGGCGCACGAGTTCGTCGGCCTCGCCGCCCTCGGCGCCGGCCCCGCCGTCGACCACCAGCACGCTCGCCTGGCCCTCGACCTGGACGGCGGCGACGCCGAGGTCGTTGCGCGGCTCGGCACTGGCGGCCGACTCCAGGCGTGCCTCGTAGCGGATCGCGCCGCCGGTCCCGGCGGTCTCGCCCTCCGCGTCCGCCACCCGCGGTACGCGCACCTCGGTCCTGCCCGGCGGCACCTGCAGGGCCTCGCGGTGGATCTGCTCGCCGTCGGCGCTGACCACCACGGTCGCGCCGGCCGGTGCGTCGCCGGTGTTGGTCACGACGACGACCACGTCGTACGCGTCGCCGGCCCGGACCCGCGACGGCACCCGCACCCCCTCGATCAGCACGTCGGCCGAGCCGGCGTCGCCACCGATCGGGACGACGTCGACGGGGATGCCCGCCGCCTCGAGTTCACGGATTGCCTGGGCGGCGTCACCCCGCGTCGCGAATCCGTCGCTGAGCAGCACGACGCGGCGGCGCTGCTGCGACCCCGCGAGCCCCTGCGCGAGACGGAGGCCGCGCGCGAGGTCGGTCTCGGTGCCGTCCACCCGCACCGCGAGCACGCCGCCCGGGGCCTGTTCGCGCAGCCCGTGCTCGACCTGCGCGTCGCGCCCGACGGCGGCGACGGCGAGACGGTCACCGCGTTCCTGGACGGCCGAGGCCGCATCGATCCAGTCCGTCGCCGCGTCCCGCGCAGCCAGGGTGGAGTCCGAGGCGTCGACCACGACCACGACGTCGACGCCACGGCCGGCCGCGTCCCACCTCGGCCCCGCCATGGCGAGTACGAGGAGCCCGACCGCGAGCGCCCGCAGCGCGGTGGCACGGCGCAACGCGCGGTCCCGGTCGCCGGCGCGACGCCAGCCCAGCCACAGCACCGCGGGCACGGCGACGAACGCCGCGAGCCACACGGGCGCGTCGAGGTGGAGAGGCCACCAGTTCATGGTCGCTCTCCCCGGCCCGCCGGGACCTTCGGACGCTGGTGGTCCCCCAGCGGCGGGGACGCAACGCCCAGGGCGGCACGTATCCGCTCGCGCCGCGCCTCACGCTGTCGCGCCCACCACTGCCGCCCGCCCTGGCTCCAGCCCCACTCGAGCAGCAGCACGACCAGTGCGCCGAGCAGGAGCGGCCGGACCAGGGTGCGCAGGCCCTCGCCGAGTTGTGGCTCGCCGCCGGCCGCCGGCGTACCGGGTTCGGGGCGGGGCTTCGACAGGTCGCCCTCCTCGAGCGCGGATGTGACCGGCAGCACGAGCGGGTCGCCGACCCGCCCCTCGACGCCGGAGAACACGACCTCCCAGGTCCCGACCAGGTCGACGAGCAGCGTCGGCGCGCCGGGGTCGATGCGCACCTCGCGGTCACCGGGGGCGTGGGCGACCATGCCCGTCGTGCCGGTCGGCGCCTGGAGCGCCACCAGAGATCCCGCGGGGACGGCGCCCGCGCCGGCGCCACCGCCGGTGAGCCAGCGGGCGGCGTTGGCGACCAGCAGCGGCCATGCCGGCCGCAGCGGCAGGTCGGAGGCGAGCAGGTCGAAGGGCACGACCACCGTGGGTGCGTCACCGACGCGGCCCGCGAGCAGCAGCGGTGCGTCCGGCGACGCGGCCAAAGCGGTCAGCGACGGCGCGTCGAGCACGGCCGTGCTCGCAACCGCCAGGCCGGTCAGGTCGACGTCGGCGAGCAGGGCGTGCCCGGTCGCCTGGTAGGTCAGCGACGGCAGGTCCGTCGTGTCGTCGGCGACGATGCCATCGGGCCAGGACGTCGGCGCGACCAGCAGGCTCGGCACGGTCAGGCGCCCGGGGGCGGCGACCCGGTCGACGACCAGCAGGTCGACGGCCGTCAGGTCGTCGGGAACGGTGGGCGCGGTCTCGACGGTCAGGCCCGGGACAGCGGCGAGGGCGGCCGCGAGAAAGGTGTTGCCCGGCCCGGCGAGCAACACCGCGAGGTCGCGGTTCTCGGCCAGCACCGTCGTCGCCGTGTCGTCGAAGTGCAGCACGTCGGGGACCGCGCCCGTGACGTCCTCGCCCAGGACCAGCCGCGCGGTCAGCCGTGCGCCGCGGTCACCGGCAACCGCGGGCACCGTCACCACCACGTCCTCGGTCGTGCGGGGCGCCAGCCGCAGGGACTGCTCGAGCACGGCGACGTCGTCGACCTCGAGCACCAGGCGGCCGCTCACCGCCGTCGCCGCGAACGAACGCACCTGGGCCAGGACCTGGTGCTCGCCGCTGCCCAGCGGCGCCGACGTGAGCCGGGTGATCGCGACGTTCGGACGGTCGCTGCCGACCGCGCTGACCGTCAGGCCCGGCGGCGCCACCGCGGCGGCATCCGCCGGGACCATGGCGTCGGTGACGAGGTGGACCACGGTGCGCTGGCCGGGCCGTTGCAGCGACGTGGCGAGCGTGAAGGCGTCCGCGAGGTCGGCGGGTGCATGGCGTGGGGCGATCCCGGCGAGGGCACGCGCGACCTCGCGGGCGTCGCGCGCGCCGGACAGCACGATGCGTGCCCGTGCGCCGGCCTCGATCACCGACACCTCCTGGCCGGGGGCCAGGCTCGCGGTCATCTCGGTGGCCTCCCGGCGGGCGAGTTCGGCGCGGCTGGTGCCGGCCTCGTCGGCCAGCATCGACCCCGAGTTGTCCACGATCAGGATCGTGTGGTCGCCGAGCGCGACCGGCACCGGGACCGCTGGACGGGCGAGCGCGAACGCCAGCGCGAGCAGGGCCAGCAGCACGAGCCAGAAGGTCGCGTCACCGCGGAAGCGCTGCCACGGCGTCGCGGCCGTCGCGGGACGCTCGACCGCCCGCCACAGGAAGGTCGAGCCGACCACGACCCGCCGGCGGCGGGGTCGCAGCAGGTACCACAGCACCAGCGGCACGGCGGCCGCCGCCGCGACCAGACCGAACGGCGTGAGCAGTCGCATCACGCCACCAGCCCGAGCGCGGGGAGCTGGGCCAGGAACAGGCGGGTCAGGTCGGTGTCGGTCGGGACGACGAGATGCGCCGCACCGATCGACAGGCACGCCTGCTCGACCGCCGCGAGATGGTCGTGCAGGGCCGCCGCGTACGCGGCCGTCGTGTGGTCGTCGCCGCCGACCTCGATCTCGTGGCCGGTCTCGGCGTCGACCAGGCGGACGTCGTCGACCAGGTGAGGCCGCAGTTCGTCGACGTCGAGGACCTGCAGCACCAGCACGTCGCGGTTGCCGGCCCCGAGCGAGCGCACGGTCGCGTCCCACCCGTCGTAGAGCAGGTCGCTGACCAGCACCAGGGGCCCGCGGGCGGCGGCGCGAACGGCCCGGCCGACGGCGAGCGTGAGATCGGGCCGCCCGGCGGGCGCGGCGTCGTCCTCATCCGGGCCCACCTCGTCGGCGTCGGATCGCGCGAGCAGCAGGCCCGCGTGGGCCAGCGCCCCGCTGCCTCGCGCCCAGCCGCCGCCGATCCGGTCGCGCTCGTGGTCACGGTCGTGGTCCACCAGCCACAGGCGGACGCCGTCACGCGCCCCGAGGACCGACAGGCCGGCCGCGACCTGGTCCGCGACGCGCCGTTTCCGGCCGCGCATCGACGCCGATCGGTCGACGACCACCTGGGCGGAGGCGTCGTCCTCGGCCTCGGTCAGCGTCACCTGGAGCCGGCCGTGACGTCGCGAGGCGGACAGGTCGATCCGTCGCGGGTCGTCCCCGGCGACGTACTCGCGCACGTCGGCGAACTCGACCGATGCGCCGAGCCGGCTGGAGCGGTGGCCGCCGACGAACCGGCCGCGGACACGCCGGCGCGGCACGAGCTGGTGGCGTCCCAGCTGTGCGGCGAGTTCCGGCGTGAGGAGCATCAGGCGGCGACGCGGGGCGCCGGTACGGCCTCGAGGACCGCGTCGACGACGTCGTCGGCCGTGACGCCGGCGACGAGCGCCTCGTAGCCGAGGACGAGACGGTGGCGCAGGCAGGCACCGGCGGCGTCGCGCACGTCGTCGACCGAGGCCTGCAGGCGGCCGTCGAACAGCGCGCGCACCTTGGCCGAGAGCACCAGGGACTGGCCACCGCGCGGCGACGCGCCGTTGGTCACGTAGCGCACCACGGCGTCGGGAGCGCTCGCACGGTCGGCGTGGGTCGCCTCGACGAGTTCGGCGACATGGCGCAGCACGTGCGAGGCCATCGGTACCTCGCGCACGAGCCGGATGGCGGCCACGAGGTCGTCGGTCGTCGCCACGGGTTCGACCACCGCATCCGCCGTGCCGGTCGTACGGACCAGGATCTCGACGAGGTCGTCGGCGGACGGCGTCGGCACCAGCACCTTGGCCATGAAGCGGTCGAGTTGGGCCTCGGGCAGCGGGTAGGTGCCCTCCATCTCGATCGGGTTCTGGGTCGCCATCACGAAGAACGGCTGCGGCAGGTCGCGGGTCACCCCGCCCACGGTGACCCGCCGCTCCGCCATCGCTTCGAGCAGCGCCGACTGGGTCTTCGGGGTCGCGCGGTTGAGTTCGTCGGCCAGCAGCAGTTGCGTGAACACCGGCCCCGGCTCGAACGAGGTCTGCCAGGCGCCACCGCCACCGTCCCCGCCGCCGATGACGGTGGTGCCGACCACGTCGGCGGGCAGCAGGTCCGGCGTGCACTGCAGGCGGGTCGAGTCGAGCGACAACGTCTGGGCCAGCGTGCGCAGCAGGACGGTCTTGCCCAGGCCGGGCACGCCCTCGAGCAGGACGTGGCCGCCCGCGAACAGGCACGCCAGCACGTCGCGGACCAGGGCGTCCTGTCCGACGATCACACGACGCAGTTGCGCCTCGACGTCGGCGGTCAGCCCTGCGAAACGATCCGGATCCATGTGACGCTCCTGCTCAGCGCGCGAGTTGGTCGAAATAGTCGCGCACGAGGTCGCGGCGGCCAACGGGGAAGCCGGGCCGCTCGATCGTGCGCGTCGCGATGTCGCGGTAGGTCCCCAACACGTCGGTGTAGGGCACCAGCGCGTCGTTGACGTCGCCAGCACCGAGCCCGCGGCCGACCTGGGCATCTGGCCCCTGCCCGGAGTCCTGGCCGCCGAGGTACCACTCGTCCTCGTCGCCGCCGATGCGCGGCGGGGCGAACACGGTGTCGTGCTCGGGGCCCTGGCCCTGGGCGCCCTCGCCGGTGGGATCCTGCACCGAACCGCTCCCGGTGTTGCCGTCACCCGGTTGGGCACCCTGGCCGCCGCCGCCCTGCCCGGCCTGGCCCTGCCCTTGCCCCTGGCCTTGCCCTTGCCCTTGCCCTTGCCCTTGCCCCTGGCCCTCGCCTTGTCCTTCGCCTTGCCCCTGGCCCTGGCCCTGGCCCCGGGCCGTGTCGCGCAGGTCGCCCTGCGCCTCGCCGAGCACGCCATCGGTCGCCTCGAGGGCGCCCTGGCCCGCGGCCGACGCGACGGCCGAACCCACGGCGCCCGACGCGGAGGACATGGCCCCGGCGGCCGCACCGAGCTCGCCCGCGGCCAGCGCCTCGGCCGCGTCCTGGAAGGCCTCGGCGATCTCGGGCTGACCGCCGGCGATCGCCTCGGCCAGCGACCGCAGCCGCTCGGCCAGCGCTGCGGGGTCGGGCACGTCGCCCGCCGCGAGCGCACCGGCCAGCGCGTCGAGCTGGGCCCGCACCGAGTCGCCCGGCGCGAGCGGTTCGCGCCCGAGCTCCCGGGCCAGGCCGTCCAGCGCCGCTCGCTGGCCGTTGCGGTCGGGGTCCAGTTCCCGGGCCAGCTCGCCGCGGGCGGCCGCCAGTTCCTCGAGCGCCTGTTCGAGCGTGCGCCCCTCGAGTTGTTCGGCGACCTCGCGCAGGCGTTCGGCCGCCGCGGCGCCCGGCTCGCCCAGCTCGGCCAGCTCGTCGGCGGCACGCTCGAGGTCCTCGCCTGCGCGCTCGACGGCGGCCGCCTCGTCGGCACGGCGGCGCCGTTCGTCGGCATGGGGATCGGGGGCGGCGGCCAGCGCGACCACCGCCAGGATCAGCACGAGCGCCGCCGCGAGCCACCGACCCGACGGGCGATGGGCCGGCGGCAGCGCGCGCACGCCCGCGGCCGCCGCGTCGGCCTCGACCAGTTGGCGCCGCGACAGACCGGCGATCCCGCCGTCGGCCACGGCCCGCCCACGCAGTTCCAGCGCCGTGCGGTAGCGGTCCTTCGCCCCCAGCAGCCCGTCGACCGCCGCGGCCGACAACGGGGCCGGGACGCGGCGCAGGACCGCGTGGGCGAGCACGGCGGTGACCGACGCGCCGCACCCGGCCAGAACCCAGGGGGTCACGGTCGGCAGCAGCACCAGACGGGACGCGACCAGCCACACGAGTGCGATGCCGGCGCCGACCGTCACCGCCGGCCCGATCCGGTCGACCAGCCGGACACGCCGGATCCGGCGGCGGCCGCGTGCGACCAGCCCGTCCAGTCCGGGCGTGCGCGGCACGGGCAGGACCTCGGTGTCGACGTCGGTTGCGGCGCTCACGTCAGGTCTCCCGTACGCCGTCACGCGGCCCCAGCGAGCGGGTGGCCAGCAACAACCCGAGGAATCCGAACAGCACGTACACCGCCAGGGTCACCGGCCACACCGCCATCGGCCCGTCCTCGGCGCCGCGGCCGGGCTCGGCGAGACCGAAGCCCCCGAGCGGCATCGGCATCGGGTCCATGGCGACGAAGGTGTTGCTGCCGGGCAGGGCCGCCGCGAACGGGGTCAGCACGGACGGCAGCCCGCCGCTGAACGTCGACCGGGTCGACGCCCCGGTCGCGTCGGCCAGTGCGTAGAACGGATTGGCGTACATGGCGACCGGCCGCTGGTCGTCGCCCATCGAGAAGTCCCGGGCGGCGAACTCGGCGAACGACGCGATCAGGGTCCCGATCACCAGGAACAGCACCAGCCCGTAGGTCAGCACGACCGCGCCGGTGGTCCGGCGGGTACGGGCCGAGATCCCGATCGCCATCGCCGCGATGCACACCGCGACCACCAGCACGACCAGCAGGCCGCGCACGAGGTCGCCGAGCGTGGCGCCGCCCAGGACGAACGCCGTCGCCGCCAGGGGTGCGGTGACCAGCACCAGCAGCACCGTCCACGCCGAGGCCGCACCGAGCTTGCCGAGCACGATGTTCCAGGGTCGCAGCAGGGTGATGCGCAGCAGGCCCAGGGTGCGGCGTTCGCGTTCGCCGGCCAGTTGCGCCGCCGCGTACCCCGGTGCCACGAACAGCACGAGGCCGAGCACGCCGGCCAGCAGGTTCTCGAGCAGGAACCGGCCGAGCACCGGTCCGCTGGCCGTCACGGGGGCCCAGCCGTTCGCCGCCTGCTGCTCGAGCCAGTTGGTCGCGAGCCAACGGGCGAGCAGCAGCATGCCGCCCAGCAGGCCGAGGTACGCGGTCAGCACGACCGCGGCCCGCGGGCCACGCCACCGCTCGAGCAGTTCGCGGCGCAGCACCGGGTTCAACGTCGGCGCCTTCATCGCTGCACCCCTTGGTCTGTCATCGCTGCACGCCCTGCGTGACGGACAGGAACAGCCGCTCGAGGCCGCCGCGGTCCTCGCGGAAGTCGGCGACGCGGACGCCGGCGGCGACCAGGGAGGCGAGCAGGTCGGCGGCGGCTTCCTCGCCACCCGCCACCTCGCAGCGCAGACGGCCCTCGACGACGTCCACCAGCACGCCGGTCGCGCCGGCCACCTGCGCGGCGTTGGCCAGCGCGTCGTCGTCGCCGAGCACGCGCACGGTGACGGTGTGGGCCGACTGCACGGCGCCGCGGATCTCCTCGGCCGTGCCCTGCGCGAGCACCTTGCCGGCCTCGACGATCGCGACCCGGTCGCACAGCTCGTCGAGCTCGGCGAGGATGTGCGAGCTGATCACGATCGTGACGCCCTGCTTGGCGAGTTCCTTGACGATCTCGCGCAGTTCGACCCGGGCTCGCGGGTCGAGTCCGGAGGCTGGCTCGTCGGCGACCAGGACCGGTGGGTCGTGGACGAGGCCGCGGGCGAGCGACAACCGCTGCTGCATGCCGCGCGACAGCCCGGCCACGTCGGTGTCGGCCTTGTGGGACAACTCGACGAGTTCGAGCAGGGCGTTCACCTGCTCGGCACGGTGCTCGCGTGGGACCTCGTAGGCGTGGGCGAAGAAGTCGAGGTACTCCGCGCAGGTCAGGCCGTCGTAGAGGCCGAACGTGTCGGGGACGTAGCCGACCCGGCGGCGCACCTCGCGCGGCTGGGTCATCGGGTCGTGGCCCAGCACGTCGATGGTGCCCTCGTCGGGCCGCAGCAGGGTCACGGTCGCGAGCATGGTCGTGGTCTTGCCGGCGCCGTTCGGCCCGACCAGGCCGAAGACCCCGCCCCGTGGGACGTCGAGGTCGAGCCGGTCGACCGCGTGCAGGCTCCCGTAGCGCTTGGTAAGCCCGCGCACGGTCACTGCCGCGGCCGGCGGTGGCGGTGGCGGGACCGACCCGCCGACGAAGGGGACGTCGGTCATGACACACCCTCCGCGCCGATGCCACGTTGTCCGAACGGCAGCGAACCGACGTTGCGGGCGCGGACCAGCACCTCGCCGAGTGGCGAGACGACCTGCGCGGGGTCGCCGCGGCCCGCGTCGTCGAACACGGTGTCGGCGGCGACCCAGCGTTGCTCGATCCGGTCGAAGATCTCGAACCCGGACTCGGGTGGCGCCTGGGCGTCCTCGGCGTCGCGGATGCGCTCGGCGATCTGGCAGGACCCGTCCGGGAAGCAGGCCTCGACCCGCACGTCGTCGCCGCCGCACTCGGACGAGTTCGGCGGGCAGGCGATCTGGTCGCCGCAGCGTTCCTCCGGGTCGGACTCGTTGCCCTCGGCGTCGACCTCGACCACCTCGAAGCAGCCGTTGCCCCAGGGGTCGTTCATCCCCATGTCCATCGGCCGTACGGCACCACCTTCGTCGAGGGACGAGACGAGCGTGCCGAGGTCGCCGGGACCCGGCAGCCGGAAGCGCAGGACCGCTTCGGCCTCGCCGTCGACCGCGAGGGGCTGCTGTCGCCACGGCGTCCACAGCCCTCGTCGCACGAGGTCACGTCGGACCGCGTGTGGGGCCAGCGTGGTGCCTTCGCGGCCGGGCGTGACACCGACAGCCACGAATGCCCCACGGTCCTCCACCGTCCTGCCGACGCGCGGGACCGTCAGTGCAAGGTCGTCGCGGCTGGCGGCGGTGACCCACACGACTCCGGGCGAGCGGTCGAGCATGTTCCAGGCCAGCAGCCGCTCGGCCACCGCGGGTCCCGGGGGTTCCGCGTCGGCTGCGGCGGGCACGGGGCGGCCGAGCATCCGCATGCCGCGGTCACCGGGCGGGCGGGGGAGGGTGTCGCCGAGGTCGTCGATGACCACCTCGCGTTCCTCGCCGGGCGCCAGCGGATCCACCTCGGTCGTCGACGTCGCCACCCGAACCTGCACGTTCTCGAGGGCGCTGTCGGTTCGGTTGGTCAGGCTGACCCGCAACGTGCTGCCGTCGAGGATCGCGTGGACCTCGACGGGCGCCGGGGCCGGTGGTGGGCCGTAGGCGACGGCCGTCGTCGTCTGCAGGGCGTCGAGCTCGACCCGGAACGTGGTGTCGTCGCCGTCGTAGTCCGACAGCGCCACCATCTCGGTCCAGAACGAGCCGATCATCCCGTCGCGCTGGCCGGGATAGACGATCTGTTGGGTGCCGCGCGAGGGTGCCTGCACGCTCAGCGCGGTCACCTCCTGTCCGACGCCGTCCAACCACCACGCGGCGCGGGTGACCGGGGTCGGCGTGGGTCCACCACCGGCGGCGGTGACGGCGGCCACCGCGGTGAACACGACCGTGATGGCCGGCACGGTCACCCATGTGAGCTCACGGCGGCCGATGCGGCGGACCACCACGGCGTTCACCGGTCCGACGAGGAGCAGGAACAGGGCCAGGAACACGACGGCGCCGGCGACGCCCGGCAGCGACGAGCCGCCGCCGAACAGTCGGTTGCCGAGGTCGCCCTCGTCGAACGAGCCGAGCGGCATCCCGAGGTCGGCGCGGGGCTGCAGCACCTGCGACCACACCTCGGCGCGGTCGGCGGTCCCGCCGGTACCGGGCATGCCCGCCACCGCGATGACGCGCCCCCGTCCGGCGGCAACGGTGCTCACCCAGGTGCCCTCGTCGTCGCCGTCGGGCACGCCGAGGTCGGCAGCGGAGGCGGCCCAGGCACCGTCCGCTGCGACCAGGCGGACCTCGCCGTCGGCCGCGTCGGTCGTGGACGTGAGTGGACTCCAGGGCAGCGGGAGCGACGTGTCGCCCTCACCGACGGCCACGACGAGGTCCAGGCCCGTGGCGACGGCGACGGCGACGGCGTCGAGTTGCCCGGCGGACAGGCCGGCGAGGTCGTGTGCCGTGACGACCAGGGCGTCGAGCGCGTCGAGGGCACGCGGCCCGAGGTCGAGGACGGCCGGGTCGACGGGAACGCCGCGGATCGCCCGGTCGAGCCCGGCGGTGTTGAGTGGTGTGGGCAGCGCGGGGGCCGTACCGAGCCCCCCGACGAAGACGTCCTCGCTGCCGCCCAACTGCGGGCGGGGCAACGCGATCCGGGTGCCGTTGCTGGCGACGAAGGCGGCCTGCACCTCGTCGGCGGGTGGCAGCAACAGGTGGAAGACCTTGGTGGCGCCCGCCGAGACCTCGACCTCGAGCGCGGCCCCGCCGCGGGACATGCCCATCGTCGCGACCTCGAGCCGTCCGGCGATCGGTACCTGCGGCGAGAACTCGATCTCGACCAGCGTCCACGCGCCGGCCCCCGTGCCGCGGCCGAACCCCGCCGTCACCGCCGCGCCGAGGTCGATGCGCTCGAGGCCGTCGTCCGCGGCGAGCACCGGCGAGGGCAGCAGGGCCAGCAGCGCGAGGACGAACGCGAGCAACAGCCGCCCCCGACGGCGCGCGTCCGGACCACCAGCCACGTTGCCCCACTTCCTGTCTGCGGTCCCGGGCTCGAGGCGAGCGCGCTCGCGCCGGGGACGTTCCCCACCGGTGACCGGCCGGCACCTGCCGGCTAGGACGTCGACGACCCCCGTCTGGTTGCATCACGAGGCCAGATCGTCGCACACCGCGCGCTCGCCGTGTCGGTGGCGCGGCGGTCGCCCACTCCGCGCGCGCCGTGCCAGACTCGCCGCCCTGGACGACCGTGACGGCGGAGATGGACCATGGCGGGACGAGGCGGACGACGGACGGCGGCGGGGCGACTCACCGACGGGGCGTCGCCGGCGGCCGTCGACGCCGCCAGCGTGCTGCTGGTGCGCGAGCGGGCCCGCAGTGGGGAACTCGAGGTACTGATGCTCGAACGCCACCTCGAGGCGGACTTCGCCGGCGGCGCGCTGGTCTTCCCCGGCGGCAAGGTCGATGCGAGCGACCGGAGCATCGATGCCGCCCGCTGGGTCGGCGACAACCCCGCCCGCTGGCAGCAGCGCCTGGGGGCTTCATCCGCCGCCGACGCGCAGGGCCTGCTGGTGGCGGCCGTCCGCGAGACCTTCGAAGAGGTCGGCGTGCTGCTCGCCGAGCGCGAGGACGGCACGCCCATCACCGACGAGGACCTGCGCACGGCCTCGTTCCGCGAGGCCAGGCGACGCCTGTCGGATCGCACACGGGCATGGGACTGGCGCGGATGGCTCGAGGACGAGGCCCTGGTGCTCGATCTGCGCCGGCTGCGGCTGTTCTCCTGGTGGGTCACACCCGAGGGTCAGCATCGACGGTTCGACACCCGCTTCTTCCTGGCCCGCCTCCCGCACGGCCAGACCGCCTCGCCCGACGACGTCGAGAGCACCGAGGTCACCTGGACCACGCCCGACGAAGCCGTGGCCGCACAGCGCCGGGGCGAGGCCGTCGTGATCTTCCCGACGCGGCGGAACCTGGCCCAACTCGCGCTCCTCGGAAGCGTCGAGGAGGCCTGGGCCGCGGTGGTCGCCGACGCGGTGGACCAGCGACGCATCCAGCCGACGATCGTGCGCGATGGCGAGCAGGTGCTGGTGCAGCATCCCGATGGCGACCCACCTGAACCGGTGTAATCGGCCGTAGGAGCCGGTCCAACCGCCGCAATTGGCCTCAGCAGAGGCGCGCGCTTCGCGCGAAAACCGTGCGGTAGGTGCAACGGATCCCGGCCACCCCCTACCGCCGGCCACCACCCATCGGTAACCTTCCCGTTACCTCCTTCTGAGGGAGACGGAGCGGGAGCCGTCAGGGCGGGAGAGGTGAGCGGCGGTCCGGAGACGGGCCGCCGCTCCCGCGTTCTCCACCCGCGTCGCGCCCGGGGCCTGGCTACGGCGCCCGTCTGGGCGGACGTTGCGTCGCGCACAGCGCGCGCGCCGGTCCGCGGAGGAGCCGTCGGGCAATAGCGTCGGTGCACGGCCACGAACCGCATGCGGTCCGAGCCGGAAGCTTCCCCAACGGCGGTGACGCGCCGCGCACGGCAGTGGCGTTCGTCGCCCGAGAACCGTGCGACCTCCGCCGGTGCGTCACCGCCGGCCTGTCGCGCTCGTGACGGCCGCTGACGGGCCCCGGACGTCTCCGACGCTCCGGGGCCCGTGGGCCGTCCCCCACTACGCTTGCCGGATGACGACGCCCACCTCGCCGCCCGTGGATCCGCGGCTGGCCTGGGACCTGCCGGCCCCCGGCACCATGACGGTGGTGGCCCCACTCGACGAACTGACCACGCGGGTGCTCGCCCCCAACCCGTCACCGATGACGCTCGACGGCACGAACACCTACATCATGGCCGTGCCCGGAAGCGGGACCGCGATCGTGGTGGATCCGGGGCCCGACGACGCCCACCACCTCGCGACCGTCGAGGACGTGCTCGCCCGCATCGATGCCACGGTCGGTGTGGTCGTGGTGACCCACCATCACCACGACCACGCCGAGGCGGCCCACGCCTGGTCGCGCCGCTTCCGCGCCCCCGTGGCCGCCGCCACCATCGAGGTCGCCGGTGACGGCGGGCGCGTCGTCGGTGACGGCGACCGGATCAGCTGCGGCGGTCTCGACCTCGACGTCGTCCCCACGCCCGGCCACACGGCGGACCACCTCGCGTTCCGGGCGCCGAACGGCGTGCTCCTGACCGGCGACCACGTCCTCGGCCGCGGCACGTCGGTCGTCGCCCACCCCGACGGCGACCTCGTCGCCTACCTGTCGTCGCTCCGCCGGGTGGCCGATCTCGGCCCGGACGCGCTGTATCCGGGACACGGCCCGGCACTCACCGAGGACCCGGGCGCCGTGCTCGCCTACTACGCCCGGCACCGCGACTTTCGCAGGGCCCAGGTCGTGCAGCAGCTGGGGCAGGGACCGGCCACGCCCGCCGACCTCGTGCGCCGCATCTACGCCGAGGTGGACCGGCGCCTGTGGCCGGCGGCGGAAGCCTCGACACGTGCCACCCTGCGGTTGCTCGTCGCCGAGGGCCGGGCACGGTGGCGCGGCGATGACGCCGCGGCCACGCTGGTGCGCTGACGCGCCGGGGCCGGTTCAACCCGGACTGGTCCGTGCATGCCAACCGATTCGGTCACCGGCGGGTGGCCGCCCTGGCGGCTGCGGGGAAGCCGCGACAACCGGTTGCATGCCGACTGCACCGCACGTGCCGTCCGGCCGGAGTGCCGATCCTGGTTCGCGCACCACGAGTCGTGGTCATGGCGGCCATCGCCATGACGGTTTCCGCCTGCGGCGGAACGGCCGAGATTCCCGAACTGACGGCCACGCCGCTGCCGGACCAGCAACCGATCACCGCACCGGCGCAGCGAACCCCGGCCGGCGTCGACGGCCCGCCCGACGCACGTCGAACCGCGCCACCGGCCGACGCCGACGAGGTCGCCGCCGAGCACGCGGCGGGCGGGTCCGCACCCTCCCGTGACGCCGCCATGGCCGCGCTTCTCCAGGACCAGGTCGCGCGCGCCCGTGACGCCGACCACCTCGCCGCCGACGTGACCGGGAACGGGACCGCCGACCTCGTCGTCGCTGCCGTGGGGACCGACGAGGTCGTCACGGTGACCCTGGCGACCTGGGACGGCCACGCCTACGCCGTGCGGGGCGAGATCACCGCGCCGGCGGCGGACAGGATCGGGACACCGGCCGCACGGGACGTCGACGGGGACGGACGGGCCGAACTGCTGGCGCCGTTCACGTTCGCGGCGGGTGCGGGCGTCGTCGTCGCCGTGATCGCGGACGACGCGAGCCTGGCCCTACCGGCGGGCTGTCCGCTGACCGGATCGGCGCAGCATCGGCTCCGGATGCGACCGGGGCACCCGGTGACGGTCCTGCTCGCGTGCGACGAGCATGCGGACGCGGGCACCACGGACCCCGCGTCGCTGGTGTTGCGCTGGCAGGGGACGCACTTCGAAGCGGCCCCGGACGGCACCGGTTCCCGCGACGATCGCCGGGCCCGCACCGCTGACGAGCAGCGGGGACCGAACGAGCAGATCCCCGATCCGCCACGGCCCGACACCGGGGACGACCCGCCCGGCAAGGGCAAGGGGCCGGATGGTGACGGGCCGCCCGGACGCGGCGGCCGCGGTTGAGCGACGGGCGGGACGTGTCCCGCCCGTCGGCGACGGCGGCCTGCTCTAGGCGGTCGACGTGCGGCGCGTGCGCCGGATGCCGGCCTCCTTGAGGACGTTGGCCGGGACGCCGGCCTCGCGCCAGGCCGTGTAGGTGATGCCCTTGCGCTCGGAGTAGTCGGCCGCTGCCGCGACGAACTCCTTCTCGAGTGCTTCGAGGTCGACGTCGTCGGCCATGCCGACCAGTCGTTCCTCGAGGTCGAGGCGCCGCTGGATCAGGTCGACCCGCTTGGCGGGGTTGGGTTCGGAATCGATCTTTCCCTGGACCTCGTCGATGCGGGCTTTGACGGTGTCGGCATCCATACGACGGCCCGGCTTGCGGTCCTGTTCCAGCGCGGCGAGGTAATCGCGTACGGCGCGACCCTGTGCCCGGCCCTTGGCGAGTGCGGCCTTGTGGTCATCACTCATCTTGCGTGCCATGAACGCGTCCTTGTCGGCGGTTGTGATGGAAACTACTGCCCCGACGACCGTGGGTCCGACCCCATTCCTACGACCGCACGCGCGACGATAGCACGGGATCCATTTCAGCCGATCAGATCGCGACGCATGGTTCCTTGCGCCGGAATTGCGCTCGGAAGCCGCAGGACGAAACAGCTTCCGGTGGCGCCGGTCACCTCGGCGAGTTCGAGGCTTCCATGCATGGCGTGGGCGAGTCGACGGCCGATGAACAGCCCCAGCCCGACCCCGCCGGTACGCATCGTCAGCGGATCCTCGAGACGATGGAACTGCTCGAAGACGGTCTCATGATGCGCACGCGGGATGCCCGGACCCGAGTCGATGACGCGGACACAGATGTCGTCGCCCGACTGCTCGAGCGTGACCTCGACAGGTGCATCCTCGGGTGAATAGCGGCACGCGTTGTCGAGCAGTGCACTGATGATCTGGCGGGTGCGCTCGGGGTCGGCGAGCGCGTCGCCGGTGCCGGGCGACGCCGAAAAGGCGATCGTGCGGTTCCGTTCGCGCTCGACGAAGGGCGCGAGGGTTCGCTCGATCAATGGCGCGAGGTCGGTGGGCACCGCATGCACGAGGTCGTCGAGTTCCTGCTGGTCGAGTCGGGTCACCAGCAGCAGGTCCTCGACGACCGCCGCGAGATGGTCGGAGCGCTCGACGATCCGTTCGAGGGCCTCCTGGCGGCTGGCGGGGTCGAGTTGATCGCCCTTGCGGAGCAGGACCGACGCGAAGCCACGGATCGGCGTCAGGGGCGTACGCAACTCGTGCGACACGCGGGCGACGAAGTCGCCGCGGAGCCGATCGAGCTCGCGCTGCTTGGTGACGTCGCGCACCACGACGACGTCACCGATACAGCGACCACGGTCGTCGAACAGCAGCGAGTGGTTCTCGCGGACCTCGTGCGCCCGACCATCGACGTGCCGCAGACGGGCATCGAGGGCGCGGTGTTGTGCTCCCTGGTGGGCGCTGTCGATCAGCCACCGGCCCGCGACCGGTGTGTCCCCTTCGCGGAGGGACTCGGTCAGGACGCGGTCGACCGGACGCGACACCACGCGTTCGGCGGCCAGGCCGGTCATCTCCTCCATCGCCGCGTTCCAGACCTGGATCGTGCCGTCGCGGTCGAGCAGGATGATGCCGTCGATCGTGCCGTCGACGACGCGGGTCAGCCGGTCACGGTCGGTGCGGACCCGTTCGAGCAGATCGGCGTTGCGGCGCGCCCCCCGGGCCGCGAGGTACACCGCCCCCGCCGGCACGAGGATGAACGGAGCCAGTGCCGGCTGCAGGACCAGCAGCGCGGCCATGACCACGCCGATGGCGGACGTGCCGAGCGAGAAGCTGGCCGACAGGGGCAGTTGCTGTACCAGCCCGGCCCTGGCGTCACGTTCCGCGATCGTGAGCAGGCCGAGGATGGCGAGCGTGTTGACGGCGACGTAGAACCCCATCCCAACGAGTGCGAGCAGCACGGCCCGGTCGTTGATGGTCGGACCGAAATCCGGACCGTGATGCACGATCAACGTGGCCAGCGTGGTGCCGACCATGGCCTGACCGGTGTTGAAGCTCACCTTGGCCAGGTCGGGGACCCGGGACACCTGGCCCAACATCATGCCCAGGCCGGCGCCGACGACCGCCTCGGTCGGCTCGACCAGCAGCAGCCCCGCCGTGAGCGCCACCTCGACCAGGGTGATCGCGATGTGGGAGTGCTCGAACGTGAAGCGCAGTTCGATGCGTTCGGCTACCGCGACCCCCAGGACCAACGCCATGAGCGGGACGAACCGCGGCGCCGTGGTACCGGTGAGCACGACGATGGCGCCCAGGGCCGCCACCCCCAGGAAGACCCAGAAGGCGACGTAGCGGTCGACCCTGGCGCTGATACTGCTACCCCTGTTCGTGCTATCGACGGCTCAGACGCGAACGGACCGGCGCACCCCGTCGGAGTGGCCGGCCCGCTGGAAGGTCGTTGGTCGCCTCAGGTCCAGCTGATGCCGCGCGCCGTCCAGCTGATGCCGCGTGCGGCCGAGGTCCAGCTGATCCCTGCGGTCCAGCTGATGCCCTGGGTCCAGCGGATGCTCTGGGCCGTCCAGCTGATCCCCGACGTCCAGCTGATGCCGCGTGCGGCCGAGGTCCAGCTGATGCCGCGTGCGGCGGTCCAGCTGATGCCCCGGGCAGCGACCTCGGGAAGGTCGATCGAGGTAGCGGACGTCCAGCTGATGCCCGGTGCGGCGACGAGTTCGTCTGCCGAGGCAGGCCCGACCCCACCGAGCATGCTGCCGACGAGCGCCGCGACGACGACGAGGGCGCGCCAGCGCCTGACACCGTGTCCGTGGTTGCGTTCCATCGCGTACTCCTTGTCGTTGCCCCCGAACGCGAGGACGCGTCGTGCAACGGGAACTTACCCAGCGTACCGGCTCGCCACGCAGCGTTACCGTTAAGATCGTGCGACCGTTCATGTACGTCCCGGTTTCTGCGCGAAAACGGTCGGTGTCGGGCCGCACACGTGCGCTTGCCGCCCTCGTCGATCAGCCCCAGACCCGCGGCACGACCAGCAGGATCGTGGTCAGGCTCAATGCGGCCATCGGCAGGCCGAGGCGCCAGTAGTCGCCGAACCGGTAGCCCCCCAACCCGTACACGATCGTGTTGGTCTGGTAGCCGACCGGCGTGAGGAACGACGAGGACGCGGCGACCGCGACCGCGACCGCGTAGCCGGTGGCTGGCACCCCGACCCGCGCGGCCACGTCGACGGCAACCGGCAGCATCAGCGCCGCCGCCGCGACGTTGGTGACGACCTCGGTGAGTGCAAGCGTCGCCAGCACCACCACGGCCAGGGCGAGCACCGGCCCGGTCGTCGCGGCGAGCGCGGCGGCACGGCCGGCGAAGGCGCCGCCGAGCCCCGAGGCGGTCACGGCCTCGCCGAGGCCGATGGCGGCGGCCACCACCAGCACGATGTCGAGGTCGATGGCCTCCACGGCACGCGCGAACGGGATCGTCCGGCTCAGCACCAGTACGGCGCAGGCACCGAGGACGGCCGTCGCCACGGGCACGACCCCGCTCGCCGCCGCCACCACCATGCCGGCGAAGGTCGCCAGGGTCAGCGCTCGGTACCCGGGGTGACCGGACGCGGCCTCCGGCGCGACCGGATCGGGCTGTGCGAGGCGCTCGGGGAGCAGGCGCGGCGCCAGGAGCACCAGGGCGGTGCCTCCTGTCACGGCGAGTGGCAGTGCAGCCGGGGTGAACGTGAAGAACCCGAGCGAGGGTTCGCCCGACGCGCTCAGCAGACCGGCCACGACCAGGTTCGGCGCCGTTCCGATCAGCGTCAGGCTGCCACCCAGGATCGCCGCGAAGGACAGCGGCATCAACAGGTGGCTGGCGGCGACCCCGTGGTCGTCGGCCCAACCACGGACGGCCGGCGCGCCTGCCGCGACGAGTGGCGTGTTGTTGACCACGCCCGAGAGCAGGATGACCGGGGGCACGAAGCGGGCCAGGGCCCGGGGTGCCCCGCCGGTTCCGTTGCCGAGCACCCGCGCGAGTGCGGCGTCGACGCCGCCCCGCTCGCGCATGGCCCGGGCCACCACGAACAGCCCGGCGACCGCGATCGTGGCCGGGTTGGCGAAACCGACGAACGCGCGGTCGACCGGGAGCACGCCGGTCAGCACGCAGGCGACCAGCGCGCCGAGCATCGCGGCCGGCGGCCGCGCGGTCTCGGTCGCGAGGGCCACGACGAGCACCAGCACGATCCCGGCGGCGATCCACGCGCTCGCGCCGCTCACCCGCCCGCCAGCAGTCCGCGGGCGTCGAGTTCGTCGATGATGCGCTCGACGCAGGCCGCGATGCCGAGCGCGCCCGTGTCGAGGTGGAGGTCGGGCCGGACGGGGGTGTCGAACCGGCTGGTCACCCCGGGCAGGTGCGAAAGTTCGCCACGGTCGGCGGCGGCGTACAACCCGCGCGGGTCGCGGGCACGCCGTGTCTGCTCGTCGGCGTCGACATGGACCTCCAGGAAGTGCTGCTCGCCGAGCAGGTCGCGGACACGCTCGCGGACCGCAGCCTCGGGAGCCTGCACCGCGACGATCGTGATCAGGCCGTGACGGGCCATGAGCGCGGCGATCTCGGCGGCGCGACGCAGGTTCTCCGAGCGGTCCTCGGGGGCGAACCCGAGGTCGCGGCTGATACCGAGGCGCAGGTTCTGGCCGTCGAGGCGCACCGCGGTCGCGCCGCGGTCGAACAGCCGCCGTTCGAGCGCGGCGGCGATTGTGGACTTGCCGGCCCCGGTCATGCCCGTGATCAACACGGTCGCCGGCTGCTGACGCAGGCGTGCCGCCCGTTCCGGTGCGGTGATGGGCGAATCCTGCTGCGCCAGGCCGGCCGGCGGTACCCGCTCCCAGCCCGACGCGACACCGGCGATCATGCCGGCCGCGACGGTGGCGTTGGTGAGACGGTCGATGAGCACGAACGAGCCCGTGGTGCGGTTGACCGCGTAGGTGTCGAACGCCAGTTCACGGTCGCACCGCAGCGTGACCCGGGCGATGTCGTTGACGGCGAGCTCGTCGGCCGGTTCGCGACGACGCGTGTTGACGTCGACACGATGGTGGATCGCGGCCACGGTTGCGTTCGACGGGCCGTTGACCGAGTGCAGCAGGTACTGGCGGCCGACCCGCGCGGACTCGCCGGTCAGCCAGACCACGTCGGCATCGAGGTCGTGCGCGCGCTGCGGGGGCTCGACGGGATCGACGAGCAGGTCGCCGCGGGAGACGTCGATCTCGTCGGTCAGGGTGACGGTCACGGCCCGGCCCGGTCCGGCGACCTCGAGATCGCCGTCGTAGGTGACGATCCGCGCCACCCGTGAACGGACGCCGGACGGCAGGGCGAGCACCTCCTGCCCGGGGCGCAGCAGACCGGCGGCGACCGTGCCGGCGAAACCGCGGAAGCTGCGGTCGGGGCGGGTCACGAGCTGGACCGGGAAGCGCAGCCGTGACAGATCGGCGTCCGCGGCGACGTCGACCGTCTCGAGGTGTTCGAGCAGCGGCGGGACGTCGAACCACGGCATGCGGGTCGAACCCGCCACCACGTTGTCGCCCTCGAGCGCGCAGATCGGGATGACGTAGGTCTCGGCCGGGTCGAGGCCGGCCGCGAACCGCTCGTACTCGGCACGGATCGCCGCGAACCGTTCGTGTGCGTAGCCGACGAGGTCCATCTTGTTGACCGCGACCACGATCCGGCGGATACCGAGCAGCGAGGCGATGAAGCGGTGGCGTCGGGTCTGCTCGACGATGCCGTGGCGGGCGTCGACCAGGATGATGGCCAGCTCCGCGGTCGAGGCTCCCGTCACCATGTTGCGGGTGTACTGCACGTGACCGGGCGTGTCGGCGATCACGAACTTGCGCCGCGCCGTCGAGAAATAGCGGTAGGCGACGTCGATCGTGATGCCCTGCTCGCGCTCGGCCTGCAGCCCGTCCATGAGCAGGGCGAGGTCGGGACGGTCACCCGTGGTGCCGACCGACGCGGAGTCCGACTCGAGTGCGGCGAGATGGTCGGCGTAGATCATCCCGGCGTCGTGCAGCAGCCGGCCGATCAGGGTCGACTTGCCGTCGTCGACCGAGCCGCAGGTGAGCAGTCGCAGCAGGCCCTTGCGCTCGTGCTCGGCGAGGTAGGCCTCGATGTCGTTCGCGATCAACGCCGACTGGTGCGCGGCCATCAGTTGCGTCCTCCGGGAAGCCGGATCGAGTTGCGCTCCTGTGGGTGCGACATCAGAAGTAGCCCTCGCGCTTCTTGTCCTCCATCGAGCCGGACCGGTCGTGGTCGATGACCCGGCCCTCGCGTTCGCTGCGCGTGGCGAGCAGCATCTCCTGGATGATCCCCGGCAGCGTGGTGGCCCGGGACTCGACGGCACCCGACAGCGGATAGCAGCCGAGCGTGCGGAACCGCACCCAGCGCTCCTGCGGCGCCTCGCCGGGCAGGAAGCGGAAGCGGTCGTCGTCGACCATGATCAGCGTCCCGTCGCGCTCGACGACCGGACGCGGCGCGGCGTAGTACAGCGGCACGATCGGGATGCCCTCGAGCCAGACGTACTGCCAGATGTCGAGTTCGGTCCAGTTCGACAGCGGGAACACCCGCACCGACTCGCCCGGGGCGACCCGGCCGTTGTACAGCCGCCACAACTCGGGCCGCTGGTTGCGTGGATCCCAGCGATGGTGCTTGTCGCGGAAGCTGAACACGCGCTCCTTCGCGCGTGAGCGCTCCTCGTCGCGGCGGGCGCCACCGAAGATGCCGTCGTAGCGGCCGGCGTCGAGCGCCTGCTTGAGCGCCTGGGTCTTCATCACGTCGGTGTAGCCGCGCGAGCCGTGGTCGAACGGGTTGATGCCCTGCTCCACGCCATCGGGGTTGGTGTGCACCCGCAGGTCGAGGCCGAGTGCGGCCGCCGTCGTGTCCCGGAACGCGATCATCTCCCGGAACTTCCAGGTCGTGTCGACGTGCAGCAGCGGAAACGGCAGCGGACCCGGCGCGAACGCCTTGCGGGCCAGGTGCAGCATCACCGACGAGTCCTTGCCGATGCTGTAGAGCATCACCGGCCGCTCGCACTGTGCGACCACCTCGCGCATGACGTGGATGGCCTCGGCTTCGAGTTGCTGCAGGTGCGTCCCGTCGGGCGCGGGGCGCGGTTGCGCGGGCGCGGTGGCGAGCGTGCTGGTCATGTGTGTCGGCCCCGTGTCGATTTCGAAGATGGCTGGTTGGCACGACGCTAAGCAGCCATGTCCGAACCCGGCACCCGGCACGGTGGGTTCAGTGCGAACCCTGATGCCGATCCGACGCGAAAGCGATCGCGCGACAATGGGAAGAGCCCCCGACAGACGGGGGGACCGTCGGGGGCTCTTGGTCACGGAGGGTGCGAATGTTCGCGCCAACCGCTGCGCTAGTTGACCACGAAACACCCGGGTTTCGCCAGATTCCGGCGGGCTATTTTCGTGGACTAGTTCGCGACGAAGGTGGCTGCCGGCGCAACGGCGGCCCGGCGCCCCAGGCGCTCGCGGAGTGCGACGACATCGCCCACGACGATCGTGGCGGGCGAGCCGATGCCGGCGGCGGCGACCGCGTCGGTCGCGTGCGCGAGATCGCTGACGAGTTCGCGCTGACGGTCGGTCGTGCCCCAGCAGACCACGGCGAGGGGCGTGTCGCCGCGCCGTCCGTGCCGGCGCAGGTTGCGGCAGATGACGGGCAGGGAACGCATCCCCATCAGGAACACCAGGGTGCCGGGGAACGCGGCCAGGGCCGGCCAGTCCAGCTGGCTCTCGGGTTTCGTCGGGTCCTCGTGGCCGGTGACGAAGGCGACGGCCGGCGCGACGCCGCGATGGGTGACCGGGATACCGGCCGCGCCCGGAGCGGCCACGGCGCTGGTGACCCCGGCGACCACCTCGACCGGGACGCCGGCCTCGTGGCAGCGGATGGCTTCCTCGCCGCCGCGGCCGAACACGAACGGGTCGCCGCCCTTGAGGCGCACCACGGCCCTGCCCTCGCGGGCGGCCAGGACCAGCAGGGTCGAGATCTCGTCCTGTGCCCATCCGTCCCGGCCCCGCGTCTCCCCGGGACGGTCCTGCCGGCAGGGTTGCGCCGGGTCGGCCTTGCCGACCGCGATCCGTTCGGCGCCTGGCGGCACCAGCGCGAGTGCCTCGGGTGGCGCCAGCCGGTCGTAGGCGACGAGGTCGCAGGTCTGCAGCAACCGCACGGCGCGCAGCGTCAGCAGCCCGGGATCGCCGGGTCCGGAACCGACCAGATGCACCGTGCCCGGGGTAGCGGCGGGCAGGTCGAACGTCATCGTCCGCCCATCCCGACCGCGGCGACGACCCGGGTGCGGGCCTCGTCGGCCCGTCCGTCGCGAACGAGCGTGGCCAGGCCGTCGAGGTCGGTGAGCGCGTCGGACCACTTGCGTGCCCACGCGTCGAAGGCCACCTCGCGGGGCAGGACCTCGCGTCGGGCGGCATCGAGCACGTCGACCAGCCCGGCGTACTCGACACCGATCAGCTCCGCGAGGTGTTGGCGCAGCCGCTTCGCCAGCGCGGGGGCGCGGCCGGCCGTTGCGACGGTCACCGCCAGGTCCCCGCGCCGCAGGACCGCCGGGGTCGCGAAGTCGCAGCGCGGCTTGTCGTCGAGGGTCGAGAACAGCACGTGGTGGGTGCGCGACTCGGCCCAGATCTCGGCGACCGGTGTGTCGTCCTCGCGGGTGTTGAAGCCGACGAACACGCCCGCCAGGTCGCCGGGTCGCCACCGGCGCCGATGCAGTCGTATGCGGCCGTTGCGGGCCGCCTCGTCGAGTCGGGGCGACGGTGACGGCGTGACGACCTCGACCTCGGCACCCGCGCGGTCGAGCGCGTCGACGCGCGCCTCGGCCTCGCGCCCGCCACCGATGACCATCGCGCTGCGGCCGGCGACGTCGAGGGAGATGGTCAGGTCGAACACGACGTCACTCCTGCCCGTCGGGGAGGTGGATGCCACACTCGGTCTTGCCGCCGAACGCCGCCCAACGACCGGCCCGTGGATCCTCGCCGGAGGCCACACGTGCGGTGCACGGCCGGCAGCCGATCGAGGGATAGCCCGCGGCCGTCAATGGATGGCGGGGCAGGTCGTGGACCCGGAGGTAGGTGGCGACGTCCGCGTCGGTCCACCGGGCGAGCGGCGACACCTTCACCATCCACCGGTCGTCGTGACGTCGGGCCTCGACCACCGGCGTGCCCGCCCGATCGGGCGTCTGTGCCCGACGCACGCCGCTGGCCCAGCCGTCGTAGGCGCGCAGGGCGGTACGCAGCGGCGCGGTCTTGCGCAGGCCACAGCAGGCGTCGGGGTCGCGCTCCCACAGCCGGTCGCCGTGCCGGTCGGCCTGCTCGGCCACCGTCAGCGCCGGGCGGACGTCGACGACGGTCAGGCCGAGATCGTGGGCGAGATCGCGCCGGAACCAGCGTGTCTCGTCGAAGTGGAGCCCGGTGTCGAGGAACAGCACGGGCACCTCGCGTGTGACGCCGGCGAGCAGGTGCAGCAGCACGGCCGACTCGGCCCCGAACGACGACGTCACCACGAACCGGGGCACGGCACCGACGGCCCAGTCGAGGATGTCCCGGGCGTCGGCGGTCTCGAGCGCTTCCGCAGCCACCTCGACGGTGCGTGGGTCGCTGGCGCGCAGGACGGTCATGCGCTCGCCGCCGCGGCCGGCTGACGTCGGTGTTCGAAGCGGTCGGCGCCGAACCGTTGGCGCAGCACGTCCACACCGATCCGGGCGGTCCAGTCGCCGAACGTCTCGGCACCCTGCCGTTGCGCGTACCAGGCCGCGAGCAACGGCTCGAGCAGTTCGCCGACCTGGTCGAGCCCGACCCGGTCGGCGAACACCTGGTTGAGTCGCGTGCCGACGTCGTCGCCGCCGAGGTGGATCGTGTAGTGGTCCTTGCCGCGGCCGACCACGCCGATCTCGGTCGAGTAGGGGCGGGCGCAGCCGTTCGGGCAGCCGGTCACGCGGACCTGGGGTGCGTCGCCGTGGATCCCGAGGGTCTGCATCCGCTGGTCCAGGTCGGCCAGGAAGGCCGGCATCGCCCGCTCGGCCTCGGCCAGCGCGAGACCACAGGTCGGCAGGGCCGGGCAGGCCAGCGCCCGGCGCGTCACGGTGGGCAGGTCGCCGGTGAGCACGACGCCGTGCGCCCGCAGCGTCGCCTCGACGTCGTCGCGCGCGTGCGGCGCGACGTCGGTCAGCAGCAGGTTCTGTGCCGGGGTGAACCGCACACCGAGGTGGTGGCGCTCGACCACCTCTCGGATCGCCGTCCGCAGCCGGACCTCGGCGGTGTCGCGGATGCGGCCCGACAGCACGTGGACGCCGAGGAAGAATCCGCCGTCGCCCTGGGCGTGCCAGCCGAGGTGGTCGTCGGTCTGCTCCCACGACTGCGGGCTCGGGGCCGCGAACGCGAAGTCCAGCCGGTCCTCGACGGCCCGCCGGAACCGGCCGATGCCCCACTCGTCGACGAGGTACTTCATGCGCGCGTGCTTGCGGTCGTTGCGGTCACCGTGGTCGCGCTGCACGGCGATGATCGCCTTCACGGCGTCGACGAGGCGCATCGGGGTGACGTCCCCGAGCGGATCGGCCAGCCGCGGGAACGTGGCCGGCTTGTTGTGCGTCATGCCGAGCCCGCCGCCGACCAGCAGCGTGAACGCGGTGATGGTGCCGTCCGCGTCCCTGACCGGGACGATGCCGACGTCGTTGGTGTAGGCGTCCACGCAGTTGTCGCCGGTGTGGGCGAAGCCGATCTTGAACTTGCGGGGCAGGTAGGTCGGCCCGTACAGCGGGTCGAGGTCGTCGCCGTCGGCCGGGTCGACCGCTTCCTCGACGGCAGACACCGAGCGTTCGCCGTCGAGCCACAGGTCCCAGTACGACGGGGTGCGGGGACGCACCGCGCGGGCGAGGGCGCGGGCGTACGGCACGAGGTCGTCCCGACCGGGCAGCGGCGCCGGGCACGCCATCACGTTGCGGCTGACGTCGCCGCAGGCGGCGATGGTGGTCAGTTCCGAGGCGTTGAGTGTGCGGATCAGACGGGTGACGTCGAGTTTGCCGACCTTGTGCCACTGCAGTCCCTGCCGGGTGGTGATCCGGAGGGTGCCGTCGGCGACCTCGTCGGCCAGCCGGTCGCAGGCGAGGTACTGCTCGGCGGTGGTGACGCCGCCCGGGATCGACGCGCGCACCATCATGGTGACGGCCTTGCCGAGGCCGGCCTGCAGCCGCTCGCGTCGCACGTCGCGGTCGTCCTGCTGGTACATGCCGTGGAACTTGATCAGCTGCGTCGAGGCGGCCGACACGCCGGGGGTCGAGCGGTCGGCCAGTTCGGCGGCGAGGTCGCCGGCCAGCCAGTTGCTGTCGGCCTTGATGCGTTCGACGTCGGCCACGGGAGGCTCCGGATACGCGGGGGGCGGGGCCGCGCAGGTTCCGGGCCGGCCGCACCGTTCGCGACACCCGGCCGTGCGAACCGTGGGAACGCCGTCAGCGATCGGCGGACAGGAAGCCCTCGTCCACGAGCAGCGCGAGGACCGCGCCGGCCGCCTCGCGTGGATCGCCGTCGGTGGTGTCGAGCCGCAGGTGGGGCGCCTCGGGCGCCTCGTAGGGGGCGTCGACGCCGGTGAAGTCGGTGACGATGCCGGCCCGTGCCTTGGCGTACAGGCCCTTGCGGTCGCGTGACTCGCAGACCTCGAGAGGCGTGGCGACGTGGACCAGAACGAAACCGGCGTCGGCGGCCGCGGCCATGGCGGCGACCTCGTCGCGGATCGCGGCGGACGGTGCGATCGGGGCGCAGATGGCGATGCCGCCATGATGGGCGATCTCGGCGGCGACGAAACCGATCCGGCGGACGTTGGTCGCCCGGTCGGCCGGCGAGAAGCCCAGTCCCTGGGACAGGTTGCGGCGCACGATGTCGCCGTCGAGCAGCGTCACGCGCCGATCGCCGCGTTCGAGCAGCCGGCCCCGCAGGGCGTTGGCGACCGTGGACTTGCCGGAGCCCGACAGGCCGGTGAACAACACGACCAGGCCACGCTCGTGCCGCGGCGGGTGGGCGGCGCGCAGCTGTGCCTCGACGGCGGCGAAGGTCGCGTCGGTCGCGACCGTGTCGCCCGCGCGGACCGCAGCCTCGATGTCGGCACCGATCCGTCCCAGACGCAACCGCCGGTCGGCACCGAGCGCGCGTGCCAGGTGGTCCAGCCGTTCGTCGCGGTCGTCACCGAACAGGCGCGGCGAGCTGGGCAGGAGAGCGAGCGTCGACGCTGCCCGGAGTTCGGGGAGGGCGGCGAGGAGTGCGCGGGTCACGGCCGCCGTGGCGTCGGCCGCGTCGGTGGCGTCCTCCAACTGGATCAGCAGCAGGTGGGCGCGACGGTCGGCGATCTCGGTGCGGATGTCCTCGACGTCGTCGCGGTGCAAGGCCCGGTCGGTCACGACGGCGACGACCTGGTCGTGCTCGCCCATCAGCTCGCGCAGGCGGGCCGGATCGTGGCGGTGGCCGGTGAAGCTCCACCGGGGTGGCCGCACCAGGCCGGTGGGCTCGCCGTCGATCGACACGCCGGCGTCGTCCGCCGTCGCGTCCCGTACCGTCAACGCGGCCAGCATCGTGCCCTCGGGATCGCGCAGCGCGATCGAGGTGCCCGCCCTCCACGCACCCGCCTGGTCGGCAGCGACGGGGAAGGGCTGCGGTTCGAGCAGCCCGTCGAGGACGAGTTCGAGGTCGTCGACCGCCGCCTCGTCGAGGTCGAGCGAGGGCCAGGCGACCGACGCCTCCTGCACGCGTTGGACGTCCGCGGCGTCGGCCCAGCGGGGCTGGACCGGCGCGGTCGTCTGGGTGGCGGGGTCGGTCACGGGCGCTCCGTCGCTGTGTCGGGCCCGTCGGGCGCGACCCCCGAGGGTACTGTCGCGCTGGGACGCCGACCGTCCCATGTCCGCCCGGGAGCGACGGCCGTCCGTTGGTCGTCGGGTCGAGAGGAAGCAGCGTGGACCGGTTCGACACGCTGGAGGGTCGGCACGTCGTGGTGACCGGCGGGGCCGGCTTCCTCGGCTCGCACCTGAGCGCGGCGTTGCTCGAGCGCGGTGCCCGCGTCACGGCGATCGACAACCTGGTGACCGGCTCACTCGACAACCTGGCCCACCTGTTCGGGCGCGACGGGTTCACCTTCGTCCACTACGACGTGACCAACTACCTCCACGTCCCGGGTCGGGTCGACGCGATCCTCCACTTCGCATCGCCGGCGTCGCCGGTCGACTACCTGCAGTTGCCGATCCAGACCCTCAAGGTCGGCTCGCTCGGGACCCACAACGCGTTGGGCCTGGCCAAGGAGAAGGCCGCACGTTTCCTGCTGGCGTCGACCTCCGAGGTGTATGGCGATCCCCAGGTCCATCCCCAACCAGAGACCTACTGGGGCCACGTCAACCCCATCGGCCCCCGCGGGGTCTACGACGAGGCCAAGCGCTTCGCCGAGGCGATGACCTACGCCTACCACCGCACCCACGGCGTCGACGTCCGCGTCGCGCGAATCTTCAACTGCCAGGGCCCGCGGATGCGGATCGACGACGGTCGCGCGGTGCCGACCTTCATCGCCCAGGCCCTGCGCGGCGAACCGATCACCCTGCACGGTGGCGGGGCCCAGACCCGGTCGATCGTCTATGTCGACGACCTGATCGACGGCATCCTGCGCCTGCTCGTGTCCGATTACTGCGACCCGGTCAACATCGGCAACCCCCACGAGGTCTCGATCCGGGAACTCGCCGAACTGGTCTGCGACATCATCGCCCCCGGGTCCGAACCGCAACTCCTCGACACCGAGCGGCCGGTCGACGACCCCGAGGTCCGACGACCCGACATCACCGTGGCGCGGCGCGAACTGGGCTGGGAGCCGAAGGTGGACCTCCGCGACGGCCTCGAGCGCACGATCGCCTGGTGCCGTGACCAGGTCGGTACCGGCTAGGCGCGCGCGACGGGCAGGTCGAGGTTGGCGTAGATCTCGCGCGTCGCCGTGCTGCTGTTGAGCGTGTAGAAGTGCAGCCCGGGCGCGCCCGCGTCCAACAGCCGCTGGCACAGCCGGGTCGCCACCTCGACACCGATGTGTGCCACCTCGGCCGGGTCGTCCTCGACGGCATGCAGACGGGCGGCGAGGTCGGCGGGGAACGCGGCACCGGACAGCTGCGCGAACCGTTCGATCTGTCGCACGTTGGTCACCGGCATCACCCCGGGGACGATCGGGGTGTCGCAGCCGTGGCCGCGGACCTCGTCGACCATGGCCAGGTAGTCGTCGACGTCGAAGAAGAACTGCGTGACCCCGAAGTCCGCAGCCGACAGCTTCGCGGCCAGATGGCGCCGGTCGGTGGCCAGGTCGGGCGAGGCGGGATGTCCTTCGGGGTGGGCGGCCACGCCGATGGCGAACTGTCCGCCGCCGACCTCGCGGGCCAGCTCGACCAGGTCCATCGCCCGCTCGAGTTCCCAGCGGGCCTCAGCGGCGTCGCCGGGGTTGGTGGACCCTGGGGGGTCCCCTCGCAACGCGAGCACGTTCTGCACGCCCGCGTCGCGGTACCGGCCCAGGATCTCGGCCAGTTCCGCGCGTGTGTGGTTGACCGCGGTCAGGTGGGCCATCGGCGTCATGCTGGTGCGTTCGAGCATGTCGACCACGATCTGGTGCGTGCGCTCACGCGTCGAACCTCCGGCGCCGTAGGTCACCGACACGAACGACGGGTGCAGCGGCTCGAGCTCGTTGAGCGTCGCGCGCAGCTTGGCCTCGCCCGCGTCGGTCTTCGGCGGGAAGAACTCGAACGAGTACGTGGTGCCCGCGGCGAGCAGTTCATCGATGCGGGGCACGCGACCTCCAGCGCTGACGGCGACGACCGCGAGAGGGTACGCCGCCGTCAGCGGGGTGGGGGTCCGAGCCGGGGAGGAGCCGGCTCAGTTCGCCTGCAGCTTGAGCCGGACGTCCACGCCGACGACGCCCTGCCCGTCGGGACGGACGAAGATCGGGTTGAGGTCGAGTTCGGCGACCTCGGGCAGGTCCTCGACCATGGCGTTGATCCGGTACAGCAGATCCTTGAGTGCGGTCACGTCCGCCGGCGGGGCGCCGCGATAGCCGGTCAGCAGCGGTGCCATGCGCAGGCTGGCGAGCATGTCCTCGACGTCCGTGTCGGTCAGCGGGGTGATCCGGACGCTGACGTCGCGCAGCAGTTCGACCAGCGTGCCGCCCATGCCCGCCATCACGATCGGCCCGAACGAGGGGTCGTGGGTCACGCCCACCACCATCTCGAGGCCGTCGCCGACCATCTCCTGGATCAGGAACGCGTCGGCGTGCTCGGCCAGGTCGGCGTCGATCAGCGACTGGCGGATGCGTCCGATCGCGTCGGCAACGGACTCGGGGGAGTCGAGTCCGAGTTCGATGCCGCCCACGTCGGTCTTGTGAATCGGCGCGGCGACCTTGACGGCGACCGGGGTGCCGAACTCGGCCTGCGTCCGCGCGCCCTCGTCGGCGCTACCGACGACCCGGGACCGGGCCAGCGGCACCCCGTAGGCGCGCAGCAGGTCCTCGGCCTTCTCCGACGGCAGCCAGGTGGCGCCCTCGTCGGCGCCGGCCAGCGCCTCGTCCACGATCGCGCGCGCGGCGTCCCGGTCGATCCCTTCGGGTTCGACCACGTTGCCGAGCGGGCGGCGGCGCCACGCCGAGTACTGCGCGACGCGGCCCATGGCGCGGGCCGCGGCCTCGGGGAAGGGGAAGGACGGGATCTGGGCCGCGGCCAGTGCCGGCGGCAGGCCGGACACGGACATGAACACGCTGACGACTGGCACGCCATCGGGCAGGTTGGCCTTGGCGTCGATGAGCGCCTGGGCGACCTCGCCGGTGTCGGTGGTGCCGGTGAAGATGAAGATGACGAACACCATGTCGATCTCGTCGGCGTTGCCGAGGATCTCCATGGCGCGCTTGTACGCGTCCGGCGTCGCCGAGGCGATCATGTCGACCGGGTTGCCCACGCCCGCCTCCGGTGGCAGGAACGCGCGCAACTGCTCGATCGTGCGGTCGGACAGGGGCGGGACCTCGAGACCGTTGGCCTCGAGCGCGTCGGCGGCGAGGATGCCGGGCCCGCCTGCGTTGGTGAGGATGGCGACCTTGTTGCCGCTCGGCAGCCCCTGGCTCGACAGCAACGTCGCGGCGTCGAACATCTCCTCGAGGGTGTCGGTGCGGATCACGCCGGTCTGGCGGAACAGCGCCTGCACGGCGGTGTCGCCCGACGAGATCGCCGCCGTGTGGCTCGACGCGGCCCGCACACCGGCACTGGTGCGGCCCGACTTCACCGCCACGATCGGCTTCTTGCGCGAGACCCGGCGGGCGATGCGCGAGAACTTGCGCGGGTTCCCGAACGACTCGAGGTACATCAGGATCACGTCGGTGTCCGGGTCCTGCTCCCAGTACTGCAGCAGGTCGTTGCCGGAGATGTCGGCCTTGTTGCCGACCGAGACGAACGTCGAGATCCCGAGCCCGAGGTCGTTGACGTGTTCGAGCACGGCGAGGCCGAGCGCGCCCGACTGCGACGACATCGACACGCGGCCCGCCTGCGGGAAGGTCTGCGAGAACGTGCCGTTCATGCGGACGTCGTCGTTGCCGTTGAGCAGGCCCATGCAGTTGGGGCCGATGATGCGCAGGCCGTAGCCGCGGGCGCGCTCCATCAGGTCGTCCTGCAGGCGCTCGCCCTCCTCGCCGACCTCGGAGAACCCTGCCGTGATGACACAGACGGCCTTGACGCCCAACTCGCCGGCCTCGTCGATGAGGTCGTTGACGAACCGTGACGGCACGCAGATGAAGACCAGGTCGGGGACCTCGGGGCAGTCCTTCAGGCTGGGGTAGGCGGCCACGCCCTGCACGTAGGGACTGTTGGGGTTGACGGGGTAGACCACGCCGGTGAACCCGCCTTCGAGGATGTTGTCGAAGACGAGGCCGCCGATCGAGGACTTGTTGCGCGAGGCGCCGACGACGGCGACCTTCTCGGGCCGGAAGAACCGGCGCAGGCCGGCTTCGGCCGCCTCACGTTCCGACTCGTCGACGACCTGGAGGAAGCGCTCCGAGATCGCGACCTCGAGGTCGCTGCGGACCACGCCGCCGGAGTCACGGTCGGACTGGTACTCGAGACCGAGTTCGCGCACCAGGTTGAGCATGCGGGTGTTGTCCGAGAGGATGTCGCCCGACAGGTGCGTGATGCCGTGGTCGGCGGCCGCCAGGGCGAGCTCGCGGACCAGGGCGGTGCCGACGCCGCGTCCCTGGTGGGCGTCCTCGATCAGGGCGGCGAACTCGGCGGAGTTCATCCGGTCCGGGTCGCGCTCGTAGCGGGCGACGCCGATCATCTGCTGGTTGTCGCCGCGTCCGCGGGTCGCGACGAGCGCGTACTGCATCTTCGGGTCGAGGTCGGTGAACCGCGCCACGTTCGACTCGTCGAGGTTGAAGGTGCCCATGAAGCGGGCGCGGCGCGACTCGGTCGACGTGCGGGCCCACATCCCGAGCAGCAACGCCTTGTCGTCCGGGGTGATCTGGCGGATCCGGACGGTCGTGCCGTCGGGCAGTACGTGGTCGTGCGGCTCCATGGAAACGGCCTCGTTCGTGGTGTTCGCGTTGGGCGGGCAGGCAGGATGATCGGCCGGCGGCCGACCTGTCGGACAGCGTTGTACGCGGGTGTCGGTGTCCGCCGACCGAGGCGTCGGTCACCGACCGCCGGGTCCTTCGCCCCCTAGCCAAGCGGTCGCACGGCCGTGCGTCGACCTGTCCCCCCGGTTCGGTCGACCTGTCCCCCCCGGTTCGGTCGGCCAGGGAGGGGCCGGTTCGGTCGGTCAGGATGGAGGGGGCCAGGGGCCTCTTGTCGCAGGACGCGGCAGGCGGCAGAGTGATGCCGGCAGCCGACGCAAAGGATCCGCTCGTGTCCGAGGTCGACCGATTGACGGCGGGAGCCGAGGCCAAGCTGGACCGCATCGACGGTGCCCGCGGGAGCGAAGAACCCGACACGCCGGAACCGGGCAGTGTCGCTGCCGACGACTACGGGTTCCACCTCGACGACCCCGACGGCGACCTGCCCGAGGACGACCTCGAGGTGGGCGTACGCGACGACGACGCGGCCGAGGCGCTCGATGCGCTCGCCGAGGCGTTCAACGCCCGCGACCTCGAGGCGCTGCTCGATGTCGTCGCGGCCGACGGCGAGGCACCCGGCCTGCTCGGCGGCGACCGCGAGAACCTGCCGGCCGCGCTCGAGGACCTGTGGACCCGTCGGCCCAGCGCATGTCTGACCCGGGGCGCGGTCGACGACATCGACGTCGGTGTGCTGTGGGAGCACGACGGCACGACCTGGTGGAGGCTGGCGGTCGTCCACGTCGACGACGTGCGCGAGGGCCGCGTCGGCGTGGTCGAGTTCAGCGACGACACGGCCCTGATCGAGCAGGTGGTCGGCGAGGCGCCCGACGACGATCTCGAGGAGGGTGCCCGCTGGTCCGAGTGGGCCGAGGGCGCAGACGGCGACGACGCGCCGGACGACTAGGGACGTTGCGGCGCTGCTCGCGGGCGACCCTGCGCCGAGAGGTCCCGCCAGGTCGGGCGCTCGAGATGGAACACCGCGCCGAGGCCGGCATAGCCGGTGCCCGCCAGGCGACCGACCGGATCCAGCAGTTCGGGGTCCACGCGGCCGTCGCGCCACACGGACGGGTCGACGTGGACGTGGACCACCTCGCCGACCACGATCGTGCCGTTACCGGCCGTGACCTCCTGGACGAATCGGCACTCGAGATGGGCCCGCGCCCCGGCTACCCGGGGCGCATCGACGGCGACGGCCGCCGCCGCCTCGAGCCCGGCCCAGGCGAACTCGTCCTCGTCGGGCGGGAAGTCCGCGGCGGTGACGTTCATGGCCGCGACGAGGTCCATCGTCACGACGTTGACGACGAACGCCCCGCGGGCGCGGACGTTGCGCAACGTGTCCTTCTCGCTCGCCGAGGAGAACACAACGTGCGGGGGATCGTGCGCGACGACGTTGAAGTAGCTGTGGGGAGCCACGTTGCGCACGCCGTCTTCACCGTAGGTCGAGACCCACGCGATCGGGCGGGGGACGACCAGGGCGGTCATCAGGCGGTAGACGTCCCGCGGGGACCAGTCACGCGGGTCGACCTCGAGTTCGTCGCCGAGGTCGTGCGGGGGCGCGGGGTGGCTGCTGGTCATGGGTGCGCTCCGATGGCGTCGTGTGCGCTGCATGCTGCCATGCGCCGCGTGGCGGCCGGACGACGGGGCCCGTCGGTACAGGACGACCTGGACGCACGACCGGGAAGGCCGGGCGGGACCGCCGAACGGCCGGAGCGCAGGTGTGGCCGTGTCGCCTCCGGTGCGGTTGAGTCGGCAGCGACATCGCGCCGGGCTCCCGCGGGGGGCGGTCCGAACCAGCAACGGTACGGACCGAGTCCCGGTCGGTGACCCGCCACCATCATCGCCACCAAGGAGAGCACCATGAGCGACTCACTCGGCGACAAGGTCAAGGGCGTCGCCAAGGAGACCGCCGGCCGTGCCGTCGGTGACGACAACCTCGAGCGCGAGGGCGAAGCCCAGCAGAAGAGCGCGCAGAAGCAGAACGAGGCCGAGCGTCTCGAGCAGGAGGCGGCCGAGAAGCGCGCCGACGCTGCCGACGCCAAGGCCGAACAGATCCGCCGCGACTGACGCGGCCACCAGACTCGCCGGTCGTGCTGCCTGCCTCCTCGCTCGCACACCATCGGTACACGAACAGGGCCACCCGGCGACGGGTGGCCCTGCTCGTGCGCGCTGACGAATCAGCGGGTGCCGCTGCGCTGTGCTCCGCTCCGCTGGTCGATCGTCTGGGGACCTCCGCCCTCGCGCATCTCACGGATGGCGTGCTGCAACTCGTCCCGTCCGGTGATCGCGAAGTAGAGCCCGACGGCCGCCGCGACGCCGAACACCGGCAGTCGCAGCGGCATGGGCAGCAGCTTCCACGCCCGGCGCAGCCAGGGGACGGCGGCGATGATCATCTTGGGGTCCACGGCATCCTCCGGCGGCTGGGTTCTCGGACGTCGACGGTAGCGCCGCGTCGTGCCGCGGGGGCCGACCGAACGCCCGCACCGGCGTCGTCGTGGCGTCGTGCCGATTCAGCCGGTGGGGACGAGGCGGATCTCGGCGCCGTCCCGGAGCATCCCGAACGCGTGGTCGGCGACGGTGTCGCGCCAG
The DNA here is from genome assembly GCA_035462025.1 of Egicoccus sp. Classification (GTDB taxonomy): domain Bacteria; phylum Actinomycetota; class Nitriliruptoria; order Nitriliruptorales; family Nitriliruptoraceae; genus Egicoccus. The sequence goes on along the minus strand of DATHUR010000089.1, from coordinate 32,025 downwards.
GCGTCGAGCGCGGCCGACTCGACCGACTCCAGCCACGCGTCGCGGGCTTCCTCGAAGTCCTCGACGGCGTCCGCGAAGTCCTCTGGATCGTCGAACTCGTCGGGGTCGGGCGGGTCGAGTTCGAAGTCGTCGAGGTCGATCGGGGGTCGCGGGACCAGGCTCTCGACGAGGCCGAGGTCGACGATGCCGAGGCCACTCTGGCAGCGGTACTCGAGGCCGTATGCCCCGAGCGGCGGCAGGGTGACCTCGGCCGCGGCTTCCGACTCGGGCCGCTGGTTCTGGATGCCCTCGACCGGCCCCTCGAGCGGTCCGGTGCGTCCGCGGACCTCGGCGCGTACGCGGCAGGTGGCCAGGGAACTGTCGAAGTCGACCAGGGTCGCGCCGTTGCGGTTGGCGTAGTCGACCGCCGCCGATCGCACGGCGAAGCCGTTGAGACCCGCAGGCAGGCCCCAACCGGGCGTGGCCAGTAGTTGGTCACGCAGGCTGCGCGCCCCGGCGAGCGCGGCCGCGTCGGCGGCGTTGCGGGCCTCGGTGCCGAGCACCGTCGCGTGCCCGACCTGGAGGAACACCAGCAGCCCGAGCGCCATGGCGACCATCATGAGCAGGTAGGCGGGCGCGATGCCGCCCGCCTCGTCGTCCGGTCGCTCGCCGTTGGCCATCCCCGGTGTCTCCCCTGTCCCTACCTACAACGATCGAGTATGGGCCGGCGGTGCGGTGCCGCGCATGGGCCCCCAGGCCCCAATCGCCGGACGAGGGGCGCGGGCCCGACAGGCTCAGCCCGTCCCGCCGCTCTCGGGCGGTTCCACGCCGACGATCAGCACCTCGACCCGGCGGTTCTGTGCCCGGCCCTCGTCGCTGTCGTTCGGCGCCACCGGTTCGGTCAGCCCCCGGCCCTCGGCGGTCAGCCGATCGACGGGGATGCCACGCTCGCGGAGTGCGTCGGCCACGACGTCGGCCCGTCGCTGGGACAGGTCGAGGTTGTAGTCCGCGCTGCCTTGGTCGTCGGTGTGCCCGATGACCTGGACCGGGGCGTCGGGGTAGAAGGCCAGGACCTCGGCGATGTCGTCGAGTGGTTCGCGTGCGCCGTCGCGCAACTGGTCGGAGTCGAAGTCGAACAGGATCGGTTCCTCGAGGGTCAGCACGGTGCCCTCGGCCGTGACGCGCCCGTCGAACTCGACGATGATCTCGGCGACGCGCACCTCGGCCGTGCTCTGCGGCGCGTCGAGGGCTTCGATGGTCCACGTCGACGCTTCGGCCGGGACGGCCTCGCGTTGCTCGCCGACGTCTTCCGCCACGGCTTCCTCCGAGGCGTCGGTCGGGTCCACCTGCGGTTCGTCCTGCGGCTCCCCACCGCTGCAGGCGGCGAGCACGATCGCCAGGACCACGACGGCGCTGCGTGCGGCGCGGAACTCGGGGCGTGTCATTCGTCACCTGCCGTGTCGGTGAGCTCGCGACCCGGGATCGGGAGGTCCTCGATCAGGATCTCCGGAAGGGCCGGCGTGCTCGGCGCGCGGTTGAATCGGAGGTCGAAGTGGGTGGCGTCATCGGCGAAGGGGTGGCGGAACGCGACCCGGATCCGGGCCGTGGCGCCCGGTTCCATGTCGACGTTGACGAGGTCCTCGTTCGCGACCTGGATGTTCTCGGCGAGGGAGTGCGAGCCCGTCGAGTCCTCGAGCCGTGGGTGGGCCGAGTTGATCCGGACGGGACGCTCGTGGTCTGCGGGGACCTCGACGCTGACGTCGACGTAGACGATGCTGCCGTCGGTCTCGACACGGGTCGCGGTCGCGGTGACGCCCTCGGACTCGCCCGTCAGTTCGATGTCGATCGCCGTCGACTCGGTCACGCTGTCGCGATCGGGACCGGTGCCGACGGCCTCGGCGTCGAGCCCAACGCCCGGCAGCGGGATGTCGCGGATGACGAGACCGGGGATGACCCCGCGGGGAGGACCCTCGTCCTTCTCGCGGGGTTCGCCGTTGGTGCCGTTGAAGGCGAGCATGACCCGCGTCGCATCCGGCGCGATGGGACCCTGGAACGACAGCCTGGCCAGCACACGCTGGTCCGGTTCGAGCGGCAGGTTCTCGTCGGGACTCGCCGGTGGTAGAAGTTCGTACTGGTTGCCGAGGTCGTCCTCGAGGAAGGTGTGCGTCTCGGCGAGGCCGACGCGGGCCTCGATCGAGGTCGCCTCGAACTCGATCGCGACGTTGCCGTGCTCGTCGACCTCGATCGAGCGCAGGCCGACGACCAGGCCGCCCGGATGGCGCTCCTCCCAGGCGGTGAACACGAGCCGACCGCCCGGCTGCGTCGATGTCTCGTCGGCCGCCGGCGCGGATGTCGCCGACGCGGTGGCGCCGTCCTGCTCGGCCGCGTCCGGTGTCGAACTGCAACCGGCTACCAGGACACCGCCGGCCGCGCAGGCGGCGATCCACCTCGTTCCGCGGGTCGGTCTCACGACGTTCCTCTCGTGGGTCAACCCCGGTGAGCCGGACCGCTCGAGCGGCCCGGCTCACCGGGAATGTGCGGGGTGGGGCGGCTCAGCAGCCGGCCTCCTGCTGCTTGAACACCGAGTCGACGGCCTTGCCGGCGCACTCGCCGACCTTGGTGTCGATGCCCGCCTGGATGAGCGCGGTCACGATGAGTCCGACGACGATGATGACGGCCACGTACTCGGCCGACAGGGCACCGAGCTGGTCGCGGTTGATGCGGCTGAAGATCTCGCGAAGCTTGATGATCATGATGGCTACCCCCGGCGGTGGTGGTTCGCAGCGGCGGCTTGCCGCCTTCTCGATGGACCCCACGCTACGGAGGCCCGCCGTCGACGCAGAGGGCCCCGGGACCCAAATGTCGGACCGCAACGACGGTGGGGGCCCGGGCCCCCAGGGCCTGCATCTGGGCCCGCGGGCCCTCGTGGCCGACCCGGCGCTTCGCGAGACTGGTGTTCGGTAGCGAACACGCGCACGCGGGGCGGGACATGGCAGGCACGGGGACCGGGCAGTGGCGGGACGAGAGCGGCGCGCTGACGGCCGAGTACGTGGCGGCGGTGATCGTGGTCGGCCTGGTGGTCGCGGCGCTTTTCGCCGCCGCGATTCCGACCACGATCGGTGAGTGGGGCCGCTACGCCGTCTGTTCGCTGTTCGGCGACGACTGCGAACTGCCGCAACCGGCGTTGACCGACGAGGACGTCCGGCCCGACTGCAACATCATGTCGACCAGCTTCGAGGGCGAGATCGGTGTCGACGTCCTCGTCTTCGACGTCGAGGGTGGCGTGACGGTGACACGAACGGACAGTTCGAACGGCAACACGACGTTCACGTTGCTCGAGACGATTGGTGCCGGCCTCTCGGGCGAGGTCGGCGTCGAGGCGGCAGGTGGCGTGGCGAGCGCCGAGGCGTTGGCCGAGGCCCGGGTCGGCATGACCGCCCACGACCTGCAGGCCTACGTGATGTCCACATCCGAAGCGGACGAGTTCGAACGGCTGTTCCACCAGCGGGCGGCGATCGAGGCGGGCAGCAGCTGGATGCCGTTCGGTGGCGGCCTCGTGGAATGGGTGGCCGATCGCACGGTCGGTGACCTCGGTGACCCGCACAAGACCTTCCATGCCGTGGACGTCAATGCGAGCGCGGATGCGAAGGCGACGGTGGACCTGTTCGGTGAGCAGGTCGCGGGTGCCGAGATCGGCATCGAAGGGGCGTTGCTGATCGGCATCGAGGAGGACCGGACGCCGAACGACGTCCACACCAACGCCGAGATCTATCAGGTGGATTGGGGCGCTTCGGCGGAAGTCGGGTTCGTCGCCGGCGAGGCCGACGCCTCGGCGGCTGCCACGTCGGTGATGGCCGTCGTCAGGGACCTCGACGGCACCCTGCTGCGCGTCGAGTTCGAGAACACCTACACGGCCGACAGCGGCATCTCGTTCGGAAGCAATCTCGAGGACATCCAGACCATGTTGACCGGTGGGCAGGACCGTTCCATGACACAGCGGGCGGTGCTGGAGCTGCCCGAGGACACGGACCGCAGGGTCGTCGAGGAGTGGCTCGACACCGGTCGCAACAGTGAAGCCGTGGGACAGATGACCCAACAGCGCGGCGAGATCAGCTACCTGGTCTACGAGGGTGACGAGTACGGGCTCGCGCTCGGGGGCAAGGTCGCGCTCGGCGTCAAACTCGGGCTGATGGGCAGCGGCTCTCGGGCCACGAGCACCCTGGTCGACGCCCACTACGCGGGCGTGCCCCAGGCGGACGGCACCCGTAGGCTCGTGCCGAATCTCGAATGTCTGACGGCGGCCGGCGGATGACGCGGCCCCATGGGAGAGATGTCGTGTCCGGACGATGGCTCGCACTCGCTCTGCTCGTGGCGCTGACGGCCTGCTCGGGCGGCGGGTCCTCGGCGAGCGAGGTGCCCGACGGCTACCAGCTCGTCGAGCATCCCGACGTCTCCTTCGCCGTACCCGCGGCGTGGGAACCGGCTGCGTCGGACATGGTTGACGTCGACCCGGAGTCGCTGCACTACGGCCCCCCGGACGCCGCCGTCGCCGCCGTCGGCGCGCTCGTCTTCCGGGCGGTCGACGAGACCGACGCGGAAGGGCTCGCAACGGTGAACATGGCGGTGCTCACCCAGAACGCCCAGGGCGCGGAGCAGACGCGCCGCGAGTTCGTGGATGTCGCCGGCGCCGAGGAGGGGTTCCTGCTGCAGAACGTGGCCCAGTCCGACGCCCTCGGAGGTGAGGTCCGCATGACCTATGTCACGGCGCTGCTCGACGAGGAGGTCGTGGCGATCCGCCTGGTCGGTACCGAGGAGCAGATCTCCGACGAGGATCTGCAGGTGCTGCTCGACACGATGGCGGTCGGCGGGTGAGTCGGCGTGTGGCGGCCACCGGCAATGTCTGGGCGCCCTTGGCCCTCGGGACCCTGGTGTGGATCGTGACCTACGTCATCGGCGCCGTGGCCTACGGGGTGCTGCTGGTCGTCCTCGTCGACCCGCTCCTCGAGGCGTCGTCCGCCGTACGCAACGCCGTGTTCGCGGTGCTGGTAGGGCTGGTGCTGGTCGCTGCGACCCTCGTCGCCGGCGTCGTGGTGCGTCGTCGCCAGACGGGTCCGGCATGGTGGTTGCTCTCGCTCCCGGTCCTCGTGGCCGGTTGGGCTGTCGTGTCGCCGCCGCCGGAGGATCCGACGTGGCCCGCACTGCTCACGGCGGTCGTCGGGGTCCTCGGATCGGCCGGCATCGTGTGGACGATCGGGGCACGCGCGATCAGCGGGAGCGCGCGGGGGTACGCGGCGCGATGACGCAGCCGCGCAGGCGTTGCGACAGCTCCGCGCGATGGGTGGCCGGCCTGGCGGCGCTGCTGCTCGGGGGCTGTGCCATGACGCCCGGTTCGTCGCCCTCGGACGAACTGCCCGACCTCGAGGACGGGTTGGCGACCATGGAGACCTACCTGTCCGCGCTCCAGCGTGGCGACCTCGAGACGGCGTTCGAACTCGTCTGCACCAGTGGGCCGTTCGCCACGACGTGGGAGGCGTTCGAAGCGCACCATCGGTCCCAGCCGGCCATCGACGACTACGAGGTCTACGAGGGCAAGGGGTCGGGTACCGCGTCCGTCGGACGTGGCACCAGCACGACGACCACGGTGTACGCCGACGTGATGTACGACGACGGACATCGCATCGAGCAGGTGCGACCGTCCTCGCAGAGTTTCGGTCTGTGCTCGATGACCTCGGACGATCCCGAGGTTTCCCGCCTCGACCCGACCCCGTAGGGATCGGGCGCCGTCAGCGGCCGTCCGAGCCGAGCCAGCGGGCGATGGCCTCGCTGCGCGTGGTGACGGCCAGCTTGGTGTAGATCCGGTTGATCGTGTTCTTGACCGTCTTCTCGGCCACGAACAGCGCTTCGGCGATCTGCGCGTTCGTCTCGCCCCGGGCGATCGCGTCCATGACCTCGGCCTCGCGCGGAGTCAGCGAGTGGCCCCCGCCGCGCAGTCCGAGCGGCCGGCTGGCATGTTCCCCGGCGCGCAGGGCCTGCAACAGTGCCGGTACGACGGCTCCGGAGATGGCCGGGCGCTTCGCCGCGACGTCACGGATCGCGCCGGCGAGTTCGTCGGGCCCGAACCGGCCGTGGACGAGATAGCCGCTCGCGCCGTTGCGCAACGCCCCCGCCACGGCATCGGGCTCGTCGGTGTAGGTCAGCATCAGCACGCCGCACCGTTCGGCGAGCGGCCCGGCCGCGGTGACACCGTCCATGACCGGCATACGGACGTCGAGCAGCACCACGTCGGGCGAGAGCTGGTCGGCCCGGTCGATCGCCTCGCGGCCGGTGGCGGCCTCGCCGACCACCTCGAGATCCGGCACGCTCGAGAGCAGCGCGCGCAGGCCGCTGCGGATCACGTCGTTGTCGTCGACGACCAGCACCCGGATCACGATGCGGCCTCCGTGGGCTGCAGGCCGGCCGCCGCCGGGGGAAGGTCGCCGGCGGCCTCGCCGGCCGCGACGCGCGGCACCGTGACGGTGACGGTGGTGCCCTGGCCCTCGACGCTGAGCAGGTCGACCGTCCCGCCGACGGTGGCGGCGCGCTCGCACATCCCGACGACACCGAAGTGGCCGTCGCGGGTCAGGTCGGCCACGTCGTCGGGGACCTCGAAGCCGGTGCCGTCGTCGTGGAGCGTCAGCACGACCGTCTCGCCGTCGCGCAGGGTCAGGTCGATGCGTCGCGCGCCGCCGTGCTCGTGGGCATTGCGCAGCGCCTCGCGCGCGATGCAGAACAGCTCGTAGCGGGCCGAGGGCGACAGCCCGCAGCACGGGTCGAGGTCGGTCTCGATGTCGACACCGACGTCGGCGGCCCACGACGTCGCCGCGTCGGCCAACGCCTCGCCCAGCGGTCGGTCGAGGTCGTCGTGGCGCAGCCCCGTGATGAGCTCGCGCGCCTCCTGGGCCGCCCGCTCGGCGGTTTCGGCCAGGCTGGCGGCGGTCACGGCGGCGGCGTCCGGGGCATGTTCGAGCAGCCGCGGGACGGCGGCGGCGTTGAGGGCGATGCCGTGCAACGTCTTCGCCAGGGTGTCGTGCATCTCGCGCGCCAGCCGGGTGCGTTCCATGGCTGCGGCCGTGTTGAGCGACGATTCCGCCAAGGCTCGCGCGGTCGCGTGCTGACGGACGAGCAGGGCACGGACCGCCGCGCCGCCCGCGGCCAGCGCCGGTACCAGCGCCGGCGTCCCGAGCAACTCGGCCATCGTGGGCTGTTCACCCACGAGGATGGCACCGGCGGTGTAGGCGAGCACGAGTGCGGCACTCATCACGGCGGTGCCGGCGCCGCCGTAGAGCACACCGGCGACCAACGCCGTTGACAGCACGAACAGGCCGAACGGCGTGTCGAGGCCGATCGTGCCGAGCACGGCGATGGCGAGCAGCAGGTCGATGAGCAGCACGGCCGGGTGACGCAGGATCCAGGTGCCAATGCGGTTCCAGCCCAGGACCGGGACCAGGCTGGTCAGGCTCGCGAGCGGCACCAGCAGCGCGAGCGTCGCACCCGAGGCCGGGTCGGCCGTCGGCAGCCACAGCAGGGTGAGCAGCAGCGCGGCGAGGCGCAGGTTGAGCGCCAGCTTGACCAGGCCGGCGAGGGAGCTCGTGAGCGTGTGGTCAACCACCGAACATCGCTCCGAAGTCGACGCCGCTGCTGAGGTAGAAGCCCACGCCGATCGTGATCATGGCCGCAGGGATGAGCGTGATGGTCATGACGACCGACAGCCGCGGTTCGACCTTCGCCGCCTCGCGCCGCGCCTGCTGCCCGTAGGCCTTGCGCACGTCGCCGGCGATCCCCGCGAGTGCGGACGTGAGCGGTGCGCCCAACTCCTCGGCCTGCTGGAGCGCCGTCACGAACTCGGACAAGGGTTCGGAGCTGTTGCGGGCGCGCAGGGCGTGCAGTGCCTCGCGTCGCGGGGTGCCGAGCATCATCTGTTGCAGGGCGGTGCGGATCTCGTCGGAGAGCGGACCGTCGAAGGCGTCCGCGACCCGGGTCAGGGCGCTGCGGAAGTCGAGCCCCGCCGAGACCGTCACCGACAGCACGTCGAGGAAGTCCGGAAGGGCGCGGCTGATCTCGTCCTGGCGTTCCTTCGCCTGACTGCGCAGGCTCAGCTCGGGCAGGAAGAACCCGAACAGACCGAGTGCGATCGGCATCCACCAGGCGGAGGCTGTGACCAGGCCGACGAGTCCGAGCACGATCCCGTACGACGCCTTGCGCGCGGCGAGGTGGCGCACCGTGGTGCCCCCCGGGCGCCCGGCCGCGTCGAGCAGCCGCTCCCAGGTGGCGATCCGTTGGGTGCCGACCAGGTTGAGCACCGGCCTGGCCAGCGGCGTCCCCAGGGCGTCCATCACGCTGGCAACCGGGTTGCGACGCCGACCGCGTCGGGCACGACGAGCGTCGTCGATGTCCTGGAAGCGGTCCTGCACCGGCTGGTCGACGACGAACACGGTGCCGACCCCGGCCAGCGCGACCACGCCGGCGAAGGCGCCTGCGTACAGCACGGGTTCCATGGCGCCTCCCCTCAGACGTCGATGTCGGTCATGCGCCGCACGAGCGCGAACGCGAAGACGTACAGGCCGGCGGTCGCGGCCAGCGCGAGCTGTCCCACCGTCTCGCGCGCCATGAGGTCGATCATCCCGCCCTGCAACCGGTCGACCATCAGGATCAGCAGGACCCCGAGACCGCCGGTCACGTAGCCGGTCTGCACCGCACTCGCCACGATGGTCTTGACCTCGCGGCGCAGGTCCTTGCGATCCTCGAGCGTCTCGGCCATCGCCCGCAGCGCGGTGACCACGTCACCGCCGGAGCGCTGCTGGATGACCAGCGTGGAGACCAGCACGGCCAGCTCGCGCGATGGCAGACGCTGCTTCATGGTGTCGAGCGCCGCGTCGACGGACGCACCCAACCGCAACTGCTCGGCCACCAGCCGCAACTCGGTCCCGGCCGGGTCCGACAGGTCGGTCGCGGCCAGGGTCAGCGCGGAGTGCAGGGAACGCCCCGCGGCCGTGGCGTTGGACAGCGTGCGTGCCAGCTCGGGCAGTTGCGCCACGAACTCCTCCAGGCGCGCCTGCCGCTTGCGTTCGAGCCACTGGCGCACCGCCCACAGGCCGACCAGCGCCCCGAGGACGCCGAGGACGTCGGGGCCGAGCAGCGCGAGCGCGAGCGCGCCTGCGGCCATGGCACCCGCGCCGACCAGCGCGAGGTCGAGCGCGCTCAGATCGACGCCCGCCCGGGACACCGCCGTCTCGAGCTTCGCACCCGCGCTGGTCCGCCGCAGCAGCGCATCGGCGCGCGACCGCCAGCGCGACGCCTCGTACTCCACCCGCGCGAGTTCCGAGCGGCGGGCGAGGTCGGCGCGGTCGAGCGCGACCTGGATCAGCTGCCAGATGCCGAGCAGCGCGACGAGCAGGACGGCCAGCGTGGCGACCAGCAGCAGGGGCGGGGACGGCGTCATGCGCTGCTCTCCACGCGCAGGACGTGGTCGGCGCCGAGGTCGCGGTCGAACACGGCCGGGATCGGCAGCGACCGCTGGTGCAGACGCTCGCGGTAGAGGGCCGGCAGGCCGTGGTAGAGGTAGCGGCCGGTGCTCGGTCCCCCGTGGACGACGCGGTCGGGCACGAACTCGGCGACGGTCGCGAGCCGGAACTGCTCGCGGTGGGTCGAGGTCACGACGGCGACCTCGGTCACGCGGCGACGGCCGTCGGTGGCTCGCCCGAGCTGCACGAACACCTCGACGGCGGTGTTGATCTGGTCGCGGAGCGCGTCGAACGAGATCGACAGCTCGGTCATGGAGGCCAGCGTCTCGAGGCGCAGGATCGCGTCGGCAGGTGAGTTGGCGTGCACCGTCGCGAGCGAGCCTTCGTGGCCGGTGTTCATCGCCTGGAGCATGTCGAGTGTCTCGCCGCCACGGACCTCGCCCACGATGATGCGGTCGGGGCGCATGCGCAGGGCGTTGCGCACCAGGTCACGGATGGTGACCTCGCCCCGGCCCTCGACGTTCGGCGGCCGCGACTCGAGCGAGAGCACGTGGGGCTGCTGCAACTGCAGTTCGGCGGCGTCCTCGACCGTGATGATGCGCTCGTCGGCCGGGATGAACGCCGAGAGGGCGTTGAGGAAGGTCGTCTTCCCCGTGCCGGTCCCGCCGCTGACCAGGACGTTGAGCTTGGCGCGCACGAACCCGGCCAGCAGATCGGCGAGCTCGGGGCTGAGCGTGTCGAGTTCGACCAGACGCTGCATCGGGTACGGGGTCGGGAAGCGGCGGATCGTCATCGCCGGCCCACGCAGGGACAGCGGCGGGATGATCACGTTGACGCGTTCGCCGCTGGGCAGCCGCGCGTCGACCATCGGCGAGGACTCGTCGACGCGCCGGTTGACCCCGCCGACGATGCGGTCGATCGTCTGGTACAGCTGCGCCTCGGACGCGAACTGCATGCCCTCCTCGCGCATGAGCCGGCCGCCGCGCTCCACCCAGATGTCGTCGTGGCCGTTGACCATGATCTCGGTGACGGTCTCGTCGGCGAGCAGGGGCTCGAGCACCCCGAGCCCGATCATCTCGTCGACGATCTGGCGGATCAGCGTGGTGCGCTGCTCGGCCGTGATCACCGGCCCCTCGCGGTTGAGCAGGTTGCCGGCGATGCGCTCGAGGCGAGCCCGCAACTGCGTCGCGTCCAGCCTGGCGAGCGCGTCGAGGTCGGCCTCGCGGAGCAGCTGCCGCCGGAAGTCGGCGATCGCGTTGGCGCCCGCCGGCGTGCCCGAGTCGCCCTGCTGGGCCGGCTCGTCGCGTCGTACCCGGTTCTTGAGGCTCATGGCAGCACCGGCAGGGACGTGTCGGGCAGTTCGGCTTCGCGGGTGAGGGTGAATCCGCCGAGCGGGATGCCGCGCACGACCGGTGGCACGGTCACCTCGACCTCGACCGCTTCGAGGCCGCGGCGCACCCGGTGGCCGTCCTGGAGCCAGTCGGGGAGTGAGCGTGCGACCGCTGCGGAGGCTCCTTCGCCGGTGGCGATGGCGCGCGAGCCGTTGCGGGCCGCCGCGGCGGCGGCGTTGCCGGCCGACACGACCATCAGTGCCTGCCAGGCGATCAGGGCCACGATCAGCAGCAGCGGGACGACGGCGACGAACTCGGCGCTGAATGCGCCGTCCTCGCGCCGGAGGTGCGTGGCCCGACGACTCATGACATCCCCCCCGCCTGCGTGGCCGCACCCGCCGCGCTCTCGTCGATCGCCGCCACCGAGGTCCGCACACGCCACGGCGTGCTGGTCCCCGGCACCAGGATCGGGACGGGCAGGCTGATCTCGATCTGGTGGTCCGAGGTCACCCGCGGTTGCACGGTCCGGCGCCAGTGGCCGTGGAGCCGCGACTCGGCGGCCTGCTGGATGGCGAGCGGGTCGTTGCCCTCGAGCGAGAGCACACGCGCGGCGTCGTTCGCGGCCTGGTTGGCGAGCACCGTCGTGTAGCCGGCGAGCACCAACTGCCACATCAGCAGCAGGGTCAGTAGCAGCGGCAACAGCATGGCCCCGAACTCGGCCGACAGGGCTCCCGTCTCGCTGGCGACCCTGGCGGCGAGCGCGTTCTCGCGGACCTCGTCGGGCTCGGGTACTTCGGCTTCGCGGGGCGTGTCACCGCCGAGTTCGCCGGCCAGCGCGTCCATCGCGGACGCGACGGCGCCGGTCAGCCGCGCCGGGTCACCGGCGTTGGTGGCGGCTTCGACGTCGAGCACGCGGTCGGGGATCACCGTGTCGAGCACGGGCACGGTGAGCACGCGTTCGGCGAGCCCCGGCTGGACCTCGCGGTCGCGGCTGGCGCGGTTGAGGACCACGCGGACCCCGGCGTCGCGGACGGCGAGGCGGTCCCACAGGTCGACGACCCGGTTGGCCCCGCGCAGCGCGACCACGTCGGGGGTGCAGACCAGCAGCACGTCGTCCGCCTGCTCGATGGCCACGACGGTGGCCTCGGTGGCGAGGCTGCCCGCGTCGATCACGACCGTGTCGAAACGCGAGCGGATGCCACCCAGGATGCGCGCGACGGTCGTGCCGTCGAGGTCCTCGGCGTCCTCGCCCTTGACCGGTGGCAGCAGTACCCGCACGCCGGCGGGATGGGGGAACATCGCGTCGTTGATGTGTCCGGTGGTCAGCTCGCCGGCCACCTCGATCAGGTCGACGATGCTGCGTCGGTGACTGACGTCGAGGAACGCGCGCACGTCGCCGGTCTGCAGGTCGAGGTCGACGAGGCAGACCGAACGGTCCGGGTCCTGGCGCTTGAACGCGAGCGCGAGCTGGACGGCCACCGTCGTCGTTCCGACGCCGCCCTTGGCGCCCGTGACGGCGACCACGCGACCGCGCGACGTGCTGCGCTGGGCCGGACCGGCCGCGGCCAGGCGTGACTGGACGGTCTGCGCCCACTCGTTGGCCTCGACGATGGCGCCGTGCAGTTCGCTGAGCATCAACGGCAGCCGGACGATCGAGCGCACGCCGGCGGACATCGCGGCGCGCAACTGCTCGACGCCGGTCTCGCGGGCGAGCACCAGCACGCCCACCTGGGGGAAGCGGTGGTTGACCTCACGAGCCAGATCGAGCACGGGGAGCGGGCCGAGTTCGTCGTGGAGGACGGCCACGTCGATCGGCACGTCGTCGTCGGCGAGCATCCGGGTCACTTCGCCGGCGTGGTCGGCCGTGGCGACGATCTCGGCTTCGGCGAGTTCGCTCAGCAGGGCGCGTGCGCGCGCCGCGATCTCGCGGTCCGGGGTGGCGAGCAGAACGCGGATCATTGGTCTTCGCCTTCCGCACCGTCGCCGTCGCCGGCCCCGGTGTCCCCGTCGGTCGCTGCATCCTGGGCGCTGTCCGCACCGGCCTCGGCGCCCTCGTCGGCGGCGGGCGTGTCCGCCTCGCCGGGTTCCGTCTCCGCCTCGGGCTCGGGGTCGACGACGAGGTCGTCGGGGGACTCGCCCGGGCGCGGGACCGGACGGACGAACCGGCCGATCTCGCTGGGCATGGGCTGGTAGATGGTGACGTCGCCGGGCAGGATGTCGTCGTCGAGCGGCGAGCGCAGCGCCAGACGGATCGACGTCGCGAAGGATTCGACGTAGGTCAACGTGCGGGCGTCCTCGACCGAGAGGCGGAAGGTCACCGGCAGCTGTTGCTCGGAACCGAAACCGACCGAGCCGGCCCCGACGCCGTCGTCGGGCACGTCGACCGGCGAGCCGACCTCGATGATCTCGGCGCGCTGGACCACGATGCGCGAAGAAGGCGCGATGCCGTCGTCGGTGCCCCCGAAGGTGGCGAAGATGTCGACCACCGAACCGGACGTCAGCTTGCCCCCGACGCCGGTCTCGGCGTCCACGAGGATCGCGATCTCGCGCTCGCCGGGGGAGATGGCCGGTCGATCGAGGAACATGCCCTCGGACAGCAGCGTCCCGGCCGGGATCGCCGCGGCCGTGACGCGGTCGCCGATCTGGGTGGCGTCCCGGAAGGCGTGGGTGGGCAACCACCGTTCCGGGACCTCGGCGAAGATCAGGTCGTCCTCGCCGGGGGCGGCGAACGGTGGCAGGTCGTTGCGGGCGGCGACGACGGTCACCATGGGGCCGAGTTGGCTGCGCACGTCGCGCAGGTAGTTGCTCACCGCGAAGAACACGGCGGCCGCGCCGATCACCGCCAGTGCGATGAGCAGCACGCCGCGACGCTGACGGGGGTTCACGCTGTGCCTCCGGAAACAGCAAGCGGCGCCGAGGTCGCGGCGCCGCAGAGCGGGCAGATGGCGGCAGCGACGATCTCGCCGCACCAGTCGCACCGGACGGTCTCGTCACGGCCCTCGGCCGCTCCGATGACGATCCGGCCGAGCGCGTCAGGCGAGCGCGGCAGGATGGCCAGTTCGACCAGGTTCTCGGTGCCCCACCATGCGACGCTCGAACGGCGGGAGGGGACGTGGACGATCTCGGTGCCCTCGAGTTGCGCGAGCGTCGCCTCGACAGGGTCGAGTTCGGCCAGGCCGGTGCCGACGAAGACGCGGTGGTCCACGCTCGGATCGAGTTCGGGCAGCGGGATCACGGCATCGGGTCCCTTGTGCCGCACGACGCGGGGTGCATCGTCGAGCACGGCGGCGAACCCGGTGCTCTTGAACCACGAGCGGGCGTGCATGCCGAGAGACGGCGAGGGGTGACGGAGCTTCGCGACCGACCCCAGCCAGGCGGCACTCACGACCGCACGCTCGAGGCGCGCCATGCCGGATGCCAGCACCCCCGGCGGGACGACGCCGTCGGCATCGAGTTCGGTGAGCGTGCGCACGAGCGCGGCGGCCGCCAGCGGCGGCAGCGACGTCACGTGCACGACCAGCCGCGTGGTCTCGAGGGCCGAGCGCACCGCCAGCAGCCGCTCGTGCAGGGGCTCGGCGCAGCGCTCGTCGAGGATCGCGAGCACGAGGTCGCCGGCTTCGAGCTGGGGACGCAGCAACCCGGCCAGGTACGCGTACTCGTCGGCGCCATCGGTCGGGGCGTCATAGGCGAGGAGTCCCGGTGGCGTCGCCTGCTCGAACGCCACGGGTAGTCGTGTGGTGAGTAGCCGAAGCACCCCGATGTCCCCATCGTCTCGCGCTCGGTGGCGCGTTCGATCCGGTGTCCCCGTACAGACCTGACAACGAGCCACGGTCTCCGCGGTCACGACCGAAGGCCGAAGCTTGGTCAGGCGGAGACCGACCGGGATCGCGCGACGCTGTACCGGCGTACAACCTCCCGCCCGCATTCCTGACTAGGTAGTGGTTTCAGCGAGAGCGGCCGAACGGCCCAGACGCGCGCTGTCCGCAACGAAGTGGCGATCACGTGGCCAGGAACTGCCGACCGGCCCCGTCGAGGCCCAGCAGGTTGCATTCGCACTAGTTCGTCGCGCAACTGCGACCGTCACGTGTCGTCGCCGGTGGCGGCCAGGGCGAACGAGCCGAAGATCCGCGCGACCACCTCGGACGACGGCGCGTCCGTGACGTCGGCGGCCAGGATCACCGAGTACACCTCGCCCTCACCGTCGCGGGCCATGGCCATCTGCTGCCACAGCCCGCCCTCGGTCCGGCGGCGGAAGCGGTGCGCCTCGACGGCACCCGGGACGGTCACGCCTTCGAAGACGACCTCGCCGGTCGCATCGGCCTCGAACTGCTCGAGCAGCGTCCCGAGGTCCTCGTCGGCCACGCTCTTCGGCAGGTGTTCGACGAACAGTTTCACCGATCCGTCCGGCGACTGGATCCAGAGCTTGCGCCGGCTCGACAGTTCCTCGTCAACCGTCCAGTCCTCCGGCACGTCCAGGTGCACGCGGCCCTCGAGGAGGGTGTCCGTCGCACCGCCGGAACCTGCCGCCACCGCGGCGGCCTGCTCGCCGTCCTCCCCGGTGAGTTCGAAGTCCTTGAGCTCCAGCGATTCGAGGACGGTGTCCGCCAACGTGTCGAGGTCGTAGTCGGACGCCTCGTCGACGCCGACGACGAGGTTGAGCGTTCGTCCGGCCTCGGCCATCGCGTAAACGCTGACGAACCGCATCGGCCGGGCCTCGCCCGGCACGGCGTCGGTGGCCGCGAAGCGGTGTTCGACGGCGGCCGACGCCCCCGGCACCTCGATGTCGCGCTCCTCGAAGTCCGATACGGCCGAGGAGGTCGTATCGGGCCCGTAGAAGTTCACGGTCCGCTCGAGGTCGTCGTGTGTCGGCAGCGGCCACAGCGCGAAGATGGTGGCCTCGGCGGGGTCACCCCCGTCGGGACTGACGATACGGACCGAGTACTCCCCGCCCTCGCCCCGATGTGCGATCTCGAACTCGGTGGGGTAGCTGAACGTGAGCCGTTCGTCCTCGTAGGTCGCGACGTCGCCCTGCTCCGCGACCACGTCGGGCTCCGCTTCACCGCTCGTGCACGCGAGGAGGACGGCGGCGAGCACGACGAGCGCGAGACGAGCGGACATGGCGGTCTCCGTGCGGAATGGGCGCATCATCGCAGGCAGTCCTCCCGGTGCAGCAGGCCGTTGTGGGGGTCGTAGGAGATCGCCTCGGCAAGGGTGGCGACACGGCGTTCGTCGCTGTCCCCGAGCCCGGCCTGGGCGAGCAGACGTATGGCCAACTCGACGTTGTTCGACTCGGACTCGACGTCGAAGGCCTCCATCAGTATCTCGCCACTACGGCCCGCGAGGTCGGCGAAGTCATCCAGGTTGCCGATGGGGTCCTGCACGAAGTCGGCGAACTGCGTCTGCGCGTAGTCGTCGTCGCGCAGATCGAGGCTGAACGTGGTCTGCACCCGCGCGCCCTCGTTGGCATTGACGCCGAACCCGGCGGCCGTCTGGACGCCGTCGACCGCGTCGCCCGGGATGCTGCCGGGGTCGAGCCCGACGAAGCCGCCGCCCGAGACCTCGAGGCCGGTCGTCACCGACGCGCTCATGACCTGCCCATCGGCATCGAGTTCGACGGTCAGTGCCGCATCGACGCTGTCCGCGCGGTCGACGCCGGCCCCGACGCCGAAGATGCCGACGCCGAGTTGGGTGGCCTGTTCCCCGTCGAGTTGCGTCGTGACCGACGTCACGCCCGACTCGCGGTCGACGGTGATCACCTTCTCGGAACCGGCATCGAGTGTGACCGAGGCGCTCACACCCTTGTAACCGCCGCCGAGCAGCAGCGAGAAGTCGCCACGGGTGCGGACGTAGTCGTGCGTCACGTGGTCTTCGATGAGTTGCTCGATCACGATCTCGCGCAGGTGCAGGGCGTGCTGGTCGTCGGCGTACTCCTCGAGGCTGTCCGCGCCCAGCCCCAACTCCATCTCGAGGTAGCGCCCCCCGTTGACGTACATGTCCACGGCGATGTCGGCCATGGTGTCCTGGTATGCCTCGAAGGCAGCGGGGGTGAGCACGAACATGCGTCCGTTCTCCTCGATTCCGCTCAGGTGGCCGGAGGCGCTCAGCCCCAGCTTGTCGCGGGCACCGAGCGGGATGTCGATGCCGAGACCGGCGGAATGGCCCTCGCCGGAGTACTCGGTGTCGTGGATCACGACCGTGCCGTCGGACAACTCGGTCATCTGGTAGCGCTCGCCGTCGATGCTGCGCGAGAAGATCCAGTCGGTGGTGCGACGCTGGTCGCGGCTGGTCGCGTTCGTCGTGCAGACGGGTGGTTGCGGCGTCTCCTCCGGTCCGGATGCGATGTCCGGGTCGTTGCTCGGTCGCTCGCAGACGTCCTCGGTGGCGAACAGCTGACAGACCGCGTACTCGCCCCAGTCACGGACACTGCCGGGCAACCCCGCCGCGAGCAGCGCCGCGACGATCAGCCCGACCACGACGACCGCGGCGACGTACTCGGCCGAGACGGCGCCCGCTTCCGCCCGCTGATGCAGGGTGCGGCGCATGATCTTCCCCCGGGAGAAAAGACGTGGCGGTCTGGTTCCACCGAGCATGCAGCGCGCCGGGTTTCCGCCCGAGGGTCCGCGGGCCCCATTTCCACGTCCGGGGGCCCGGGCCCCCGGCCGCTCACGCCTTCAAAGCCCTAGCGGGCGTCGCCGGTGGCGCGGAGGCGAAGCCGAGCACGCCCGGCGCTCATCGTGCGTTGAAGTACTTGGCTTCCGGGTGGTGCACGGTTCGATGTGCGCCGCCCACCCTTCAGGAGGGGGACTTCAAAGCCCTAGCGGGCGTTGAAGTACTTCGCTTCCGGGTGGTGCACGACAATCGCGGAGGTGGACTGTTCGGGGTGGAGCATGAACTCCTCGCTCAGCTCCACGCCGATCCGGGACGGGTCGATCAGCTGGAAGAGCTTCGCCTGGTCCTCGAGGTCGGGGCAGGCCGCGTAGCCGAACGAGTACCGCGACCCGCGATAGCCCTGGCGGAACCAGTCCTCCTTCGTCGGCCCGTCGTCGCCGGCGATGCCGAGTTCCTCGCGGATGCGGCGGTGCCACGCCTCGGCGAGCGCCTCGGCCATCTCGACCCCGAAGCCATGCGCGAACAGGTAGTCCTGGTAGCGGTCCTCGGCGAACAGCTCCTGGGCCACCGCGCTGATGCGCCGGCCCATGGTCACGACCTGGACGCCGAGGACGTCGACCTCACCGCTGTCGAGCGGCCGGAAGAAGTCGGCGATGTCGAGGAAGCGGCCACGGGTCTGCCGGGGGAAGCTGAAGCGGACCAGTTCCCGCTCGAGCGGCGCCTCGGGGTCCCAGACCACGAGGTCGTCGCCGTCACCGTTGGCGGGGTAGTAGCCGTACACGACCTCGGGGGTGACGACCTTCTCCGACTTGGCGCGGTCGATCCACTCGCGCACGACCGGCCGGGCCTTGGTGTCGAGCAACTGCTGGTACTCGTCGGGTGAGAGCTCACCGGGGGTGAATCCCCACTGGTTGCGGAACAGGGCCACCTCGTTGAGCAGTGGCCAGACGTCGTCGACCGGGATGCCGCGCACCACCCGCTGGCCCCAGAACGGCGGCGTGGGCACGTCCACGTCGGTGGCGACGAGCGACCGCGGCCGCCCCTTCGCGTCCACCGCGGGGGGCGCCTCCTCGACCCGGGTCTTCGTGGGGGTGCGCCGCGCCTTGCGAGCGGTCAATTCCTCGGGGGCGGCGACCCCGTCGCGCCGGGCGGCCATGACGGTGTCCAGTACCCGCAGGCCCTCGAACGCGTCCTTGCAGTAGAAGACGTCGCCGTCGTAGAGGCCGCGCAGGTCGTCCTCGACGTAGCCGCGCGTCAGGGCGGCGCCGCCGAGCAGCACCGGCAGGTGGGCCAGGCCGCGCGCGTTCATCTCGTCGAGGTTGTCGCGCATCACCACCGTGGACTTGACCAGCAGCCCGGACATGCCGATCGCGTCGGCCCCGTGTTCGGCGACGGCGGCGAGGATCGTGTCGATCGGTTGCTTGATGCCGAGGTTGACCACCTCGTAGCCGTTGTTGCGCAGGATGATGTCGACGAGGTTCTTGCCGATGTCGTGCACGTCGCCGCGCACGGTGGCCAGCACGATCGAACCCTTCGAGGACGACCCGCCGCCCGCGGCCTCGATGTGGGGTTCGAGGTAGCCGACGGCGGCCTTCATCGCCTCGGCCGACTGCAGCACGAACGGCAGCTGCATCTGGCCCGACCCGAACAGCTCGCCGACGGTTTTCATCCCGTCGAGCAGGAACCGGTTGATGATGTCCAGCGGCGGATGCTGTTCGAGCGCGGCGTCGAGGTCGGCCTCGATGCCGTCCTTCTCGCCGTCGATGATCCGCCGCGCAAGGCGCTCCTCGAGCGGCAGCGCCGACAGGTCGCTCGCGGACATGCTGGTCTCGACCGCACCCTCGAACAGGGCCATGAACCGGTGCAGCGGGTCGTACTTCGCGTCGGCCGTGCCACCGAGCCCGGCCGTCCCACGCCGGTCGTGGATCAGGTCGAGCGCGACCTGCACCTGCTCGTCGGGGATGCGGTGCAGCGGCAGGATCTTGCCCGGGTGCACGATCGCGGAGTCGAGGCCGCGGTCCATCGCCTCCTTGAGGAACACCGAGTTGAGGACCTGGCGGGCCGCGGGCGACAGGCCGAACGAGACGTTGGACACACCCAGCGTGGTGAAGCAGCCCGGGATGCGCTGCTTGACCCGCTCGATCGCGGTGATCGTCTCGAGCGCGTCACGTCGCAGGTCGTCCTGGCCCGACCCCAGAGGGAAGGTGAGGCAGTCGAAGATCAGGTCGTGCGCCTCGAGGCCGTACTCGTCGATCGCGATCCGGGCGATCCGCTCGCACACCTCGACCTTCCAGTCGGCCGTGCGCGCCTGGCCCTCCTCGTCGATGGCCAGCACCACCACCGCGGCGCCGTAGCGCTTGGCCAGCGGCAGCAGACGATCGACCTTGTTGCGCCCGTCCTCGAGGTTGACCGAGTTGATCACGGCCCGGCCGCCGAGCCGGACCAGCGCCGCCTCGACGACGTCGAGCTCGGTCGAGTCGATCACCAGCGGCAGGGTCGACTGGGTCGCGAACCGGTCGATGATCGCCACCATGTCGCCGACGCCGTCGCGCCCCACGTAGTCGACGCACACGTCGAGCACGTGCGCGCCCTCGCGGGTCTGCGACTTCGCCAACTGCACGGTCGCGTCCCAGTCCTCGGCCAGGAGCAGATCGCGGAACGCCCGGGAGCCGTTGGCGTTGGCGCGCTCGCCGATCGCCAGGAACGCGTTGTCCTGTTCGAGGGTCGCGGCCGCGTACAGCGACGCCAGCGCCGGTCGCCACTCGACCTCCAGGGCGCCCTCCGTGTCGTCGGGGGCGGTGAGCATGCCTGCGGCACCCGGGCGGACGTACTGCGGGCGGTCCAGCCTGCGACGGCGCGGTGCGAGGTCCTCGACCGCTGCGACGACCGCGGCGAGGTGCTCGGGGGTGGTGCCGCAACAGCCACCGACGATGCCGACGCCGAGTTCGGTGACGAACTCACGCTGGGCGGCCGCCAGCGCCTCCGGCGAGAGGGGGTAGACGGTGCGGCCGTCCTCGAGGTGGGGGATGCCGGCGTTGGGGATCACGCTGATCGGCAGCCGAGAGTTGCGCGACAACGTCCGCACGTGTTCGCGCATGTCCTCGGGACCGGTCGCACAATTCATCCCGAGCACGTCGATCGCGAGTGGGTCGAGCGCGGCGATGGCCGCCAGCGGCTCGGTCCCGAGCAGCATCGTGTTGATGTCCTTCTCGACGGTGAACTGCACCATCAGCGGCACGCGGGCACCGCGCTCGACGAAGACGTCGTTGGCCGCGGCGACCGCGGCCTTGATCTGCAGCAGGTCGAAGGAGGTCTCGACGAGCACGACGTCCGCACCGCCTTCGAGCAGGCCGCGGACCTGTCGGCGGTAGCCGTCCTCCATCGTCGCGAGGTCGATGAAGTCCTTGGTCGTGTCGGGGTCCTTGCCCAGCGACAGCGTCGGCGCCCGTGTGCCGGGACCGATGGATCCGACGACCCAGCGCGGCCGGTCGGGCGTGGCGAACTCGTCGGCCACCTCGCGTGCGATCGCCGCGGCACGTCGGTTGAGGTCCTCGGTGTCGGCGCCGAGGCCGTACTCGTCGAGCACCCACGGCGCGCCGCCGAAGGTGTCGGTCTGGACCGCGTCGACCCCGACCTCGAAGAAGGCTCGGTGGATGCCGGCGACCACGTCGGGTCGCGTGCGAACGAGCACCTCGTTGCAGCCGTCGAGGTCGTCGCTGCCGAAATCGTCGGCGGTCAGGTCGGCTTCCTGCAGCATCGTCCCCATGGCGCCGTCGAGGACGACGACACGCTCGCGCAGGGCGGCGAGGAAGGGATGCGCGGACAGCGGCGGGAGCGGGGCAGTGGTCATGACCCGGGAGCGTACGGCGGTTCGGCCCGCGACTCGACCCCGGTGGGGGCGAGATGGGCACCACCCACCGGTAGCGTTGGGGGCATGTTCCGACGCAAGCCCGACCTGCCCGAGACCCACCAGGCCGCCTGGTGGGCCTTCCTCGACTGTGCCGAGGTCATCGAGGGTGGCCGCCGCGTGTTGCTCGGCACGCTGCCGACGGGACGCGTCGAGCCGGCACCGATCGGCGTCGGCACCGACGCGGTCCGACAGGCCGTCACCGATGCGCGTACGTGGATGCCGGCGTGGCGCGTCGACGAGATCGAGCCCGAGTGGCAGGACTGTGCCCGGGCGCTGGACGAGGCCGAGCGGGGCGCGGACGAGATCGACGAGGTGGCCGCGTCCACGCGGGAACTCGAGGAGTTGCTCGAGGCGTGCCAGTCGGTGATCGACCCGCTCGACACGTTCGCCGACGCCGAACGCGCCTTCCGCCGCCGCTGGCGACTGCCCCGCGACCGGGCGTAGACGGTCGTGTGGGCCCGTGACGCCTTGAGTTCGCGCGCTCGCGGCCGATAGGGGAGCGCCCCTGTCCTTCGCTGGCAGCCGCGTCGTGCTGCCGAGGTGATCCGCGATGCGCGTCCGTCCGCCCCTCGTCGGCGCAACACTGCTCGCCGTCGTCGCGCTCGCGGTGTCGTGCTCGACCGCTCCCGATCCGACCCCTGCCGCCGGCACCCAGGTGGCGGGCGCGGTCGAGGTGGCGCGCAGTGGTGGGGTGATCGGCGCCGACGCCGACCTCGGTGATCTGTGCGTCGAGCGGTTCGCGGACCTCGAGGTCGACCGCCCGCTCCACGTCGGGTTGATGACCGACTCCGGGAGTGTGAACGACGGCACCTTCAACCAGTTCGCCTACGAGGGCATGCAGGCGGCCGCACGCTGCTTCGGCTTCGAGACCACCTACGTGGCCAGCGGGGCGTCCGACGACTACGCGGCCCATCTGCGCGACCTCGTGCAGGACGTCGACGCCGTCGTCACGGTCGGGTTTCCGCTGACCGAGGCCACCGAGGAGGTCGCCGCCGACTACCCCGACGTGGTCTTCGTCGGCATCGACCAGACGGTCGACCACGCCGGCGACAACTACGCCCGGGTCACCTACCGCGACGACCAGGGCGGGTTCCTGGCGGGCGTCGCGGCCGGTCTGCTGACCCGCAGCGGCACCGTCGGTGTCGTCGCCGGGCCCGACGACGTGCCGCCGGTCGTCGACCTCGCGGAGGGCTTCGAGGCCGGGATCGCCCATGTCGGCGGCGACGTGACCGTCCTCCGCGACCACCTCGACTCGTTCTCCGATCCGGAGGCGGGCGCCGACAAGGCGGACGAGTTCACGCAGGCGGGCGCGGACGTGATCTACGCACCGGCGGGAATGACCGGCAGCGGCGCGATCCTGCGGGCGGCACAGCGTGGCGCCTGGGTCATCGGCGTCGACCAGGACCAGTACCTGACCACCTTCGAGGGCGGGCGCGTCCCCGGATCCGAACGGATCGCGACGTCCACCGTGAAGCGGGTGGACCTCGGCGTCTTCCTGCAGTTGGCCGACCTCGCCGCCGGGGCGTTCCGCGGCGGACAGGTCGCGCTCGACGCGGCGACCGGCGGGGTCAGCTACGCGCCGGCCCACGAGGCGGACATCCCGGCCGACGTCCACGCACGCCTCGAGGAAGTCCGGCGGGAACTCGCGACGGGCGCACTCGGCACGGACGGCCGCGAAGCGCACGACCGCCCATGAGCGACGCCGTGGCCGATCGGAGGACGCATCCCGTGACCACGCGGGGGCGGATCGCCGGCTGGCTCGGCCGGGGGCTGCGCCGCCCGCACCTGCTCGTCAAGTTCGGCGCGACCAGCCTGCTGCTGTTCGTCGGTCTGGGGTCCGTGCTCGGACAGGTCCTGCAGGCCTCGACGGAGGCGCGCATCCTCGACAGCGCCCTGCGTGAGGCGCAGGTCGTCGCCCGTCTCGGGGTCCAGGCCGGGCTGACTCCCGACGAGGTCGACGACGGACTCACCGACAGCCGGGTCGACGCGCTCGAGCGCGCGTTCCTCGTCAACCTCTCGGCGCTCGACATCCTCGAGGTCCGGATCTGGAACCGCGACGGACGCGTGCTCTTCGCCGGCGACCGGACCGCGATCGGCACCGGGCAGGGCGGCTCGGCCAACCTGCGACGGGCGCTCGAGGGTGGGGCGACGGCCGTGATCAGCGACGTCCGCGACGCGACGGATCCGTTCCTGCGACGTCAGGCCGTGGTGCTGGAGGCGTTCACGCCCCTGCAGTTCGGTTCGGGGCCCAATGTCCCGGCCGAGGGCGTCATCGCGGTCACGCTGCCATACGAGCCGGTGGCAGCGGCGATCAACGGCGACACCCGTCGGCTGTACGCGGTGCTCGCCGTGGCCCTGGCCGTGCTGTGGGCCGTGCTCTTCCGGTTCGTCGCGAGCGCCTCGGCGGCGTTGCGACGTCAGTCCGAGGCGAACCAGCACCAGGCGCTGCACGACCAGCTCACCGGCCTGCCCAACCGCAGCCTGTTCGCGGACCGCCTCGACCAGGCGGTGGCGGCGGCGGGCCGGTCGGGGGACCGGTTCGCGGTGATGCTGATGGACCTCGACCGGTTCAAGGAGGTCAACGACACGCTGGGGCACCAGCACGGCGACGTGCTGCTGGCGAAGGTGGCCGAGCGCCTGCGCGACACCCTCCGCTCGGGTGACACGGTCGCGCGGCTCGGCGGCGACGAGTTCGCCTTCCTGCTGCCCGCGATCGGCCACGACGTCGACATCGACGTGGTCGCGGCCAAGATCCGCGATGCCCTCGAGCGCCCGTTCGAGATCCTCGGGCTGCCCCTCGAGATCGGGGCCAGCCTCGGGGCCGCGGTGTTCCCCGACCACGCCACCAGCGGGATCACCCTGGTGCAGAAGGCGGACGTCGCGATGTACGCGGCGAAGCGGGAGCACCGCGGATTCGCGGTCTACGACGCGGCCGACGACCGGCACAGCCGGGACCGGCTCGCGCTGGCGGGCGAACTCCGCGGCGCCATCGACCGCGGCGAGTTGGTGGTCCACTACCAGCCGAAGGTGTCCCTGGCCTCGGGCCGGGTCACGGGCGCGGAGGCGCTGGTCCGCTGGGACCATCCGGTGCACGGGCGGATCGACCCGGACGTGTTCGTGCCGATCGCCGAACGCAGCGACCTGATCGGGTCGCTGACCGAGTTCGTCCTCGACACCGCCCTGCGCGACTGCCGGCGCTGGAACCGGATGGGCGCACCGGTCGGTGTGGCCGTGAACCTGTCGGTCCGCAACCTGCACAGCGGTGGCCTCGTCGAGGGCGTGGCCCGGTTGCTCGCACACCACGGGGTGCCGCCCGGCCGGCTCACGCTCGAGATCACCGAGACGATGATCGCCACCAACCCGCTGCGCGCCCGCGAAGCGGTCTGCGACCTGCGGGCGCTCGGGGTGCGCCTGTCGATCGACGACTTCGGCACCGGCTACTCGTCGTTGGCGATGCTGCGGAGCATGCCGGTGAACGAGTTGAAGATCGACCGCAGCTTCGTGGCCGACTTCGGGCCGTCCGGCGACGCCGAGGCGATCGTCGGGTTCAGCAACGAACTCGGGCATCGCCTCGGTCTCGCGGTGGTGGCCGAGGGCGTGGAGGACGCCGACACGGCCGCGGCACTCGCGCGGCTGGGGTGCGATCTCGCCCAGGGGTACTGGTATTCGCGACCCGTGCCGTTCGAGGCGTTCGTGGACCGCCTCGCCACCATCGGCCGGGCCGCCGACCGCGACCGCGTCACCGAGGCGGCCCAGCTGTAGGGGTCGCCGCGGCGGGCGTCGCGCGGCGGGCTCGCGGGGTGCGGCGCGGACGTGCGAGGATGCCGTCCCGCCCGTCCGCGCCCGCGAGGTCGACCGATGCCCGGACCCGAGCCGATGACCTATGCCGCCGCCGGCGTCGACCTCGATGCCGCCGATCGCAGCGTGGAACTGATCGGCGACGCGGTACGCCGGACCCTGCGGGCCGAGGTGCTCGGCAGCATCGGCGGGTTCGGTGGGCTGTTCGAACTCGACGTGACCCGGTACCGCCACCCGGTGCTGGTGTCCGGCACCGACGGGGTGGGCACCAAGGTCGACTACGCCCGGCGGCTCGAGCGGCTCGACACGATCGGGATCGACCTGGTCGCCATGGTGGTCGACGACCTGGTCGTGTCCGGCGCCGAGCCGCTGTTCTTCAACGACTACATCTCGGTCGGCCGGCTCGATCCCGATCGCGTGGCCGCCATCGTCGGGGGCATCGCCGACGGCTGTGCCCTCGCGGGCTGCGCGCTGGTGGGCGGCGAGACCGCCGAGCACCCGGGCCTGCTCGCCGACGACGAGTTCGATCTCGCCGGTTTCGGGGTCGCCGTGGTCGAGCGCGACGACATCCTCGGGCCCGACCGCGTGAGGAGCGGCGACCTGCTGATCGGCATGGCGTCGTCGGGCCTGCACAGCAACGGCTACAGCCTCGTGCGACGCATCGTCGGCGACCGCGACCTGTACGCGACCCACGGGCTGTCGCGCCCGCTCGGGGACGAACTGCTGACCCCGACCCGCATCTACGCCGCCCACTGCCTGGCCCTGTGCGCGGCGGTCGAGGTCCACGCGCTGTGCCACGTCACCGGCGGCGGCCTGCCGGGAAACCTGCCGCGGATCCTGCCCGACGGCCTGTCGGTCCACGTCGACACCGCGACCTGGCAGTGGCCCGAGATCTTCGACTGGCTGCGGACCCAGGGCCCGGTCGTCGACACCGAGATGTGGCGGGCATTCAACTGCGGCGTCGGCATGGTCGCCGTGGTCCCGCCGGACGTCGCCGACGCGGCCGTCGCGGTGCTGGCCGACCACGGCGTGGACGCGTGGATCCTGGGCGGCGTGGTGCAGTCGGCCCCGGACACACCGCGCGTCCAACTCGCCGGCGCGTGAGCGGCCGGCGAGCGGACGGGTCGGCGTGTCAGCCGCTCACGGCAGCCAGAAGCGGCGCAGACCACCAACGGCGGCCATCCGGCGTTCGGCGACGGTGACGGCGGCGCGTTCGGTCGAGACGCGCTGCTCGCGTGACTCGGCGATGATCTCGTGCAGCGTGCGCGGGATCGCGTCGGCGCGGGCGTGCGCCCGTGCCTCGGAATACCCGCCCGGCTCGAGTTCGTCGGCGACGTTGATGACCCCGCCGGCGTTCACCACGAAGTCGGGGGCGTAGAGGATGTCGCGCTCCTGCAGGCGATCACCGTCATCCTCGGTGGCCAACTGGTTGTTCGCACCGCCACAGACGACCCGGGCCTGCAGGGCCGCGACCGTTGCCTCGTCGAGGACCGCCCCGAGCGCGTTCGGCGAGACGATGTCGGCGTCGAGCAGCAGGACGTCCTCGACGTCGACGATCTCGACGCCGGGCAGCGCCGCGACCCGGTCGCACGCGGCTTCCGAGACGTCGGCGACGCTGACCTTCGCGCCTTCCTCGACGAGGTGGCCGACCAGGCGTGCTCCGACCTTGCCGAGGCCCTGGACGGCGACGTGGCGACCGCCGAGTTCGTCGGTGCCGAACGCGGCCTGCGCGGCCGCCTTCATGCCGAGGTAGACCCCGTAGGCGGTCAGCACCCCCGAGTCGCCCGACCCGCCGTGCTGTGCGTCGGCACCGGTCGCCCAGCGCGTCTCGCGCTTGATCACGGCCATGTCCGCGGGGGTCGTGCCGACGTCGCAGGCGGTCACGTAGCGCCCGCCCAGCGACTCGATGAGACGTCCGTACGCCCGCAGCAACGCCTCGCTGCGCAGCTTGGCCGGGTCACCGATGATCACCGCCTTGCCGCCGCCGAGGTCGAGCCCGGCACACGCGGCCTTGTAGGACATCGCCCGCGACAGGCGCAGGACGTCGGTCAGGGCCGCGTCCTCCGAGGCGTACGGATAGAAGCGGGTGCCGCCCAGCGCGGGTCCGAGACGGGTCGAATGCACCGCGATGATGCATTTGAGGCCGGTCTCGTCGTCGCTGCCGAAGACCACCTGCTCGTGGCCCTTGAAGCGGGCGAAGGGTCCCTTCACCACGTGCTCCTCCTTGTTGATGGCCTGAGCCGCGCGGCGGGACGGTCGGTCCCGCACTCGTCCGGCTCGGCCTCGCTCCCTGGTTGTCGGCCCGCACGGGTCACGTGCGGGCCTGCGGTGAGCCTAACGGGGGGTGTCGCCGACACGTAGGGCCGGTCCGCTACGTTCGTCGTCATGGTCCCGGTCGCACAGTTGCGGGTGTTCACCCCGCTCGACGCGTTCCCTCCGCGCGAACGCGAACGCTGGTCTGCCTACGTGGCCGAGGGGCGCGGTCTCAACCGTCGCGAGGTCGCCGTCGCCGAGGCCGGCGCGACCGCCGCCCGGCTGCTCAAGGGCCGCGCGCCACTCGGGCGGGACACCCTGCTCGGCGGCGATGCCGCACTCGTCCGCCGCGCCGGCAACCGGGTGCTGCTGTGCCCGCTGCAGCTCGACCTCCGGGCCGCAATGGCCCTGGCCGCTTTCCGCCGGACGGTGCCGGACGGGGTGATCGACGCGTTCGTCCCCGACCACCGCACCCTCGACCGACTCGACGAGATGTCCACGTCAGGTCGCGTCCCGCACATCCTCGACGAACCCTGGGCCGTGCCGCTGCACTGGTTCGTCGCCTTCGACCCTGCCGAGCGACGCTACGTCGACCCGCCCGAGGGCGCCGGGCCGCGCGTGACCTACCTCACCACCGTGGACCAGGCGGCGGACCGCTTCGAGCGGGCCATCGAGGTCGTCGAGGCCACCGTCGAGGACGGCGAGGACGTGCTCGCCGCGCTCGCCGGGGTCGCGGCATGGCTCGACGCGTTCGATCCGACGTCGCTGCTCGAACTCGACTACGGCGGCGTCGCACGCCTGCTCAGCCGCGGCGAACTGCACGCCGATCAGACCTGCGCCGAGCTGTGGCAGGCCATCGACGCGCTGGCCCAGGGCGATCTGCTCGGCGCGGCCGCCTACTACGGCGTGGCACGCTCGCGCTGGACGCACCGTCGTGCGAAGCAGCACGCCAGCTGAATGGGCGAAGCAGCACGCCAGCTGAGGTGTCGGACGGGACATCACGGTCGCGGCCTACTAGCGTTGCCGCGGCAAGACGACCGCAGCACGGGGTGGGGAAGGACGGCATCGTGGAGGGTGGCGACGCCACGCGTCAGGGCTCCTGGCTGACACCGGGGGAGGTCGCCAGGTTGTTCGGCGTCGATCCGAAGACGGTCACGAGGTGGGCCGCGGCCGGCAAGCTCTCCCCGCAACGCACGCTCGGCGGCCACCGCCGGTACCGGTCCGACGAGGTCCACGCCCTGCTCGAGGAACTCGGCCCTCAGCCGGTGTAGTCGAGGGCGCGGGCGAGCACCGGGGCCGTGACGTTGCCGCCCGAGAGCACCACGCCGACCCGCTTGCCGCGCAACTCGGGCAGGGTGCCGGCCAGCAGGGCGCCGATCGCGCTGGCGCCCGACGGTTCGACGACCTGCTTCATCCGGGTGACGAGCAGACGCATGGCGCGCAGGGCGTCCTCGTCGGTGACCCCAACGACCCGCACGTCGTGGGCCCGCAGCACGGCCAGGTTGCGCGCGCCGATCTCGGGGGTCTGTTGCCCGTCGAGCAGGGTGCGGGCCACCTCGACCTGCACGACCTCGCCGGTGGCCAGGGCGTCGCGCGCCGCGCGTCGTCCTGCGGGCTCGACACCGATCACGACGATCCCGTCCCGTCTGCCGTGCGCCGCGACCGCGGTGCCGGCCAGCAGACCGCCGCCACCGATCGGCGCGACGACCGCGTCGAGATCGGGAACCTCCTCGAGGAGTTCGAGGGCTGCGGTGCCCTGGCCGGCGATGACATCCGCATGGTCGTAGGGCGGGACGAGGGTCGCACCGGTCTGCGCCGCGATCGTCTCACCGATCGCGCGGCGATCCTCGGTGTACCGGTCGTAGGTGACGATCTCGGCGCCGTAGCCGCGCGTGGCCTCGACCTTGACGGGCGGCGCGTCGAGCGGCATCACGATGGTGGCTCGCACGCCGTGCAGCCGTGCCGCGAGCGCGACCGCCTGGGCATGGTTGCCGGACGAGAAGGCCACCACGCCGGCGGTCCGCACGCCGGGGTCGAGCGCGGCCAGGGCGTTGTAGGCGCCGCGGAACTTGAAGGCACCGATCCGCTGCAGGTGTTCGGCCTTGAAGAACAACTGGGTCCCACACGCCGCATCGAGCGTCGATGAGGTCAGGACCGGCGTGCGGTGGGCGACGCCGCGCAGCCGCTCGGCCGCGCGCAGGACGTCGTCGAAGACGACCGGCGGGCCGTCACCCGCGGGTGCGGTCACGACAGGAACGCCAACTCGTCGCGGATCTGGTCGGCGACGGCGCGGCTGGTGGCGGACTGGACCGTACGCAGCCGGTGGCGACGCTCGTGTTCCTCGCCGGCGCGGACCCACTCGGTGGCTTCGACCTTGAGTTGCCGGTCGGCGAACTCGACGAGGTCGGGGCGGTCCACGTAGCGGGCGAGGTCGCGCAGGTCACCGAGCGTGCGCAGCCGCTCCTCGGGGTCCTCGTCGGTGGCGTAGGCGTCGATGATCATCGCCGGAGCGTCGGGGTCCTCGTCGAGGCACATCGCGGCGGCGTGCATCGCGAGGTTGAGCTGCCGCTCGTGGTGGGCGGCCCGGACCAGCGGCGCGAGCTTCGCGGCGCGTTCGGGTCCCGCCTCCTCCTTCTCGAGGGCGGTCATCTCCTTGCTCAGCTCGCGGGCGCGCTGGTCGGGCGCGACCGGCTTGAACTGCGCGTTGACCATCGCGGCCCCCTGTTCGCCGTGGTGGGGACGGGCTGACCGGTGTCCGCGTCCCCTGCTGCCGAGCCTAGTGGCGACCACGCCGGCCGCGGTCGAGCGCAGGCATGTCCGGGCACCCTGGCGAGCGCCGGACGTTCAGCCGGTCGGGTCGCAGATCGCCCGCGCCTCCTCGCGCAGCCGGTCGGCCGCCGCCACGACCGCGGGATCGTCGAGGGCGCCGCGGTCGCCGCCGCGAACCGCCTCGGCGGCGTCGGCGAGGGTGCGGGCGTCGCCGCGCAGTTCCTCGGGCGCCTGGGCGGCCGCTTCCTGGGCGGCCTCGGCCGCCGTCTCGACGTTGCCCTCTTCCAGCGCGGTCGCCGCCCGCGTGACGCTGAGACAGAACCGCGCACGGTCGGTCAGTTCCTGCGCGGTGCCGCGGACCTCGTCGACGCGTTCCTGCACGCCGGAACAGGCCCCGCTCAACGCGAGCAGGACCAGCAACGGGACGATCCGGGGGGTGCGCACGCGGTGGAGCGTAGCCCTGCGTGCGGCCGCGCAGGTGGCCGTCCGCGGTCGACCGTACGTGGCGGGGCAGCCATGCCCCGGAACCATTACCGTGGCGGCTCCCGACCCCCCTCTTCGTGGGAGCTCCGCCGTGTCCGAGATGCGAGAGCAGCAGCAGTTCGCCGCCAGCCCGATCATCACCGATGGCCTGCCGGCGCAGTACCCCGACATCGACGAGACCGAGACCGCCGAGTGGCTCGAGTCGTTCGATGCCGTCGTCGACGCCAACGGCAAGGCGCGCGGCCGGTTCCTGCTGCTCAAGGTGCTCGAGCGGGCCCGGCAGCGCAACATCGGCATCCCGTCGCTGACCACGACCGACTACATCAACACCATCCCGTCCGAGCGCGAGCCCCGCTTCCCCGGCGACGAGGCGATCGAGCGCAAGATCCGGCGCTACATCCGCTGGAACGCCGCCGTGATGGTGCACCGCACCAACGTCGAGCGTGGGACGGGCGGCCACATCGGCAGCTACGCGTCGGCGGCGTCGCTGTACGAGGTCGGGTTCAACCACTTCTTCCGCGGCAAGGACCACCCCGGCGGTGGGGACCACGTGTACTTCCAGGGGCACGCGTCGCCGGGCATCTACGCCCGCGCCTACCTCGAGGGACGCATCGACGAGGGCCGCCTCGACCGCTTCCGCCAGGAGGTCGAGCCGGGTGGGCTGTCGAGCTACCCGCACCCGCGGTTGATGCCCGACTTCTGGGAGTTCCCGACCGTGTCGATGGGTCTCGGCCCACTCAACGCGATCTACCAGGCCCGGTTCAACCGCTACCTCGAGCACCGCGGGTTCAAGGACACCTCGGACCAGCGGGTGTGGTTCTTCGGTGGCGACGGCGAGACCGCCGAACCCGAGTCGCTCGGCGCGCTGGCGGTCGCCAGCCGCGAGGCGCTCGACAACCTCACCTTCGTCATCAACTGCAACCTGCAGCAGTTGGACGGACCCGTGCGTGGCAACGGCAAGATCATCCAGGAACTCGAGGGCGTGTTCCGCGGGGCCGGTTGGAACGTGATCAAGGTGGTCTGGGGCCGCGAGTGGGACGAACTGCTCGCCCGCGACGTCGACGGCGTGCTGATCAACCGCATGAACGAGGTGCCGGACGGGCAGTTCCAGACCTACACCGCGAAGCCCGGCGACTTCATCCGCGAGGACTTCTTCGGCACCGACCCGCGGCTGCGCAAGCTGGTCGAGCACCTCTCCGACGAGCAGATCACCAAGCTGTCGCGCGGCGGGCACGACTACCGCAAGGTGTATGCGGCCTTCAAGGCGGCGACCGAGACCACGGGCGCGCCGACGGTCATCCTGGCCCAAACCATCAAGGGTTGGACACTGGGCCCCGACTTCGAGGCCCGCAACGCCGTGCACCAGATGAAGAAGCTGACGGTCGCGACGCTG
>DATHUR010000088.1:0-12984 GCA_035462025.1 Egicoccus sp. | reverse complement strand
CGTCGCTCGGCCGGAGGAAGTCGCCCCCGCGCTGCAGGCGGTCGCGGCCGACGTCGTCGGGGTCGACGTGGAGCGCGCCGACGCCGACAACTACTTCCGCAAGGCGGCACTGGTGCAGGTCGGCGTCGCCGGCCACTGCCTGCTCATCGACGGGGTGACGCTGGACGCGATGCCCGACCTCGATGCGTTCCTCGGCGACCGCCGCGTCGCGGTCCTCCACGCGATCGAGAACGACCTCGAACCGCTCGCCGCGAAGGGCGTTGTCGCCGACCGGGTCGCCGACACGGCCGTCGCGGCGGCCCTGCTGGGTCTGCCGACGGGGCTCGGGGGGCTGCTCGAGGCCGTCCTCGACGTGCGGCTCACGGCGGACAAGGAGTCCTACCAACGGGCCGACTGGGCCGAGCGGCCGTTGTCCGCCGGGATGTCGGCCTACGCGGCCGGGGACGTCGTGCACCTGCCGGAACTGTGGCAGGAACTCGCGGACCGCCTCGAGGCGGCGGGCCGCCGCCGCTGGTACGAGCAGGAACTCGAGGCGACGATCCAGCGCGCGCTGCAGCCGTCCCGGGACTGGACCAAGGTCAAGGGCAGCGGCCGGCTCTCGCCCGAACAGCGCGCCCTGCTGCGCGCCGTCTGGGAGGAGCGCGAACGGCTCGCGCGCGAGCACGACATCGCACCGAACCGGCTGCTGCACGACGACGTGCTGCGTTCGATCGCGCTGGAACCGCCCCGCACGGTGCCGCAACTGGTCCGGCGCAGCCAGCGGCGGCGAAACCTGCTGCGCCGCTACGCCCAGGAGTTGTTCGACGCGGTCGAACGGGGCGCCGACGCGCCGCCCGAGCCGCGTGAGACGTCGGGGCACCGCTGGACCGACGCCGACCGCGACATCTTCGACGAACTGCGCCGGGCACGGGCCGAGGTCGCCGACGACCTCGGGATCGACGCCGGGGTGCTGTGCCCGTCGAAACCGTTGTGGCGGGCCGTCGCGGGCGAGCCCGACGACGCCGAACAACTGTGCGAGATGGTCGAGCTGCGCCCGTGGCAGGCCGAGGTGCTGGCCGGACCGCTGTGGGCCGCCTACGTACAGGCGCGCGCCGACGCCGCCGCCGACTGACCGACTACGCGTCGCTGCCCTGCAGGCGCCGGGCGAGCACCGACGGCATGGCGAACTCGACGTCCTCGTCGACGACGGTCACGGTCCGCACCTTCTGCAGGCCCTGGGCCCGGAACCACTCGATGACGCCCTCGACGAGCACCTCGGGCGCCGATGCCCCCGAGGTCAGCCCGACCGTGTCGGCCGCGGCGACCCACGACGGGTCGATGTCGTCGGCGGAGTCGATCAGGTAGGCCGGGGTGCCGCGGTCGCGGGACACCTCGACGAGCCGCTTGCTGTTGGACGAGGTCTGCGATCCGACGACCAGGATCACGTCGCACTGCGACGCGAGGTCCTTCACCGCGTCCTGGCGGTTCTGGGTCGCGTAACAGATGTCGTCGTTCTTGGGCTGGTGCAGCAGCGGGAAGCGCTGGCGGAGCCGGTCGACGACCGCGCTGGTCTCGTCCATCGACAGCGTGGTCTGGGTGATGTAGGCGACGTTGGCGTCCGCGCCGTAGTCGAGGGCGTCGACGTCCTCTGGGGTCTCGACCAGCCGGATCGAGCGGGGCGCCTGCCCCATCGTGCCGATGACCTCCTGGTGGCCCTCGTGCCCGATCATGACGATGTCCATGTCGTCGCGGGCGTAGCGGCGGGCCTCGTGGTGGACCTTGGTCACCAGCGGGCAGGTCGCGTCGATGAGGGTGTGTCCGAGCCGCTTGCTGTTGGCGAACGCCTCGGGCGGCGAACCGTGGGCCGAGAACACGATCACGGCGCCCTCGGGAACCTCGGTCTCGTCCTCGACGAACACCGCGCCCTCGCGCCGCAGCGACTCGACCACGTGGGTGTTGTGGACGATCTCGTGCCGCACGTAGACGGGCGCGCCGTAGGCCTCGAGCGCCTTCTCGACGATCAGTACGGCACGGTCGACCCCGGCGCAGAATCCGCGCGGGGCCGCGAGCAGGAGCGTGGTGGGAGGCATGGCGGCGAGGGTAGCGGCGCCGTCGATCGGCGCCGGATGGGCGGTCGGGACGGACACGACGGCCGAGGCCGGCGTCCCGCATCCGCGGTCGGTGTTGGCATACTGTCCTGTCGGGACCCGGTCCCGCTCCCCACGCGCTCACCGCGAAGAGAGCCCTGACGTGCACATCATCATCGGCGGCTGCGGCCGCCTGGGGGCCGAGATCGCCGATCGGCTCTCCGAGGACGCCGACACCGACGTCGTGGTCTGCGACATCGACCCGTTGGCCTTCGACCGGCTCGGTTCGGCGTTCAACGGCGAGACCGTGGTCGGCGACTGCACCGACCGCGACGTGCTCGAACAGGCCGGCGTGCACCGTGCCGACGGCCTGATCGCGGTGACCCGGTTCGACAACGCCAACCTGATGGCGGTCGAGATCGCGACCCACCTCTACGAGGTGCCACGCACGATCGCCCGGCTGTTCAACCCCGAACGCGAGGACGTCTACCGCAAGCTCGGCGTCCGCTACGTGTCGGGCACGGGCCTGATCGCCAAGCTGTTCCTCAACGAGTTCCGCGACGAGAGCTACCCGCTGCACGTCGCCTTCACCGACACCGACGTGTCGATCGTCGACCTCGAGATCGACACCCAGGGACACGGCACCACCGTCGAGGAGTTCGAGGTGGACGGGCAGTTGCGGGTCGCGGCCGTGCGGCGTGGCACCCGGGTCTTCATCCCCGACCGCAGCGACCGACTGGAGCGCGACGACGTCGTCAGCGTGGCGATGAAGCCGGCGGCGCACCGGCGCATCCAGGACCTGGTGCGCGACCCGTTCGACCGCGAGCGCATCCACCTCGCCCAGGAGTAGCTCGTGTATGTCGTGATCGCCGGCGGCGGGAAGATCGGCCGCTACATCGCCAAGGACATGGTCGAGAAGGGCCACGAGGTCACCGTGGTCGAGCGGATCGGTTCGCGCTGCGAGCAACTCGTGGCCGAGACCGACGTCCTGGTCATCGAGGGAGACGCCTGCGACGTGCGCTACCTCGAGCAGGCCCACACCGACCGGGCCGACGTGTTCGTCGCCACCACCCACGAGGACGACGACAACCTCGTCGCCAGTCAGCTCGCCCTGATCGAGTTCGGCGTCAAGCGCGCCATCAGCCGGGTCAACACGCCCAAGAACGTCGAGATCTTCGAGCGCCTCGGGATCGAACCCGTGTCGTCGACCCGGTTGATCTCCGAACTGCTCGAGAACGAGTTCTCCATCGGCGAACTGATCCACCTGACCAGCCTGAAGGGCGGGCGGGTGAGCCTGGTCGAGCTGCGCATCCCGGACGGGCCCGACGGGCCGAAGCCACGGGCGATCGAGGACCTCGACCTCCCGCACGAAGCGGTGCTCGTCGCGATCTTCCGCGGGACCGAGACCGTGATCCCGCGCGGCGGCGCCCAACTGCTGCCCGGCGACGAGGTGGTCGTGTTGACCAGTCCCGAGTTCGAGGAGCGACTGACCACCACCCTCCTGGGCGGTCGACGGTGAGGTCACGTTCGGCCCCGAAGAAGGCGCACCATGCCGCGACCCGCGGTATCGGCGTGATGGTCCTGCTCGGCCTCACCACGTTCGGGGGCGCCCTCGTGATCGCGCTGCTGCTCCTCGCGCTGGTGGGCTGAGGTGCTGCTGCGTCCCGGCGCCGACGACCTCAGGCTGATCGGCTTCTACCTCGGCAAGGTGCTGCTCGGCCTGTCACTGCTGATGCTCGTACCGGCCGTGCTCGCGTTCTTCCTGGCCGAGTGGAACACGTTGACGGCGCTGGTCGCCGGCGCGTCGCTGACCGCCATCGCCGGGTCGGTCGCCGAGGCGCGCCTGGCGACCCGAGCCCAACTGACCTGGGCCCACGGCATGGTCACGGTCGCGCTGGCGTGGCTCGTCGGCGCCGTGTTCGCCGCCATCCCGCTGTACCTGTCGGGCAACTACCACGACCTGTTCTCGGCGGTCTTCGAGGCGATGTCGGGGCTGACGACCACGGGCCTGTCGGTCATCAACGACCTCGACCACACCGACTACTCGATGGATCTGTACCGCCACCTCACCCACTTCGCCGGCGGTCAGGGCATCATCATCGTCGTGTTGTCGCTGTTCGCCGCCGGCGGCGGTCGCATCGGCACCCTGTACCTGGCCGAGGCCCGTGACGAACGGATCCTGCCCAACTTCATCCGGACCTCACGGTTCATCTACCGGGTCGCCGCGACCTACCTGGTCGTGGGGACCGCGGCCCTGACGCTGACGTTGATGACCGCCGGGTTCACCCCGGTCCGCGCGCTCTACCACGGCGTGAACCTGTTCCTCGCCGCCTTCGACACGGGCGGGTTCTCGCCGATGCAGGCCTCGGCGACCTACTACCACTCCGCCGCGGTCGAGGGCGTGCTGCTCGTGCTGATGCTCGCCGGCGCGGTCTCGTTCGGGCTGCACTTCCAGATGTGGCACGGCGACCCACGCCAGGTGCTGCGCCACATCGAGACCCGCACCCTGGCGATCTCGTCGAGCCTGATGTTCGCGGTGGTCTGCTTCGGGCTGCTGCGCTCGGGCACCTACGAGTCGCTGACCCCGCTGCTCCGCAAGGGGTTCTTCACGCTGGTCTCGGCGATCTCCAGCGCCGGGTTCCAGGTCAACATCGGCGAGACCTATCTGTCCGACTGGGGTGTCATGGCACCGGCGGCCATCGTGACCACGATGGCGATCGGCGGCATGGCGTCGTCGACCGCCGGCGGGATCAAGGCGATCCGGGTCGGCGTGACCGCCAAGACCCTCATCCACGACGTCCGCAAACTGCTCAACCCCGAGTCCGCCGTCGTCGTGACGACCTACAACGCGGGCCGCCGCACGATCCTGCGCGACGACATGGCCCGGGCCGCGACGACCGTGCTGCTGCTGTTCATCGTGACCTACCTGCTCGGCGCCATGGTCGGCCTGACCTACGGCGACTACGACATCACCCAGACCCTGTTCGAGTCGGTCTCCGCCGCGGCGAACATGGGCCTGTCGATCGGCGTGACGGCGCCCGACATGCCGCGGGGCCTGATGGCGGTGTACTTCGTCCAGATGTGGCTCGGACGCCTCGAGTTCGTGGCCGTCTTCGCCCTGGTCGGCTACCTGGTGTCACTCGCGCGCGGACGGGCATCGGCATGAACCGGCCCCGAAACGCCATCCAGCGGCGCCGTCCCACCCGGTGGCTGCTGATGGTCGCGATCGTCGGGCTCGGCCTGGTCCTGATCGGCGCCGAGGCGCTCCTGCGGGTCAAACCGGTCGTCGAGACCCGCCCGATGCTGGTCGAGGACCTGCCCCCGATCGCCGGCAATGCGACGCCGACCTTCTGCCGGCGTGGTGCCGACCCCGCGACCATCGCGGCCCTGTCGGGCTCGCTGATCGGTGGCGGCCGGATCACCTCGACGCAGGTCTACGCCTGCCCAGCGGCCTACGACGGGCTACGGGTCACCTACGTCGGCGAGGTCATCGGCGAACTGCTGGTCCGCGACGGCGGGGCGTGGGTGCAGGTCAACGACGACGACTACGCCCTCGAGGTCGGTCCCGTCGGTGCCCACCGCGAGTTGCGCGGTTTCAACAGCGGCCTGTCGGTGTGGTTGCCCGACGGCCTGCACGAGCAGATCGAGGGCGTCGGACGGCCCGGTCGGCGCGGTGACGTCGTGCTGCTCGAGGGGGTGCTCAACCGCACCGACGAGGCCGACGGTGGTGGGACCACCCTGCGCGCCGACCGGCTCGAGATCGTGGCGCCGACGACGCCGATGCCCGTGCCCGTGCACCGGTTGCAGGCGGTCGTCGCCGGCGTGCTCGCCGTCGCCGCCATCGCCGCCTTCGCCTGGTCGCGGGTCGTACGGCGCCGCTGAGCGTCAACGCTTGTCCGTCAGCCCGGCCTCCTGCGACGACGGGCACAGCGGCTCGATGACGCAGTCCTCACAGCGTGGGCGCCGGGCCTCGCAGGTCCGCCGGCCGTGGTGGATGAGCAGGTCGGACACCTCGAGCCAGCGCGCCTGGGGGAACAACCGCATCAGGTCGCGCTCGATCTTCTTCGGGTCCTCCTCGCGTGTGAAGCGCAGCCGCCGCGCGAGGCGGGCGACGTGGGTGTCGACGACCACGCCCACATGGATGCCGAACCCGTTCGAGAGCACGACGTTCGCGGTCTTGCGGGCAACCCCGGGCAACGCCAGCAGTTCCTCCATCGTCGCGGGCACCTCGCCGCCATGGTGCTCGAGCAGCAGACGAGCGGTGGCCTGGACGTTCTTCGCCTTCTGCCGGAACAGCCCGAGCGCGCCGATCAAGGTCTCGATCCGTTCGAGCCGCGCCTCGGCGAACGCCTCGGGACCCGGCAGTTCCGCGAACAGCACGCGGGTCACCTCGTTGACCTTCACGTCGGTCGACTGCGCCGAGAGCATGGTCGCGACCAGCAGTTCCCACCGGTTCGAGAACTCGAGCGCGATCGTCGCGTCGGGCAGTTCACGGGCGAGCTCGTCGAGGATGACGGGGGCACGCAGGGTCTTGCCGCGCTCGCGGGTCAGGCCAGGAGGGATCATGGCGCGCGAGCGTAGTGCCGCGACCGGTCCGGCCCGGTCCTGGTCAGCTTCCTGCCGGGTCCCCCGTCTCGTCGCTGCGCTCCTCGTTGCCCCCCGGCAATTCGCGCGTCCCGTCGCGGTCGAGGGGCAGCGTGAGCTCGAACACCGAGCCGTCGTGCTCGGCCGGCACCAGGTACAGGTCGCCGCCGTGGGCGCGCGCGATCCGGCGCGAGAGGTACAGGCCGAGTCCGGCACCCGGCGTGTCGTCGGCGGCCCGCTCGTAGCGTTCGAAGATCCGCTCGGCGTCGTCGGGCGCGACCCCGTCACCCCGGTCACGGACCTGCACCACGGCCTGGTCGTCGCGCCGTTGGACGCCGACCACGATCTCGCGGCCGGCGGGCGAGAACTTGGCGGCATTGCTCAGCAGGTTGAACAGGATCTGGCGCACCTGGTCCGGATCCACGTCTGCCGGCACGCGGTCGTCCGCCTCGACCGAGCAGGGATGATCGCCGAGGGTCGACCGCGAGAGATCGCCGACGACGTCGCGGACCAGCGCCGCGAGGTCGACGCCCGGCTGCGGCTGCGGCGCGGGCGCG
This sequence comes from Egicoccus sp., assembly GCA_035462025.1. Taxonomy (GTDB): domain Bacteria; phylum Actinomycetota; class Nitriliruptoria; order Nitriliruptorales; family Nitriliruptoraceae; genus Egicoccus. Next base: position 5,777 of record DATHUR010000088.1, on the reverse strand, counting down.
CCGGTGCCGAGCTGCTGCAGCCGGCGCACCTGCAGGTCGAGCAGGTGCAGGTTGCGCAGCGCGGCGTCGCCCAGGTCGCGGCGCTCGTCGTCGTCGCCCGCGTTGGCGAGCAGCCGCACCGCCGCCTGCGCGGCGGCCAGGGGCGTGGCGAGCTCGTGGGCGACGGCGGCGGCCGTCGCCTCCCAGGCGTCGCGGTCGTCGGTGTCCAGCGTCCCCATCCTCGTCCCGGCAGGCGCAGCGAACCCGTGCGTGCGGCCACGTCGACTTGGTCGTGCGTTGGGCGAAACGTCCGGATCAGTCCGGCGGCTCCACGGGGAGCACGACGGTGAACGTCGTGCCCTCACCGAGCAAGCTGTCCACCCGGATCGTGCCGCCCTGACGTTCGACGGCATGGCGCACGATCGCCAGGCCCAGCCCGGTCCCACCGGTCTCGCGCGAGCGCGCGGTGTCGACCCGGTAGAACCGCTCGAACACCCGGCCGAGGTCCTGCTGGGGGATGCCGATGCCGGTGTCGCGGACCGTCAGCACGTGCGCTCCCTCGCCGGGGGTGAGCGACACCTCGACCTGGCCGCCCGGCCGGTTGTACTGCACCGCGTTGCCGACCAGGTTCTTGACGATCACCTCGAGGTCGCCGGGCACGCCCGCGACGAAGGCCCGGTCCGGGGCGTCCACCGCGATCTCGACCTGGCGCTCCCCCGCCCGCGGGAGCTCGCCGACCACGACCTGCCGGACCAGTTCCGCGAGATCGACGGCACTGCGTTCGAGCGGGGCCCGTTCCTCGAGCCGACGCAGATCGAGCAGGTCGTGTACCAGGCGGGCCAGCCGCTCGGCCTCGCCGCCGAGCTGGGTGACCAGCGTCGCGGCCCGGGCCGGGTCGGTGCGCTGGGTGACCTTGAGCGCCTCGGCCAGCGTCTGGATGCCGGTCACCGGCGTCTTGAGCTCGTGGGAGGCGTTGACGACGAAGTTGCGCCGCAGTTCCTCGACCCGGCGTTCCCGCGTGCGGTCGGTGATGATCATCAGCGTCTCGTCGCCGACCAGGGAGACGACCGCGCGCAGTTCGTGGTCGCGGTGGTGGGCGTCCACGGTGACCGCGAGCCGCGACAGGCGGGCCTCGTGAACGGCCTCGGCCAACGCACTGCTGCCGACGGCCTGGACGACCGTCAGGTCGGCGGCGCCGAGGGGGATGCCGAGCAGGTCTCGGGCCGGACCGTTCGCCGCGATCAGCCGGCCGTCGCCCGAGAACAGCAGCGCGGGCTGGCCCAGGGAATCGACCAGTTCGCGCCGCCACGGGCGTTCCCGTGCGATGTGCTCGCCGCGGCGCTGATAGCCGGAACCGAGCGCGTTGAGGGCCGTGCCGAACTCGCGCCAGGCGCCGCCGGCAGGTAGCCGGAGAGGGGCGGGCGTCTCGTCGCGCAGCCAGCCCGTCAGGTGGTCGGTCAGGCGCCCGAGACGCCGCGACTCGGCCAGGTCGACGCCGACCGCAACCGCGACCGCCGACGCCAGTGCCAGCGCGACCGCCGCGCCGGCCGGCAGCGTCAGGGCCGCGACGACGACGAAGGCGGCCAGGCCGAGCGCGACCAGCAGCGGGCGCGGATTCACGAGTCCGCGAACCGGTAGCCGACCCCGCGGACGGTCTGCACCCGCTTCGGCTCGTCGGGCTGGGCCTCGATCCGGGTGCGCAGCCGTCGGATGTGCACGTCGAGGGTCTTGGTGTCGCCGACGTAGTCGCTGCCCCAGATCTCGTCGATGAGCTGCCCGCGGGTCAGCACGCGGCCGGCGTTCTCGACCAGGTAGGCCAGCAGTTCGAACTCCTTGGGTGGCAGTTCCACGAGTTCGTTGTCGACCCGGACCTCGTGACGGGCCCGGTCGACACGCACGCCGGCCGACTCGACCGGGACGTCCTCGCCGCCGAGGTCGTGCAGTGGCGCACGGCGCAGCACCGCCTTGATCCGCGCGACCAGTTCACGGGTCGAGAACGGCTTGGTGACGTAGTCGTCGGCGCCGAGTTCGAGTCCGACGACCCGGTCCACCTCGGCGTCGCGGGCCGTGAGCATGATGATCGGCACGTCCGACCGTGCCCGGATGGCCCGGCAGATCTCGGTGCCGCTCATGCCGGGCAGCATCAGATCGAGCACGACCAGGTCGGGCCGGACCCGTTCCCAGGCCGGAATCGCGTCGAGGCCGTCCTTGACCCAGGCGACCTGGAAACCCTCGGCCTCGAGCGTGATGGCCAGGCCCTCGGCGATGGCTTTCTCGTCCTCGACGAGCAGCAGCTTCGGCATCGGTGGCGGTTCCTTGTCCTGTGGTTAGGCTGCCATTGGTGGGCCCGGGAGGAAATCCAGGGTCGGTGGGCTCGGGAGTACTTCGACAAGGGGTGCGGTGTGCGCAACGATCTCGAACTCCAACTCGAGCAACTGCTGGCCCACGTGGTCGCGATGGCCGAGCGCACCGACGCCATGCTCGCCGAGGCTCTGCAGGCGCTCGAACTCGGTGACATCGAAGCCGCACGGCGGGTGACCGCGGCGGACGAGGAGGTCGACCGCGCCTACGAGCAGGTCCAGCACGGCGTGCTCTCCACGGTCGCGCTGCACGGCCCGGTCGCCGGCGACCTGCGTCTGCTGACCGCCCTGATCCATGTGAGCCTGCACGTCGAACGGATGGGAGACTACGCGGCCGGCGTGGCGAGGATCGTCGAACGGGTCCGGGAGTTGCCCGGCGACCCGGGCCTGACCGACCAGCTGCTCGAGATGGGGGCCAAGGCGCGCGAGGTGGCGCGGGCGTCGATGCTGGCGTTCATGCACCGCGACGTCGACGAGGCCAAGGCCTGCGCGCCGCTCGACGACGTCGTCGACCGCCTCAACGTCGGGATCTTCCAGCGCCTGGTGCGCCTGGCCGCCGCGGACGAGCACGTGCTGGAGTGGGCGACCCACATGACCCAGGTCGTGCGCAACCTCGAGCGGTACGCCGACCACGGCGTCGACATCGCCGAACAAGCCGTCTTCGCCGTCACCGGCCGGGTCATCGAACTGTCCACGCACGACGCGGGCTGACCACCTCGTGATCACGGCTCGAGGCGCCCGACGTCGATGCGCTCGCCCGTGACCGCGAAGGTGGCGTGCTGGGCGAACGACACCCCGTGGTCGGCGATCCGCTCGAGGTAGCGCCCGAGCAGACCGAGCACCAGCAACTCGGCCGCACCGTCCACCTGCGACCGGGCGTCGTCGATCAGGCGCACCCGCGTGTTGTCGACCGCCTCGTCGAGCGAGTCGATCTCGTGCACCGCCAGCCCGTCGCGCTGGCGCCAGGCGTCCACACCGCGGCGGAAGACGTCGAGTGCGAGGCGCGACAGCTCCTCGATCGTGGCCCGGACGGAGGGCGGGAGGCGCCCGGTGTCGATGTGGTCGACGGCCTCGCCGACATGGCGGGTCAGTGCGGCGGCCCGTTCGGTTGCGGTCACCAGGCGCAGGATGCCCACCAACCGACGGAGGTCGCCCGCGACCGGTGCCTCGCGGGCCAACAGGGTGAAACAGGCCTGCTCGATCTGCCGGCACGACGCCTGTACGGCGTGGGTCCGCGAGGCGATCTCGGCGACGGCGCCGTGGTCGGCGAGCAGCAGGGCGCGGGTCGCGCGCGGGAGGGTCTCGATCAGCGTCGCCGCCGCGCCGACGAGGCGGTCGTCGAGGTCGGCGATCGACCGGCGGAATTCGGCGCGTGCCGGGACGCCGGGCCCGGTCGTGTCGGGCAGGGGCGGGAAGGCACTCATCTCGGCTGCCGGTCGTAGCGGTTTCGGAGCACGATCGCCAGGGCGTTGGCGGAGAGCGTCACGAGCAACAAGACCACGATCGCGCCGGCCGACAGTTCGTCACGGAACGCCGCCTGCGGCTGACGGGCGAGGGTGTAGATCTGCGCCGGCAGAGCCGTGTACGGGCCGTAGAGGCGGTCGAGGAAGCCGCCGTTGGAGACCAGGAAGCCGGTCGTCACGCCCACCACGATGAGCGGGGCGGTCTCGCCGATCGCGCGCGACAACGACAGGATCGTGCCGGTGAGGATCCCCGGCAGCGCCGAGGGCAGCACGAGCCGGCGCGTCACCTGCCAGCGCGTTCCGCCGATGCCGTAGCCCCCCTCGCGAAGGCTGTCGGGGACGGCACGGATCGCTTCCGCGGCCGTGATGATCACGATCGGCAGGACCAGTACGGCGATCGTGAGCCCGGCGCTGACGACGCTGCGGCCGCCCGTCAGGTTCAGCAGCGACGTCGAAGTGGCGGTCGAGGGGCCGACCAACCGGACGAAGACGGCGAGGCCGAGCAGGCCATAGACGACCGATGGCACGCCCGCCAGGTTGCGGATGTTGATGTCGATGAACCGGGTCAGCCGGTTGTCCGGTGCGTATTCCTCGAGGTAGACGGCCGTCGCGATCCCGATCGGGAACGTGAACAGCATCGTGAAGGCGGCGATGTAGAAGGTGCCGCGCAGGCCCTGGCTGATGCCGTAGACGCCGGGATCGGAGGACTGCGCGCCCGTCAGGAACGACGTCGCGCGGTTGGTGAGCAGCGGCAGGGCCTTGGTCGCGACGTCGAACAGCAGGACGGCGAGCACGGCGAGCGACACGAGCAGGGTCGCCGCGAGGAGCAGGCGACCGAACCGGTCGTACAGGCGTACGCGGCGCTCGCGGGCCGACGGCCGGCCATGCAGGGCCGCGACCCCGGGAGCGGGGGCTGGGGCGGCCTCGGTCAGCGTGGGCATCAGTACGCCTTCCGGTAGCGGCGGACGACACGGTCGCCGGCGACGTTGAGCAACAGGGTGAACACGAACAGCAGCAGGCCGACGAAGAACAGCGACTCGAAGCTGTACTGGCCGCCGGCGACCTGGTCGGTGCCCGCTGCCAGCGACGCGATCGCACCGGTCAGGGTCTGGCCGCCGCGCAGCGGATCGAGGCCGAACAGCGCGCCGGCGGCGGCGCCGGCGGCCAGCGCGATGACCATCGTCTCGCCGATGGCCCGCGAGACCGAGACGATCGCCGCGGCCACGATGCCGGACACGGCGGCCGGGAGCACCACCCGGAAGGTGGTCGTGATGGGCCGAGCCCCGAGGCCGGCGGACGCCTCGCGGAGGCTGCCCGGCACGGCGCGCAGGGCGTCCTCGGAGATCGAGGCCATCAGTGGCGTGACCAGGATGCCGACGCCGATACCGGCCGAGACCAGGTTGAACTGGGGGGCGCCGGGTACCACGGTCTGCACGAGGTTGGGGTTGATCCAGGTCAGGGCGAAGTAGCCCAGCACGATCGACGGCACGCCCGCGAGGATCTCGAGGATCGGCTTGAGCACGCGGCGGGCGCGCGGCCGCGCGTACTCGGCGAGGTAGATCGCGGCGCCGAGCCCGAGCGGGGCGGCGATGAGCATCGCGATGGTCGACACCAGCACCGAACCGACGACGAGGGTCCGCACGTCGAACAGGTCGCGGCGGGGGAACCAGCCCTCGCTGACCAGCAGCGACAGGTCGACGTGCGCCAGGAACCGGGTGGCACCCCCGAGCAACGAGTACACGATCCCGATGCTGACCAGGATCGACAGGCTGGCCGCCAGGAACAGCGCCCGGCCGATGCGCCGCTCGCGTCGTCGGCGACGCGGGTCGCCGGCCAGGCTGATCGGGCTGCTCGTCGTCGTGCTCACGGTCGGTCGTTCTCCTGCCGATGGCCGGACGGGCCGGGTTCGTCACACGCCGATGCGGCGGGCCGGGCCGGCGGCTGGCCCGGTCCGCCGCGCGGTCGCGCGCCCCGG
>DATHUR010000087.1:0-8692 GCA_035462025.1 Egicoccus sp. | reverse complement strand
GGCTCTGGCGGCGGCCAACGACCCCTACACCGTGCCCGTCACGGCCAGGAACCTCGGCGCGGCCCGCCGCTTCTGCCGCCTCGTCGCCGACCACGTCCGCGACCGGGGACTGCCCGCGGCCGCGCCGCACCCCGGCACCGGTTCGACGTCGGTCCTGGTGCGGCCCGCCACACCTGCCTCGACCGTCGCCAGCCCGGCGCCGACCGTCCCACCACCCGGCGCCGTCGCCCGCCCCTGATCAGTCGCCGGGCAGCAGGAACGGGCGGCGCACCACCTCGTCGAGCACGAGCGAGGTCAGGGTGCCGCGCGCGCCCGTCAGGCGCCGGATCTCCTCGAGCAGGAACCCGCGCAACTGCTCGAAGTCGGCGACGCGGACCAGCAACAGCACATCGGCCTCGCCGGTCATCAGCGCGGCGTACTCGACGTGTGGCAGGGCCAGCAGACCGGCCCGCACGGTCTCCCAGTCCAGGGTCGTCCCGGGGCCGGCCGAGAGCAGCACCATCGCCGCGATCCCCAGTCCGAGCTTGCGGCTGTCGACCACGGGCGCGAACCCCTGGACGACGCCGGCCTCGCGCAACCGCTCGAGGCGCTGGTGCACCGCCGAGCGCGACAACTGCAGTCGCTGCGCCAGCGCCGTCACCGAGGCGCGCCCGTCCTCGCGCAGCGCGACGAGCAGTTCGATGTCGGTGGTGTCGGCCGTGAACGACATCTGTGACCTCGAGGTGGTTCTTGGGACGACAGATTGCCAGAAAGTCGCCACAGACGAAACCGTCTGTCGTGCAGGATCACCGTCCAGGTGACGTCGTGCGCACACCATCTATGATCGTGCGATCCCGCACCCGTCGAGGTCGTGCCGTGTCCGAAACCGCCGCGTTCGAGCCGGGTCGTCGGCTGCCCCTCGACCCAGAGCCCGACCAGGCCGCCGCCCTGCTCGCCGAGGCCACGCGCCTGGTCGCCGACTCGCTCGCCGGCGTCGCGGACCGGCCCTACGGCGGACCGCCGATCGACGACGCGTTCGTCGAGGCGTTGCTCGCCGACCGTCCCGGTGCGCCGGTGCCCGCCGACGAGGCCCTCGCCACGCTGATGCGCGCCGCCGCGCAGGGCCAGGAGAGCCGCAGCGGCGGACACCTGGCCTACATCCCGGGTAGCGGCCTGCTGACCGCCGCGATCGGTGACCTGCTGGCCACCGTCGCCAACCGCTACACCGGCGTGGCCGAGGGTTCCCCCGGGGCCGTCGCGCTCGAGGCCGGGGTGCTGCGCTGGCTGTGCGAGCTGTTCGGGTTCCCCGACGGCGCCCAGGCGGTCTTCCTCTCCGGCGGCTCGATGGCCAACCTGACCGCGCTCGTCGCCGCCCGTGAGCACCACGCGCCGGGCGAGCCGCACCGGGCCACCGTGTACGTCGGCGAGCAGGCGCACGCGTCGGTCCGTAAGGCCGCGCGCACGATCGGCATCCTGCCGGCCCATGTCCGCGTCTGCCCCTCGGCCGACGGCGTCCGGCTCGACACCGAGGCCCTGCGGGTGCTCGTGAAGCAGGACCGCCACGACGGCCTGCTGCCCACCGCCGTGGTCGCGGCCGCCGGCACCACCAACACCGGCGCGGTGGACGCCCTCGCCGACCTCGCCGACCTCGCCGCCGACCTCGGTGTCTGGCTCCACGTGGACGCCGCCTACGGTGGCTTCTTCCAGTTGACCGCGCGCGGACGTCGGCGGCTCGCCGGCATCGAACGCGCCGACTCGATCACGCTCGACCCGCACAAGTCGCTGTTCCTGCCCTTCGGCACCGGCGCGCTCGTGGTCCGCGACCGGAAGGCTCTCACCGACGCGTTCGGCGAGGACGCCGACTACCTGCGTGACCTGTCCGAGGCCGGCTCGCTGCCCGACTTCGCCGAACTGACCCCGGAGCTGACCCGTGACTGGCGCGGGGCCCGGGTCTGGCTGGCACTCAAGACCCACGGCCTCCAGCCGTTCGTCGACGCCCTCGACGGCGCCCTCGACCTGGCGGCCTGGGCCCACGAAGCGTTGGCGGCGATCCCGGGCGTGACCACGTGCGGGCCGCCGGACCTGTCCATCGTCGGGTTCCGCGTGCCCGGCGACGACGCCGCCCAGGACGCCGCGCTCGCGCACGTCAACGCGGGGGGCCAGGCCTGGCTGTCGAGCACCCAGCTCGACGGGCGGGTCGTGATCCGGCTGGCCGTGCTCTCGCACCGCACCCGTCGACACCACGTCGCGCACGTCGTCGACCGCGTCCGCGAGTTCGTGACGAGTTCCGGCTAGACGCCGGCCACCTCGCGCAGGAACCCGTCGACGAGCGTGGCCACGTCACGCTCGCAACGCACCCGCTGGGCGCGAGCCTCGGCCAGCAGCGTGTCGAGATCGGCGCCCGTCGCCGCGGCGAGATCGGCGTGTGCTGCCTCACCGCCCATGTCGAGCCAGCCCGCCACGATGTCGGCGTCGACCTCCGGGTGGAACTGCAGGCCCAGGTTGCGCCGCAGGCGGAACGCCTGCGGGCCGAGGTCGTTGCGTGCCACCTCGACGGCGCCGGCCGGCACCGTGAAGACGTCGTTGTGCCACTGCATCCACGGGCCGGCGGGAACGAGGTCGGGGTCGTCGGTGTCGATCTTCGTGAACCCGATCTCGGTGGCCGACGCCGCGCGCACCTCGCCCCCGTGGGCGGCGGCCAGCGCCTGCCCGCCGAAGCAGATGCCGAGCACGGGCACGCCGGCACGGTCGGCGTCGCGCAGGAGGTCGAGTTCGCGATCGATCCAGGACCCGACCGCGCGACGGTCGTAGACCGACCAGATCGCGCCGAGTGGCACGAGCAGGTCGAAGTCGTCCGCGGCCGGGAAGTCGCCGTGCCACCGCGGGTCGTGCACCGAGCGGCCGATCGGCAGCAGTTCCAGGTCGTAGCTCCGCTCGGCGAGAGCGGCGCCGACCAGCCCCGGCTGCGATGCGGGATCGTGTTGGATGAACAGTGCGCGCACGGATGGTCTCCTCCCGGGCGCGCGCAGTCTAACTGTTCGGCCCCGAACGGTTCTGCTACGTTCCGCCGCCGACGCGCCCGTGGGAGAGCGCGAGGGGAGGACGGCCGTGACGACGCCGACGGCGGACACGCCGACGTCGACGGTGCTCGGAGACCGTTGGCTCGACATCACCGACCCCGACGTCTACCGGGCCGGCGTGCCCCACGGGACCTTCGAACGGCTCCGCCGCGACGATCCCGTCAGCTGGTGGGACGAGCACGACGGTGGCCGCGGGTTCTGGGCGATCACCCGCTACCGCGACATCGTCGACCTCAACCGCGACTTCAAGACCTTCACCTCCAGCCGCGGCATCCGGCTCGAGGAGATGGACGACGAGGCGCTCGCGGCGCGCAAGACCATGATGGAGATGGACCCGCCCGAGCACACCCGGCTGCGCCGGCTGGTGCAGGGCGGTTTCACGCGGCGCATGGTGGCCAGCTACGAGGACGCGATCCGGGCGCTGGCCGCCGAACTGCTCGACGAGGTGCTGCCCAAGGGTGCGTTCGACTTCACCGTCGACGTCGCCAGGCAGTTGCCACTGCGGATGCTCGGGCGCCTGCTCGGCGCGCCGCAGGAGGACTACGACTGGCTGGTCGCCCACGGCGACGCCATGATCGGCAACGCCGACCCCGAGTTCACCGCGCACGTCGTCGACCAGTCCGACACCGAACAGTTCCGCCTGATGCCGTTCCGCAGCCCCTCGGGGATCGAGTTGTTCGAGTACGCCCAACGGCTCGCCGACGCGCGTCGCGCCGCGCCGACCGGCGACGTCGTCAGCCAGATGCTCGCACCGACCATGGACGGCGAGCCGCTCACCGACCTCGAGTTCAACAACTTCTTCACCCTGATGGTCGCGGCCGGCAACGACACCACGCGCTACTCGATGGCCGCCGGCCTGCTCGCCCTGCTCGACCATCCCGACCAACTCGAGCGGCTGCAGGAGCACCCAGAACTCATGGGCAGCGCCGTCGAGGAGATGCTGCGCTGGTCGTCGGTGACGATGCACTTCCGGCGCACGGCCACCCACGACGTCGAACTGCACGGGCGCACCATCAAGGCCGGCGACAAGGTCGTGCTGTGGTGGATCTCGGGCGACTTCGACGAGGCCCAGTTCCCCGAGCCGTTCCGCTTCGACATCGCCCGCGACCCCAACGAACACCTCGCCTTCGGCCGCGGCGGCCCGCACCGGTGCATCGGCGAGTGGTTGGCACGGCTCGAGATGCGGGTGACGATGCAACAACTGCTGCCGCGACTCGCGTCGGCGCGCGTCGCCGGTCCGGTCGAGCGGCTGCGGTCCAACTTCATCAGCGGGATCAAGCACCTCCCGGTCGAGGTGACGCTTCGGTGAGATGTCCCGCGCCGGTCCGACCGGCCGCGGTGTGGAGAGAGACGAGGGCCCTGGCGGAGGAGAGCCGCCCAGGGCCAGGAGAGAGATCCAGCATGGACACCTACGACCGCATCCGCGTGTTGTGGCCCGACCACCTCGGGCTCGCCCGGGGCAAGTACCTGCCGATCCGCTACGCCGATCGGGGCGCGTACCACTGCATGGCGCTGTTCGCGCTCGGCTACGACCGGGGGATGACGCCGGCCCCCGGGACGCGGATGCTCGAAGGTCTGCCCGACCTGCACGCCACCTTCGACCTCGACCAGGTGCGCAAGGGGTGGGAGCCCAACACCGCGGTTGCGGTCGCCGACATCTGGTTCCACGACGAACCGGTCGAGATGTCCTCGCGACACGCGCTGCGCCGGGCCATCGATGCCTGGGAGGCCCTCGGCTACCGGGCCAAGGTCGGCATCGAACTCGAGGCCTACATCCTCCAGCCCGACGGCGACGGCGGCTGGACGCCATGGGAGACGCCAGGCGGCTACGTCTACGGCACCGGCACCGCCGTCGATCCGATCGGGCTGCTCGACGAGATCATGCGCGAGGCCGCCGACGCGGACCTGCCGATCGAGTCGATCAACTCCGAGTACGACATCCCGCAGTTCGAACTGACCCTCCACTACGACGACGCCATGAAGGCCTGCGACGAGGCGTTTCTGTTCAAGGTCCTCGCACGCGAGGTCGCGCACCGCCACGGCCTGCTGCTGACCTTCCTCGGCAAGCCACTCGGCGACCGCGGCGGGTCCGGCCTGCACGTCAACGTGTCCTTCGAGGACGTCAACGGCGACAACGCGCTCAACGACGAAACGGCCGAGGACGGCCTGTCGAAGCTCGCCCACCAGGCCATCGGCGGCATGATGGCGCACCACCGCGGCATGACCGCCCTGCTCGCGCCGACCGTGAACGCCTACAAGCGGCTGCGGCCGGGGCAGTTGTCGGGCTACTGGAACAACTGGGGCTACGACCACCGCGGCACCACCGTCCGCGTGTCACCCGAACGGGGCGCCGGTCTCCGCCTCGAACACCGCATGGCCGACGGCTCGGCCAACCTCCACCTCGCCGCCGCCACCGTCCTGCAGGCCGCCCGCCTCGGCGTCGAGCAGGAACTGTCCGCGCCGCCGGCCGAGACCCAGGACTGCCTCGAGTCCACCGACGCCACCGAACACTGCCCCGCCTCGCTCCGCCTCGCCCTCGAGGCTCTCGAGCACGACACCGAACTCGTCGAGGCCGTCGGCCAGGGCCTCGTCGACCACTTCGTCGTCATCAAGCGCGCCGAATGGGAACGATTCGCCAGCGCGGTCACCGACTGGGAACTGCAGGAGTACCTGCCATTCCACTAGGGGTCCGGCGTGGACGTCTCGACCATTCTCGACGCGGCATCGTGGCAGCGACGCGCGCCGGATCCGGAGCTCGCCTGGCTGCGACGGAACGATCCCCTGGCGAAGATCGACGTCCCGGGGGCTGGCGCGTTCCGCCTGGTGACACGCCACGCCGACCTGGTCACGATCAGCCACGACCCGCAGCGGTTCTCGAGCCGCCAGGGCGTGGTCGTGCTCGACCATCTCGACGAGGACCAACTCGAGGCGCGGCGCACCATGCTCGAGGAGGACCCGCCGCGGCACACCGCACTGCGCGCGCTGGTCAACCCGGCCTTCGTGCCTCGCGCGGTCCGCGGATACGAGCAACTGGTGCTGGCCATCACGCAGGAGGTGCTGGGCCGGGCGCTGCGGCACGAACGGTTCGACTTCGTCACCGAGGTGGCCCAGGTCGTGCCGTTGCGGGTGATCAGCGCCTTGCTCGGCGTCCCCGACCGGTACACGGACACGCTCGTGGCGCTCGGCAACCGGATGGTGTCGGGTGGGTCCGATGCCGACCTCGACGGCCACGACCCGGCCGAGCTCGCCCGCCTGCCGTTCGGGCATCCGGCTGCCCTCGAGGCGTTCTCGATCGCCGCCGAGATGGCCGTCGAGCGCCGGGCACGCCCGACCGACGACGTGACCGACCGGCTGCTGCGGGCCGACGTCGACGGCGAGCCGCTCAGCGAGGACGAGTACCGCACGATGTGGCTGCTGCTGGTCATCGCGGGCAACGAGACCACCCGGCATGCGCTCTCGCTCGGTGTCCTCGCGCTGCTCGAGCGGCCCGCCATCTACGAGCGCTGGCGCGGTGACCCCGGCCTGGACGCCACCGCGGTCGAGGAACTGCTGCGCTGGACGACGCCGATCAGTTGGCACCGGCGTACCGTCACGACCGACACGACCGTCGACGGCGTCGCGCTCCGCGAGGGTGAGTCGCTGCTGCTGTCGTTCCGGTCGGCGAACTTCGACGAGGCGGTGTTCGCCGACGCCGACGCGATCGACCTGGCGCGCTCGCCGAATCCGCACACGACGTTCGGTCGTGGCGGCCCCCACTTCTGCCTCGGCGCGCACCTGGCACGCCTCGAACTGCGCATCGTCTTCCGCGCCCTGCTCGATCGCGTCCCCGCGCTGCGGCCGGCCGGCGAGGCGCGTCGACTGGCCAGTCACCACTTCCACGGGTTGACGTCGCTGCCGGTACAGGTGGTCGGGGCGAGCAGCGCAGCGCACCCATCGGACGAAAGGCACACGGCGTGAGCGAGCATCGGGTGGACGTGGCGGGCACCTCCGTCTCGACCGAGCACTACATCGGCGGGCGGCGGGTCGGCAGCAGCACGACCTTCGAGGTGCGCTCGCCCCTGGACTGGGACTGGAAGTTGGCCGACGTCGCACGGGGCGACGCGGCCACGGCGGACGCGGCCGTCGCCGCGGCCACCGAGGCGTTCCCCGCCTGGGCGGCCTTGTCGCCGAAGGAACGCGCGGACCACCTGCACCGCCTTGCCGACGCCATCGACGCCGACGTCGAACGCATCGCCCGGGTCGAGACCGTCGACATGGCCATGCGGCTGCAGAGCCTGCGCGAGCGCCTCGTCCACCGCGGAGCCGAGAACTTCCGCAACTACGCCGATCTCGCCGCGGGGCACGAGGAGCGGGTCTGGTCCTCGAAGGGCACGCAGAACCGGGTGATCCGCATGCCCGCCGGCCCGGCCGTGATCATCACGCCGTGGAACGCGCCCTGGATGCTCTCGACCTGGAAGATCGCGCCGGCGCTCGCCGCCGGCAACACCGTCGTCCTCAAGCCCGCCGAATGGTCGCCGCTGTCGGCGTCGATCCTCGCCGACCTGTGGGACGAGGCCGGACTGCCCCCCGGTGTTCTCAACGTCGTGCAGGGCATCGGTGAGGAGGTCGGCGCGGCGCTGGTCGCCGACCCCCGCGTACGGCGTATCTCGTTCACCGGCTCACCGGAGGCGGCCCGCCACATCGGTCGTTCGGCCGCCGAGAACATCGTGCCGTTCACGGCCGAGCTGGGTGGCAAGGGTCCGCTGATCGTCTTCGACGACGCCGACCTCGACGCCGCGGCGAAGAAGGCCGCCTGGCAGTACGACGACTCGGGACAGGTGTGCCTGGCCGGGACCCGCCTGCTGGTGCAGGAGTCGATCCGCGACGACTTCCTCGAGCGCTTCCACGCCCACGCGGACACGCACGTGTTGGGCGACAGCCGCGCCGACGACACCACGATCACCCCGATGATCCACCCCGACCACCTCGCCCACGTCGACGGTTTCGTGCAGCGCGCCCGCGACGCCGGCGATCGCGTCGTACGCGGCGGTCACGTCCACGCGGGCGGGGGGCTGTTCTACGAGCCCACGCTGATCGAGCCCGCCTCGAACGACAGCGAGATCGTCCAGCGCGAGGTGTTCGGTCCGGTACTGACCTTCCAGACCTTCGGCGGCGACGACGACGCGGTGCGGCTGGCCAACTCGACCGACTACGGGCTGTCCGGCATCGTGTACACCACCTCGCGCGAGCGGGCGGAGCGGGTCGGACGCGCGATCCGGGCCGGCACCGTGTGGGTCAACACGTTCCTGGTCCGCGACCTGACCGCCCCGTTCGGGGGGTGCCGCATCTCGGGCATCGGCCGCGAGGGCGGCGACTTCGCCCTCGAGTTCCACGCCGACCTCAAGACCCTGCAGATCCTCGACGACTCGACGTCCTGAGCCGCCGTCCGCACACGGGGAAGGGCCGGTGGCTTCCCACCGGCCCTTCCGCCCTCCGCCGCATGGCGGAGTGTCTTTCGTGTGGCTGTGTCAGGCGAGTGCGACCTTGCGCAGCTTGAGCACGACCAGGCCGAGGCCGACCATGACCAGGCCGACGACGAGGGCGAAGGCGCTGAAGGCGTAGGACAGGATGCCCAGGCCGAGCACGGTGGTCAG
>DATHUR010000086.1:0-50276 GCA_035462025.1 Egicoccus sp. | reverse complement strand
CCAGCTCGTCGTGGTCGGCAAGCCCGGCATCCAACGTCTGGCGCAACCCGACGGTCAACGGCCTCGCCTCGGACACGATCACCCGCACCTGACCCCAGCCCAACACGCCGGCATCGAACGCGGCACGGACGTTGGGCATATGGCGCAACACCTCACGGGCACCGGTCAGAAACCGGCGGTCACCGAACGTCGCGTTGGTCTTGAGCGCCAACCACGATTCGAGCGGCAGCCCGGCCCTGCGCTCGGCCAAGCCCGGACGTCTCGATCCGATCGACCAGCGCCACCGCGGTGGCCTGCGCGCGATCCACCACGGCGAGCAGTTCGGCCAGCCCGGCCAGCTCACCGCCCGCGGACACCCCGTGGGTGGTCGCGATGGCATGGGCACGCTCGATCGCCACTGCCGCGTCCGCGACCGCCGCACGCAGATCCCCCACCGGTTCCGGATCCGGACCCTCCGGCAACGGCACCCCGTCACCCGCGTCAGGCTCGCCGGTCTCGTAGCCGGCCCGCTCGTCCGCCGCCAGCGTGGGCATCGCCGCACGTATCGCCCGGCGGATCGGTTCATAGCGCGACTCGTGCTCCGGATGCAGCCGCACCCGAGGACCACCGTGACGACGGCGAACGCGGGTCGGAGCAGCGGACGAGGTCATGTGTCGAACCGTAGGGTCGGGGTGTGACACGCCGGGGCATCGCCCGGCCCCCTGTGGAGGAGAGGCGGGCGACCCGGTGATCGGGTGCCCGCGTGGCGACCGATAGGCTCCGCGCCGCCCAGGACTTCGCGATTGCGAGGCACAACTTCCGTGGCCGAGTCTCCCCCGCGTGCCACACGACGTCGCAGCATGCCGACCCCGGCCCGTGCTGCACTCGTGGTGGTGCTGTTGTACGTGTTCCTGGTCGGGATCGGTCTGCTCGAGTCGGGCATCGCCGGCCTCGGTCAGGGTTTCGAGGAGGGCCTGCTCACCAACGTGGCAAACCCGATCTCGGGCCTGTTCGCCGGAATCCTGTTCACGGTGCTGGTGCAGTCCTCGTCGGTGTCCACCTCCGCGATCGTGGGTCTGGTCGGCGCGGGCACGCTCGGCGTGCCCCTCGCGGTGCCGATGATCATGGGCGCCAACATCGGCACGACCGTGACCAACACCTTGGCGGCGCTGGGCAACATCCGCCGCTCGGACGAGTTCCGGCGCGGCTTCGCCGGCGCCACCATGCACGACTTCTTCAACCTGATCGCCGTGGCGGTCCTGCTGCCGTTGGAACTCGCGACGAAGTTCCTGTCGCGCACCGCGACCGCGTTGACCGAGCGACTGCGCGGCGGCGAGGTGTCCGAACTCGGCGACAGCCCGATCCGATCGGCCGTCAAGCTGCCGATCGGCTTCGTCGAGGGACTGCTCGACGGTGACCCCATCGGCGGTCGTTTCGCCGGTGTCGTCATGCTCGCGCTCGGCCTGGCGCTGATCTTCCTCGCGCTGGGTCTGATCACGAGGAACATGCGCGAGCTCGTCGCCGGGCGCATCGAACGGGCCATGAACCGGTTCGTCGGCCGAGGCGGCGGCGCCGCGGGCATCGTGGTCGGCATCGCGGTCACGATCGCGGTGCAGTCGTCGTCGATCACGACCTCGATCCTGGTGCCACTGGTCGCGGCGGGCATCCTGACCGTGCCCAACGCCTTCCCCATCACGGTCGGCGCCAACATCGGGACCACGATCACCGCCCTGATCGCGTCGCTGGCGGTCCAGCGGCCCGAGGGGCTGACCATTGCGCTGGTCCATACGCTGTTCAACGTGACGGCGCTGGTCCTGCTGTATCCGATCCCGCGGCTGCGGATGCTGCCGGTGCGCCTCGCCGAGGGTCTGGCCGAACTGGCGGTCAAACGTCGGTCGGTCGTGCTCGCCTACATCGCTGGACTGTTCCTGGTCGTGCCACTCCTCGGTGTCTTCCTCATCCCGTAGCTCACGAAAGGGCTCACCATGCCGTTCGGCTTCCTGCGTGACGACGGCAGCGACCGTCTCGACCGGATCGAGGCGACGCTGCAGCGGATGTTCGGCGACGACCGGCATGCCTTCGACCTCGCCATGTCGACCCTGCTCGGCGGCGCCGCTCCGCACAGCGTCGGTGCGGAACTGCGCGCGACCGACCACCGGGTGAACGAGGCCGAGCGCGAGATCCGGCGCGAGTTGGTCGTGCACGCCAGCGTGCACGGCGCGATCGACACGCCGGCGATCCTGATCTACATGTCGATCGTCAAGGACGTCGAACGCATCGGCGACTACGCCAAGAACCTGTTCGATCTGGCCGCGGACGGCGCGCGTCTCGAGACGGCACCGGACGCCGAGGCGCTGACCGGCCTGCAGTTCGACATCTCACGCCTGATCTCCGAGGCCGGCGACGTGTTCGCGGTGCGCGACGCCGAGCGCGCCCGCGAGGTGCTGATGCACGGCGACCAACTACTCGACGACTTCGACGCCCGCGTGTCGCACCTGGTCCGCGGCGAGGACCAGGGTCCCGAGGCGGTCGCCAGGGCGCTTGCCTACCGCTACCTCAAGCGGATCGTCGCCCACCTGATGAACGTGCTGTCGGCGGTGGTGGTCCCCATCGATCGGCTCGACTACTTCGACGAGGACCCCGAGGACCGTCACTGATCGGTCCGATGCGCGCCGTGGCGATCAGACCGGCGCGTCGAGGTCGGCGCGTACCAGCACCTGGCTGCCCGGGGTGTCGCGGACCGGTCCCCGCTCGCGGGTGATCAGCAGTTCTTCTGCGCCCGCGCGGTCGAGGTGGCCGGCCACGTCGCCCTCGGTCACGTGCCGGGCCTGGACGGGAGCGAGGGCGCGCACCGGACCGTCGGCGGTCGTCAGCCAGACCTCGAGCCGCTCACCCTCGGCCAGTTCGGGCAGACGGCTGACCGTGAAGCCGATCTCGTCGTCGTCGACCACGACGCGGGCGACCACCTCGCCCTCGACCTCGGCTGCAACAGCCTGTCCCTCGGCGAGCACCCGTAGCGTGTCACCCCGGTAGCTGGCGGCCTGGGCGTACCCGGCGGCCGCCGTGCGCAGGTGGAGGTTCCAGAAGCCCATCCCCACCGCCAGCACCATGACGACGAGCACGGCGAGCGTCACGTGCCTGATGCCCAGGCGGGACCCCGGGGCGGGCTCCTCGTCGGACTCGTCGCGACGGGCCACCTCGGTGCGCACCAGGGCACGGGCGCGCTCGTCGCGTTCGGCCGCGGCAAGGTCGGCGGCGAGGTCGCGCAGTTCGGCCACCCGCAGCCGGCAGTCACGGCAGCCGAGCAGGTGGCTGCGGAAGTCGCTGGACTCGGTGGCGTCGAGGCCGCCGAGCACGTGGCCGACGGCCAGCTTCTCGTACCGCTCGTGCTGGCTCCCCATGTCGCGAAGCCTACGCGTCGCGGTCGATCGGGTCACCGGCTGCGCGGCCCGGCGTACCGGCTCAGCAGGGGCTGCCCGGCAGGTACTGGCGGGGGTTGACCGGGCTGCCGTTGACCCGCGTCTCGAAGTGCAGGTGCGGGCCGGTCGAGTTGCCGGTGCTGCCGACCGCGCCGATGCGCTGGCCCTGGGCGACCGACTGCCCGGCGCCGACGGCGATCGAGCTCTGGTGGGCGTAGGCGGTGACGACGCCGTCGTGGTGGTCGATCAGCGTCAGGTTGCCGTAGCCGCCCTGCCGGCCGGCGAAGATGACCGTCCCCGCCTTGCTGGCGCCGATCGCGGTCCCCGTGGACGCGCCCTGGTCGACGCCGCTGTGCCGACGGCCCCAGCGCGGTCCGTATTCGGAGGTCACCGGCGCGCACATCGGCCACGCGTAGCCCGACGAGGACGGCGCCGAGATCCGCACGCTGCCCGTCTGCGAGGACGCCGCGGCCTTCGCCTGGCGGCGTGCCTCGGCCTGGCGTTCCTTGATCAGCTCGGCCAGCTCGTTGGACTCCTCCTCGAGCTCGTCGTGCTCGTGTTCGAGCTGTTCGAGGTCGTCGCGCGCCACGGCGGCGGCCAGCGCCCGGCTCTCGCGCAGCTGTGCCACCTCGGCCAGCAGTTCCTCCTGCTCGGCCAACATGGCCTCGAGGCGCTCGCGTTCGGCGTCGAACCGTCGGCGTTCGGCGGCCACGGCGATCTCGGCCGCCTCGAGGCTCTCGATGGTGACCCGGTCGGCCTGGGTGATGACGCGCAGGTAGGACGAACGCGACATCGCCGCCTCGGCCCCCTCGGAGTCGAGCAGCAGCTGGAAGGGCACGCTCGGGCCCTCCTTGAACATCCGGGCGGCCCGGTCGGCGAACGCGGCCTCGACCTCCTGGGCCTCCTGCTCGACCTCGATCAGGCGCTGTTCGGCCTCGGCGACCGCCCCCTGCTGACGCTCGACCGCGGCGGCCACCTCGTTGACGACGGCCTCGACCTCGTCGAGGCGCGCGTCGGCATCCGCCAACTCGGCGTCCGCCTCGCTCGCCCGCGACTCGGCCTGACTGATGTCGCGGCTGAGTTCGTCGAGACGGTCACGCGCGGCCTGGAGCTGGCGTTCCTCGGCCTGTTGCGCCCCCGCCACCGTTGGTACGACGAGTCCGACGAGGATCACGACCACGGCGAGTGCCGTGGCGCGCAGGGATCGAGACCTCAACTGGTGCCTCCGGGGCGCAGGCCGCTTTCCGGTTTCCGCCAAGGTGGGAGGGGGTGCCGACTGCGGGGGGAGGTCGACAGCGAGCGTCCCGACGACCCGGCACAGCGGCGAACGCGGACCAAAGCTAGCTGACCGGGTCCGCCGACGCACTTCGAGCACCCACGTCGGTGACCCGGTCGGCCGGGCTCCGGCGGGCCGACATGACCCCGCGATAGGCTGGGTAGCGGTGTCCGGGGCCGTCGTCGGGCACCATCTGCTCGCCTTCTCCCCGGGGACACCACCTGCATGGCCGAACGCAAGCCTGCGCTGATCGTCGGCGGCATCGTTGCCGCCGTCGCGGCCGCGATGCTGCTGGCACTGCTCGTGTTGTGGTTGTTCCAGCGCGGCGAGATCCTGCCGAACACCATGGTCGCCGGTGTCGAGATCGGGGGGCTCACCCCGGACGAGGCCGCCGAGGTGCTGCAGCCGGTCGCCGACGCGCGGCACGCCGACACCGTGACGTTCACGTTCGAGGAGCGCGAGTTCGTGATTGCGCCCGAGGACGTGTCATTCGAGGTGGCGGTCGACGAGAGTGTGCAGACCGCCGCGCGTCGGGGACGGGCCGGCCTGCCCGGTGACCTGCTCGAACGAGTTCGCGCCCTGTGGACCGAGCGGGAGTACCCGCTGCAGGAGCAGTTCGACGCCGCGGCCGTCGAGTCGCGCATCGCCGACATCGTGACCGAGGTCGATCGCGAGGAGTTCGACGGTGCCGTCACGGTCGACGTCGACGACCTCGACGTCAGCTCCGAGTACGCCGTCGGTCGCGCCGAGGTGCGCGTCGACGAGTTGACGGCGACGCTCACCGACGCGCTCGGCACCCCGGGGACGGCCGAACTGCCGCTCCCGGTCGACACGACCCCGCAGCCGGTCAGCGACGCCGACGTCGACCGGGTGGCCGAACAGGTCCGTGCCGCCGTCGCGGGGCCGCTGGTGCTCAACGGCGCCGGCGAGACCCTGACGCTGGAACCCGCCACCATCGCGCGCCTGCTCTCGGTCGAAGCACGTCCACTGCCCGACGGGGACGCCCCGCGGACGCTGGCGATCACGGTCACGCCGGATGCCATCGACGAGGTGCTCGGCGACACCGTGCGTCGGTTCGACCGCGACCCGGTCGAACCGACATTCGTGGTGCCCCGCACGCCACCGTCGCGTTTCGACGACCAGGGGACGACCAGCTTCGCCCCCGTCGAGGTGGCCACGTCGGTGGAGGGCGGCACCGCCGGTAGCCGCTTCGAGGCGGACCGGGCGGCCGAGCAGTTGGCGCAACTGTTCACCGACAACGTGCGCGAGGCCGAGCTCGAACTCGCCGTCGTCGAACCCGAGCTGCCACGCGAGCGTGCCGAGGCGCTCCGACCGACCCACGTGATCGGCACCTTCACCACCTACTACACCGGCGGCGACCGCGTCCAGAACATCCAGCGCCTCGCCGACGTGGTCGACGGCGACGTCGTCCTGCCGGGCGAACAGTTCTCGATCAACGAACTGTCGGGCGAACGGCGCTGCGAGAAGGGCTACGTCGAGGCCGGCACGATCGTGCAGGGCGAGTTGGTCGACACCTGCGGTGGCGGCGTGTCGCAGTTCGGCACCACGACCTTCAATGCGGCCTTCTTCGCCGGGGTACGGCTCGACCAGTGGAAGGCCCACTCCTGGTACATCTCGCGCTACCCGATGGGGCGCGAGGCGACGCTGTCGTACCCCGTGCTCGACGTGCGGTTCACCAACGACACCCCCGGCGCCATCGTGGTCCGCACGTCGTACACCAACTCCTCGATCACGGTGACCCTGTTCGGCCAACCGCGCGCCACCGTCGTGCGCGCCCAGCACGGCAGCCCGACCAACTACCGCGACCCCGACACGATCCGTCGGGTCGACGACGACGGCGAGGTGCCGTGCGGCGAGGAGGTCGAGGTCCAGGGTGCGGCGCAGGGCTTCACCGTCGAGGTGGTCCGGACGGTGGAACTGCTCGAGGGCGGCAGCGAACAACGGACGATCCGCACCGTCTACGACCCGGTGACCCGTATCCTCGAACGCGGTCCCCCGTGCCCGCCGGACGAGGAGTGACGAGCCGGCGTGCTCAGGCCGCCGCGACCGGCTCGGTCCCCCGCCGGAGGCTGCGACCCGAGCGCGCGACGAAGACGGCCGGCAGCAGCAGGGCGAGCAGCGCCACGAGGCACAGGCCGACGTAGCCGAGCGCGTCGAGCAACAGCCCGGCCGCCAGCGAGGCGGCGGCCGAGGCCAGGAACACGATCGTCTCGACACGTCCCTGGACCCGGGCGCGGACGCTCGCCGGGACGCCGCGCGCGAGCATGGTGCTGCCGGCGACGAAGGCGAACGACCAACCGAGCCCGAGCAGGAACAGCGCCGCGCCCATGGCCACGCCGCCCACCGGGCTGACCGCGGCGAGGACCGCCGACAGCGCGAGGGTCGACAGGGCGGCGGCGATCGCGGTGAGGCTGCCGAAGCGGTCCTCGACCCACCCCGCGAGCGGGGCCAGCGCGTACATGCCCAGGATGTGCGCGGACAGGATCAGGCCGACACGGCCGAGGTCGCCGCCCGACTCGCGGATGTGCACCGGCGTCATCGACATCAGCCACACCATCACCACCTGGCCGGTGACCATGACCGCTATGGCCACCCGCACCGTCGGAAGCCGCCAGGCCGATGCGGCCGGCCCGTCCCCCGGCGGCGCCTCGTCGAGCGTCTCGGCCACGGCGAGCGTCCCGGGATCCGGGCGCAGCACGAACTGGTAGGCGATGCCCACGGCCGCCATCGCGATCAGGCCGACGACGTAGGGCCCGGCCAGGACCGGCATGCCCGCGCCCTCGGCCGCACGACCGGCCGGCGCGAGCAGGTTCGGACCGATCACGCCCCCGATCGTGCCGGCCCACACGATCCAGCCGAGGGCACGGCCACGGCGGGCGACCTCGTGCAGTTCGGCGACGACGTAGCGGGTCAACTGGTTGGCGGCATGACCGACACCGAAGAGCAGGGTGCCGACCAGCAGCAGCCCGAACGCGCCGGCTCGCATCGCCAGCACGGCCAGGGCGGCGCCTACCACGGCGATGGCGTAGCCCGCGGTCAGACCGTTGCGCCGGCCGACCCGGTGCAGCAGGCCGGTGACCAGGGTGGCGCCGAGCGCGGTGCCGACGATGCCCATCGCCCCGGGCAGCCCGCTCCAGGTGACGGCGCCGGTGAGGTCCTCGGCGGCGAGCGGCGCTGCGGCCAGGCCGGCGAAGTAGCCCGTCGCCCCCATGGCCGCACCGCCGAAGAGGAGCCGACCCGTGCGCTGACGCGGTTCCATCGCTCGCTGTCCCTCCAACGCCGGGTCCCCGGCCGGCGCAGCCTACGGGCCGCTGCCGCCGACCGATGCCACGCGGTCCGCGCATCAGCGGACGGCGCGCACCGTGACACCCGGGGGCCGCCCCCACAGGCCAGATCCGTCACGACGGCTGTCGCCGTGACCGGTGGGCCGGGGCCGCCGTGCGACGGGTGCCGCCGGCGTGTCCGCGGTACCCGGCTGCACCAGGACCATGGGCCGCCGCCAGCGGCCACGAGGCTCGGCGACCCAGCCGTCGATGCGCGCCTCGACACGCAGACCGGCGTCGAGCCGTGGCGCGAGTCGCGCCGCGACCTGCCGGTCGAGGTAGCCGATCCGCCAGGTGCCGCACCACAGTGCCACCGCCAGCGGGTCGGCCGGGTTGTCCGCCTCGCGCCGCAACTGCACCGGCTGGCCCGGGTGCAGCACCCCCTGGTCGTCGGGGCGGGCCGCGAACGCGTGGCCACGAACCGGCGTGCGGAAGGCACGGAGCGCGGCGCCGATGGGTGGCGCCGCGGGTACGCGGGAGGATCGAAGGTCGGTCACGGGGCCAGCATGCCGGTGGGCTGTGACACGGCCTGCAGACGCCGGGCATCGGCGCCCACCTCGCAGTCGTCCTCGCGTGCGCAGAAGCGGCACCACGAGCCGCCGCGTAGCCGCTCGTCGGTCGACTCGTCGCGCACCCGCACGAGCTGCGCAACCCCGTCGATCACCCGTCGGACGGTCGCGTGAAGG
The DNA here is from genome assembly GCA_035462025.1 of Egicoccus sp. Lineage (GTDB taxonomy): Bacteria > Actinomycetota > Nitriliruptoria > Nitriliruptorales > Nitriliruptoraceae > Egicoccus. Next base: position 41,572 of record DATHUR010000086.1, on the reverse strand, counting down.
GTGTCGGCACGGAGCGACTCGACCTCGGCGCGGCCCTCGGCCACGTAGTAGGTGGCCCAACGGAACGGCAGGCGGCCCCCGGCGAGCGCGACGAGCAGCGCGTAGAAGCGCAACTCGTGCCGGTCGTGCTCGGGTCGGGGCACACCGGTCTTGAGGTCGACGACCAGGGTGCGGGCACGATCGTCGCGCCGCGGGCTGAGCAGGACGAGGTCGGGAACCCCACGCAGCACGACCCGGCCGTCGGCGAGGGGCACCTCGACCGGCCGTTCGACCCGGGCCTGCACGGCGTGGGCGGGCAGCAGGGGCCACACCTCGCGGAAGTCGGCGAGCAGGCCGCTGACCTGGTCGCGGAGCTGCGTCGCGTCGTCGCCCGAAAGATGGTTGAGCCACCACGACAGCGACGCCGGATCCCCCGGACGGCGGGTGGCCTCGGCCCGCCACACGCGGTCCACCACGGCCGTCGGCGCGTCCGCGCGTTGCTCGTGCCAGTCCTGTTCGACCGCGAGGTGGGTCAGCGTGCCGCGGGCGTTCGGCCACGAGTGGGTGTAGGGCTTGGGGTCGCGCTGCCAACCGTCGCAGGCGAGCCGGTCGAGCCCGCTCTTGGAGACCAGTAGCCGGCCCTGCCGGGCACCGGCTGCGGCGGCGGTCAGCCCGTCGCCGAGGGTCGCCAGACCGGCCTCGAGTTCCGCGCGCAGGGTCGCGACGAGTCCGGGGTCGTCGGCGGGACGTGGGGCGCCCCAGGCGAGCAGGTCCTCGAGCAGCCGTCGCCTCGGCTCGGTGCCCGGCAGGGCCGGCCCGTCATCGGCTGCCATCCGTGCCTCCCCGCGGCGTCGCTGTGGGACGAGGCTACGGCCTGGCCGTGACATGGCCGTGGCGCCGTCCCCAGCCACCGCCGTTCACAGCCCGGCGAGCGCCCGCAGGTCGGCGTCGGGGAGGTCGGGCGAGACCATCGTGCCCCCAGCCACCTCGAGGACCGGCACGCCCCCCACGCCACGGGCGCGAAGCGTCACCATCCGCTGGCGCAACTGCAGCCGTACGGCCCGGTCGGCCAGCGCGTCGCGCACCTCGGCGTCGTCGAGGCCGGCGTCGACGCCGAGGTCGGTCAGCACTTCCGGGTCGGCCAGGTCGGCGCCCTGCTGCCAGTACGCGCGCAGGCACCGCCCGCGCCAGGCGGCCCCGAGCCCGTGGTCCGAGGCCAGCCGACCGACCAGGTGCGCGGCGAGGGTCGGTGGCCGCAGGGCCGGGCGCGTCAGGGGCAGCCCGAGCCGGGCCGCCTGCGCCCCGTGGCGTTCGAGGTCCTCGTACAGGTCGAGCGTGAAGGGCAGGGCGGCGTCCAGGCCGAGGGGGTCGAAGCCCTCGAACGCGACCGGGACCCCCTCGTCGGCCAGCTTCTGCAGGCGGAGCACGGCGACGACGCTCGCCGCCGAGGGATAGTCGTAGTAGAGCGTGAGCAAGCTGGCCCCCTAACCGGGCGCGTCGCCGGTGGCAACGGGCCGGGTGGGGTCCGCGGACCAGCCCGACCACGAGCCGGCGAACAGCCGGCCCTCGACGCCGAGCCGCTCCAGCACGAGCAGGTCGAGGACCGCGTTCACGCCGGATCCGCAATACGCCACGACCTGTTCCGCATCGAGCGCGCCGGTGGGAGCCCACAGCCGCCGCAGTTCCTCGTCCGCCAACAGCGTCTCGTCGGCGGCGAGGTTGTCGGTCAGCGGCAGGTTGACCGCACCCGGCACGTGACCGCGGCGCGGATCGATCGGTTCGACCTCGCCGCGGTAGCGCTCGGGTGCGCGGGCGTCGACGACGACCGCGGACGGGTCGTTGGCCAGGCGCGCGACCTCGTCGGCGCCCACGAAGCGCGCGGACGGCCAGGGCACGCTGCGCCGTCGGACGGGGGTTCGGACGACGGGTCCCGACTCGAGGTCGCCGGGCCAGGCGGCCAGGCCGCCCGACAGCAGGGCCGCCGGTTGTCCGATGATCCGCAGCAGCCACACGAGGCGTCCGGCGCTGCCGCCGCCCGCCTGGTCGTAGGCGACCACGACCTGCTCGTGGCCGATGCCGAGCCGGCCGAGGCCGGCCGCGAAGGCGTCCGGCGTCGGCAGCGGGTGCCGGCCGTCGGTCGGCGCCCCCGGGCCGGACAGCACCCCGTCGAGGTCGACGAAGACCGCACCCGGCAGGTGGCCCTCGAGGTAGGTATCGAGGCCGTGGCTGCCGTCCAGCGACCAGCGGACGTCGGCCAGCACGACCTCGTGGCTCGCCCGCAGCGCCGCGAGGCCGGCGGTGTCGATGATGGGCGGCACGGCGGGCACCACGCGCACTCCTTGACGAGACGGTCCGCGCCTGCGGACCCGTTCGCTACCCGGCCGACGGTAGCCGCCCTGCTCACTAGCCTCGCGTCCACCCACCCCCTCCCGCACGGAGCACCATGGACCGCGAGGCCACCAGCGCCCAGGTACGGCTACTCGGCGACCTCCTCGGCCGCACGATCGCGGCGATCGAGGGGCAGGACCGCTTCCACCTCGTCGAACAGGTCCGCGCCCTCTCGGTCGCCCACAACCGTGGCGACGACGACGCCGGACCGGCCCTCACCGACCTGCTGGCGGGGATCTCCCCCGACGACGCCTTCGTCGTGGTCAGCGCGTTCGCGGCCTGGTTCCGCCTGATCAACCTCGCCGAGGACCAGGCGATGATCCGCCAGTTGACGGTGGACCGTGTGCGGGCGGGCGAGGCCGGTGTCCCCCACAGCGAGACCCTGCTCGCGGCGGTCCACACCCTGCGCGAGTGGGGTCTCGACGCGCAGCAGGCCGCGACGGCCATCGGCGAGGTGCACGTGCGGCCGGTGCTGACCGCGCACCCGACCGAGTCCAAGCGACGCACGACCCTGACCAAGCTCGGACGGATCGCCCGGGCGCTGACCGAACTCGACGCCGAGACGGTCACGCCGGAGCATCGCGCCCATCTGCAGCGCTACCTCGCCGAGGAGGTGGCGTCGATGTGGCTCACCGACGAGACGCGGGTTCGCCCGCCGTCGGTGATCGACGAGGTCCGCAACGGGCTCTACTGGATCGAGTCGGTCCTGTTCGACCTGGTCCCCCGGTTGCACCGCGACCTGCGCGACGCGTTCGATGCCGTGTATCCCGGCGAGACCGTGGTCGTCGACGACTTCCTGCGCCTCGGGTCGTGGATCGGCGGCGACCGCGACGGCAACCCCAAGGTGACCCCGGAGGTCACCGAGCAGACGCTGCGCGAGCACCAACTGATGGCGCTCAAGCTGCTGCGCCGGAGCATCGACCGTCTGCACGCCCACCTGTCGGTCAGCGCGAGCCGGGGCACCAGCGAGCCGCTGGCCGCGCGACTCGACGAGTTGCGCCGGCTGCTGCCGTCCGAGGCCGCCGACGTCGAGCGGCGCTATCCCTCGCAGCCGCACCGCCAGTTCCTCGCTCTCGTCTACCAGGTCCTGCTGCACACCGAGCGGCTCGCCGCGCGTCCGTGGCGGCGCGATCCCGAGGTGGACGAGCGGGCGTACGCCGACGCGGACACGCTCGTGGCCGACCTGCAACTCCTGCGCGACAGCCTGCGCTCGGTCGGCGCCGAACTGATCGCCGACGGCCGGCTGCGTTCGTTGCAGATCCAGGCGGAAGTGTTCGGCTTCCACCTGGTCACCCTCGACGTCCGCCAGCACGCGCGCCGTCATGCGGCCGCGCTCACGAGCGTGCTGCGCAGGTACGACGAGGCCGAGGCGTTCGAGGGGCTGCCCGAGGCCGAACGGGTCGCGCTGCTCACGCGCGAACTCGAATCGTCCCGACCGCTGACCCCCGCCGTGCTCGACTTCGACGACGAGACCGACGAGACGCTCGAGGTGTTCCGGGTCATCCGCCGCGCACACGAGCGGCTCGGCGACCGCGCCATCGACACCTACATCATCTCGATGACCGAGCAGGTCTCCGACGTCCTGTCCGTGCTCGTGATGGCCCGCGACGCCGGCTGCGACGGCGGGCTGGACGTCGTGCCGCTGTTCGAGACCGTCGACGACCTCATCCGTGCACCACAGGTGCTCGAGGAACTGCTCACCTGCCCGCCCTACCGCGAGCACGTGCGTCGCCGGGGCGAGCACCAGCAGTTGATGATCGGCTACAGCGACTCGAACAAGGACGCCGGCTACCTCGCCGCGACCTGGCAGCTCCACCGCGCCCAACGCGAACTGGTCCGGGTGGCCGACGCGCACGGCGTGAAGCTGACCATCTTCCACGGCCGCGGCGGCAGCATCGGACGCGGCGGCGGGCCGGCGAACGCCGCGATCCGGGCGCAACCACCCGAGGCCGTCCGCGGGCGCCTCAAGCTGACCGAGCAGGGCGAGATCATCGCGGCCCGCTACCGCGATCCGGTGCTCGCACACCGGCATGTCGAACAAATCCTGCACGCGGTGCTGCTGACGGCCGCGCCCGACCGGCCGCCGACCACCGACCCGCGCACCGACGAGGTGCTCGACGAACTGGCCGGCCTCGCCCGCGAGGCCTACCGCGACCTCGTCCACGACACGCCGGAACTGGTCGACTACCTGCACGAGGCGACCCCGCTGGATGCCATCGGCGAACTCAACATCGCGTCGCGACCGGCCCGGCGTCAGGCGGGCAAGGGGATCGAGGACCTCCGGGCGATCCCCTGGGTGTTCGCCTGGACCCAGTGCCGGGTGCACCTGCCGGCCTGGTACGGGCTGGGCAGCGCGCTGCACGCCTGGGCGGGCGACGACCCGGACCGCTGGGAGGAACTGCAGAGCCTGGTCGCCGGCAGCCCCCTGCTCCAGGCGATGCTCGACAACGTCGAGATGGCGCTGGCGAAGGCGGACCTGCGCATCGCCGCGTCCTATGCCGGCCTGGCACGACCACACACGCGCGAGACGGTGTTCCCGCGGCTGCGCGAGGAGTACCAGCGCACCGTGTCGGCCCTGCTGCGCATCCGCGGCCACGAGACCCTGATCGGGCACGATCCCGACCTCGCGGCCGTGCTCCGCCTGCGCGACCCCTACCTCGATCCGCTCCACGGTGTCCAGGTCGCGTTGCTGCACCGGCTGCGCGACGAACACGACGAGGCGACGGACGCCACGCTGCGTGAGGCCGTGCTGGTGGCCACCAACGGCATCGCCGCCGGGCAGCGCAACACCGGCTGAGCCGGCCGACGACCCGTCGCGTGGCGCGTCACCGTCCTGCCCGTGGCCGCCCGGCCAGAGGTCCCATTTCTGGGGACCTTGAGCCCTGATCGGTGTTCCGGTGCCGGCCGTACGGTTAGGGACGTGGAGGTGGTCCTGATGGAGCGCACGATCCGAATTTTCCTGCCCGTGCCGGGTGATCCGGCAGCGACGCTTGCGGCGTTCCGCAACGAGCCGATGCGTTGGCTGCCCGAGGGCCGCCTCGGCGAACGTGGGCTGACGTCGACCGTGCGGGCGGGCGGAATGTCGCGCAGCGTCCTGGTTCGGGTCGGTGAGCCCTGGGTCGTCGGTGCCACCCACTGGCGGTCCCTGCGCTGGGACCCGCTGAACGACGACGAGGGTCCTGGCCGCACCGACCGCCTGCTGCCGGCCTTCGACGGCGAACTCGGCCTGCATGTGCTGGAGCCGGGTCCTCACCCGGGGCCCACCAAGCCGGATTCCCTCCCGGGGCCCACCAAGGCCGGTCGGATCACGCTGATCCTCGATGGCCGCTACGTGCCGCCCGGCGGCAGCGTCGGTGCCGCGCTCGACGGGGTCGCGATGGGCCGGGTGGCCCAGCGCAGCCTGGAGCGGTTCCTCGAGGACCTGGCCGCCAACCTGCAGGAGCGGGCCGGCCTGTCCATGCAACCGCAGTAGCGCCCCGTCACCCCAGCGGGACCCGCCACCGCAGTCGGGTCCCTGCGCCGTCCTCGCGCGCCGACCACTCCACCCCACCGCCGAGCCGTTCGGCGCGCTCGGCGAGGTTCCTGCGCCCGAAGCCGCGGCCCGGTGTCGCCGGGAGCCCACGGCCGTCGTCGCTGACGATGAGCACCACGCCACCGGACTCGACGGTCAACTCGACCTCCACGTCGCTCGCTTCGGCGTGCTTGGCGACGTTGGTCAGCGCTTCACGCAGCACCGGCAGCAACTGCTCGGCGACCGCCGGTGGCACCGTCGTGTCCACGGGGCCGTCGAACCGGACCCGCGGCGTCCGCGGGAGCACGGAGGTCAACTCGTCGACCACCTGCAGCACCGCGTGGCGCAGACCCCCGGTGCTGTTGGGATCGGACTGCAGCGCGAAGATCGTGGCGCGGATCTCCTTGACCGTGACATCGATCTCGTCGACCGCACGCTCGAGCCGCTCGACCACCTCGGGATGGCCCTCGGCCCGCTTGAGGGTCGCCTGCAGTGACAGGCCGGTGGCGAACAGGCGCTGGATGACGGTGTCGTGCAGGTCGCGGCCGATGCGCTCGCGCTCCTCGACCAGCGACATCCGCTGCAGTTCGGCGCGGGCACGTTCCGTGGTCAGCACCAGGCTCGCCTGGGCAGCGAAGCCCGCCAGCAGCGCCTCGTCGCGGTGGGAGAACCCTTCGTCGCGCGCGATGCCCAGCGCGGCGATCACCTCGTCGCCGACCTTGAGCGGCACCCACAGCACCGGCCGGTCACCGAAGAGCGGCCCGCGGGTCCCCCGCACGGTCGTGCCCTCGAGCAGGGTCCCCCAGGCCGGGCCGTCGGTCACGGGCAGGAAACCGGGGATCGGCGCCCGGGCACCGGCCGAGGCGAGGATCCACAGCCCGTCCTCGTGGGGTCCGACCACGCAGGCCGCGTCCCCGTCGACCAGGCCGAGGCCGTAGGTCGCCACCAACTCGCGCACCGCGACCAGCGGCGCGCCGGAGAGCGCGGCGGTCGTGACCTCGAGCACGGCGTCGCGCCAGCGTTCACGCTGGCTGAGTTCGTCGTAGAGGTGGGCGTGCTCGATGGCGGTCCCGGCCACGGCGGCCAGCCCGACGACGAGGTCCTCGTCCTCCCGCGTGAACGTGCCGCCGCCACGCTTCTCGGCCAGGTAGAGGTTGCCGAACACCCGGTCGCGGATGCGGATCGGCGTGCCGAGGAAGCTGTGCATCGGTGGGTGGTCGGGTGGGAACCCGTACGAGTGCGGATGCGCCGTGATGTCGGGCATGCGGACCGGTTCGGGCTGCTCGATCAACAGCCCGAGCACGCCGCGCCCTTCCGGCAGGTGACCGATCCGGGCCGCCGTCTCCTCGTCGACACCGCGGTGGATGAAGGCGGAGAGTCCCTCGCCGTCCTCGGTGAGGACCCCGAGGGCGCCGTACTGGGCGTCGACGAGGTCGCAGGCCGCCTCGACGACGCTTCCGAGGACCGCCTCGAGGTCGAGGTCGATCGTGACCGCGAGAACCGCGTCCAGGATCTGCTGCGCGCGTGGATCCAGGGCACGACTTCCCGGCGGGGAGGACGACGACATTGTGGGTACCTTCACGGATGGCGGCGACGCGACACCCTAGGCAAGGTGGGCTCCGGGGGGAGCCACTAGTGTTGTCACCCCGACACCCCGGAGTAGTACTGGTGGCCGACATCGTCCGTGTCTTCCTCGTCGACGACCACGAGGTCGTACGACGCGGGCTGAAGGACCTCATCGACGCCGAGGACGACCTCGAGGTCGTCGGCGACGCCGCGAGTGCGGGCATGGCACTGGCCGGCATCGCCCAGACCTCCCCCGATGTCGCGCTCCTCGACGTCCGCCTCCCCGACGGCAACGGGGTCGAGATCTGCCGCGACGTGCGGGCCCGTGATCCCCGCATCGCCTGTCTGATGCTGACCTCGTTCGGCGACGACGAGGCACTGTTCGACGCCATCATGGCCGGGGCGGCCGGCTACCTGCTCAAGGACGTGCGCGGGCCCGACCTGCTCGACGCGATCCGCCGGGTGGCGGCGGGCGATTCGCTGCTCGACCCGTCCGTGACCGGCAAGGTGCTCGAGCGACTCCGTCGGGGCGACGCCGAGGACCCCCGTCTGACGTCGCTGTCCGAGCAGGAACGTCGCATCCTGTCGCTGATCGCCGAAGGGCTGACCAACCGGCAGATCGCCGAGCGGATGCACCTGGCCGAGAAGACGGTCAAGAACTACGTGTCCAACCTGCTCGCCAAGCTCGGCATGCAGCGGCGGACCGAGGCGGCGGTGTTCTACACCCAGGTCGAACGCGGCGAGGTCTGACCGCCCGCCCGCAGGTCCCACGGGCTAGGGCCAGCCTGCCCTGGCAACGTGCGGTGGCCGCGTGGCACGCTTCACGCGGGTGCCGGCCACCCGTCGAAGCCGGCCTGGGAGCCCGATCATGGAACTCGTCACCGACCGTCACGACCTCGAGGTGTTGTCGCTCGAGGAGTGTCTCCACCTGCTCAGCAGCCGGCCGCTCGGACGGCTCGCCTACGTCGATCGCGGCGTGCCCCACATCGTGCCCGTCAACCACCTCGTCGACGGCAACACGGTCGTGTTCCGGGCGCTGCACGGCGCCAAGACCGACGCGCTGCTGCTCGACCGTCAGGTCGCCTTCGAGGTCGACGACCACGATCCGTCGCGTGCGGTCGGCTGGAGCGTGCTCGTGCACGGCACGGCGCATCCGGTCAGCGACGACGAGGCGCGCCGCTTCGCGGGCGAACTCGACAGCTGGGCCGCCGGCACCACGCTGCGCCACGTGATCGTCCGTCTCGTCCCCGACGAGGTGACGGGTCGACGCCTCCGCACGACTGAAGGTCCCTAGACCCGGAGGGCCGAAGGTCCCTTCCAAGCGGTGACGCCCCGCCCTGCCCGCTGACGGGGTCCTCGCCGACGCTTCCTCTCGACGAGACCCGGGGAACGACCCCGGGTCCGGCGACACCCGTGTCGCCGGACAGATGTCGAGGAGAGACGTCATGTCGGAGGAACGTACGGTTGGTGCCATCGCCGTTGCGGTGGTCGCGCTGATCGCCCTGGTGCTCAGCGCCGGTGCCCTGATCACCGCTTCACGAGGCGGTGGCACGGCTGCCGTGGCCGTCCCGGCCGCGAGCAGCGACGCCCCGGCCGAGGTGGCCGTGGAGCTCAGCGAGTTCGCCATCACCCCGGGCGACATCGAGATCGCCGCCGGCGGCTCGCTGCAGATCAGCAACGTCGGGGCGGCACAGCACGACTTCGCCGTCGTCGACACCGATCTGGCCACGCCCATGCTCAACGCCGGCGAGAGCGCGACGCTCGACGTCTCGTCGTTGGCGCCAGGCACCTACGAGGTGCTGTGCCAGGTCGCAGGTCACGCGTCCGGCGGCATGGTCGGCACGCTGACCATCCTGGGTGAGGGCGAGGCCGCCGCCCCCGCGGAGGCGGCCACCGGCGGTCACGGCGCCCACAGCGCCAGCAACCCCGACATCGACTGGAACGGCCTCGACCAGGTCATGACCGAGTCGATCATGGCGTTCCCCGCCGAGACCGAGGGCGTCGGCAACCAGCCGCTCGAGCCCACCATCCTCGAGGACGGCACCAAGCAGTTCGAACTGACCGCCGAGATCATCGAGTGGGAGGTCGCGCCCGGCAAGGTCGTCGAGGGTTGGTCCTACAACGGCCAGATCCCGGGTCCGATGATCCGCGCTGACGTGGGCGACAAGGTGGCGGTCGTGGTCAACAACGAGTTGCCCCTCGGCACCGACGTCCACTGGCACGGCATCAAGATCGACAACCAGTTCGACGGCGTCGCCCCCTTGACGCAGGAGCTCATCGCGCCAGGTGAGAGCTTCACCTACGAGTTCACGGCGACCGAGTCGCACGTGTCGATGTACCACCCGCACCACCACTCGCAGTTCAAGATCCCGAACGGCATGTGGGGGACGGTCATGATCGGTGACGTCCCGCTGCCGGAGGGTGGCTCCACCATCGGTGGTCGGACCCTCCCGGAGGACCTGACCATCGACCAGGAGTTCCCGATGGTGGTCAACGACGCCGGGAACATCGGGATGAGCCTCAACGGGAAGTCCTTCCCCGCCACCGCACCGATCGTGGCGAAGAAGGGCGACAACATCCTGATGCACTACTACAACGAGGGCCTGCAGAGCCACCCGATGCACCTGCACGGATTCCCGCAACTCGTCGTGGCCAAGGACGGCTTCCCGCTCGACCAGCCCTACTGGGCGGACACGGTCAACGTCGCACCGGGTGAGCGCTACTCGGTGCTGGTCACGGCCGAGGAGGTCGGCGCGTGGGTCTTCCACTGCCACATCCTGACCCACGCCGAGACCGACGAGGGCATGTACGGCATGGTCACCGCCTTCATCGTCGAGGAGTGACCGCCGGCGACGTCTGACGCTCGACCGACGCGGTCCTGACCTTTGGGTCAGGACCGCGTCGTGGTCGGACGACCTACCGTTTCGCCACCACAGTCGATGACCCGGGGGGGCGACATGCTCGTGGGTGGCGCCGAGACACTGCAGGGCATCGACGGCGAGCGCCACCTGGCGAGCTGGGGCGGGGACGAGGTCGACCGGGTCGTGGTGGTCTGCCACAGCCTGCGTGAACACGTCGGCATGTACGAGCCACTGGCCGAGGCACTGGTCGCCGGCGCCGCCCAGGTCTATGCGCTCGACCAGGCCGGCCACGGCCGATCCGAGGGCACCCCCGGGCTGCTCGACGACCTCGACACCGCCGTCGACGACCAGCGCCTGGTGCTGCACCTCGCCCGCGCCCGGCATCCCGAGGTCCCCTTGGTCGTGCTCGGCCACGGCACCGGAGCGACCCTGGCGGTGCGACTCGCCCAGCACCTGCAGACCAACCTCGCCGCGCTGGTGCTGGCCGCTCCGCTGCTGGGCACGGTGGCGGGACCCCACGGCGGCGACCCCCGCCTCGACACCAACCCGTTCCCCGCCCGCGACCTCTCCCGCGACCCCGCGGTCGGCGGCCGGTTCCTCACCGACCCGTTGGTGTGGCACGGCGAGTTGCCGATCCGAACCGCTGTCGCGCTGCACGAGGGCCTGCAGGCGATCGGGCGTGGTCCGCGGTTGCGGCTGCCGGTCCTGCGCCTGCACGGCGACGCGGACACGATCGTGCCGCCCGAGCCGAGCACGGCCGCCATCCGCCGTCTGGTCGACCCCGAGTCGTTGACCGACGAGGTGGTGCCCGGCGGCCGCCACCAACTGCTGCTCGGCACCGAGCGCGAGCACACCGTCCCGGCGATCACCGGTTTCCTCGCCGCCGGCCTGCGGCCCAGCCCCAACGCGCTGGCCTGACGCTGCGCCGGCGTCAGCCCGTCTGCGCGGCGGCCGCCGGCGCGAACGACACGCACCCGCCGCCAGTGGCCTTGGCGGTGTACATCGCCGCGTCGGCGTGGCGCAGGATCGCGCGCACGTCCGCATCGGCGCTCCCGGCGAGGGCCGCGCCCACACTGGCGGTCACCGAGACCACGAGGTCGCCGATCTCGGCCGGCTCCTGCACGATCGCGACGACGCGCGCGGCAAGCTCGGCCAGTCCTTCGCGGTCGCAGTCGGGCGCGACGACGACGAACTCGTCGCCGGCCAGGCGTCCGACCGTGTCGCCGGCGCGCACGGCTTCGGGCAAGCGGGCGGCCAGCACGGCGAGCAGCCCGTCGCCGGTCTCGTGGCCGTGCTCGTCGTTGACCGGCTTGAAGCCATCGAGGTCGACGAACAGCACCCCGATCTGGCCCCGGTCACGGCGCCGGACCGCCTGGCCGAGTCGCTCGAGGACCAGCGCCCGGTTCGGCAGGCCGGTCAGGTCGTCGTACAGGGCGCGCCGTCGAAGGTCGTCCTCGGCGTGGCGACGAGCGGTCAGGCCCGACAGGACGGCGCCAATGGACACGAGAAAGGCGCGTTCCTCGGCAGTGGGCGGGCGCCTCGGATCGTGGGTCGCCACGAGCATGGCGCACGGCTGTTCCCCCGACAGGATCGGTACCGCGAAGGTGCCGGTCTCGTCGGCGGCGGTCACGGCATCCGGCGGCGCGATCCGGACGGCGATGCCGTCGAGCACCTCGTCCGCGAGGGTCGCCGCGTCGGTGTACAGGCGCGACGTCGGCTCGTTGCCGAGCGCGGCCTGGCCCACGCCCGCGACCACCTCCTGCCGGGCGGCATGCACCTCGAGGTCGTGTCTGGCGACTTCGCGTTCGTCGATCAGGCGGGCGAGACGCCCCAACACGAGCAGGGCCACCAGTCCGGCGCCGGCCACGGGGACACCGACGTGCACGTCGTCGATGCCGACCGCCGCGACCAGCGCAGCCGGCGTCGCGACCAGCGCGATGCCGAGCACCAGCAACCGTGCGGTCGAGACCGCCCGGTGCGCGACGGTGGTCCGCTCGCTCATCTGGACCATCGAGGGGTGGAGCGCACTGGCCCCCGCACAGGCGAGAGCCGCGGCCCAGGTGAGTTCGGTCGACCCGCCCGGGACGAAGGAGCCGGACTGGAGCAGCAGGATCCACGCGGTCGCGCCGACCGCCGCCAACAGCCAGGCACCGCCGAGCAGCCGCGCCGAGGTCAACCGGCCGCCTGCGGCGAACAGCAGGCGGATGCACACGGCCGTCACCCCGATCGGGACGATCGGGGCGACCACGTACACGACCCGCTCGGCCAGGGTCGCCCCGGCTCCGAGGGCCGCCGGATCGACGATCACGGTCCAGAGCACGGTCACGAGCGCGACGGCGACGACGAAGCCGTCGACGATGCTCTCGCGGTCGTCGTCGGGGGTCTGGAGGCGCGCGAACCACAGCACCGCAGCCGCGATCGTGAGGGTGCCGGCGACGTGGAACAACTCGCCGACGCCGCCCTGGTGCGTGGGATCGAGCACCTGCGAGGTCGGCGAGAGCGTCCAGCCGACGGCCGCCAGGGCTAGCCCGACGGCCGTCACTACCCAGGGGCCCAGGGCGGACGGCCGGTGGAGGCGGATGCCCGCGCCGATGGCCACGACCGGGGCCCAGGCGACGACCAACCAGGCGAGGTCACGAACCGTCGGCGCCGACGCGAGCGCGTAGACCGCCGTCGCGGCAGCGACGCAGGCCAGGAAGCCGCGCATCAGGTGAGAGCCCATCGTGTGCTTCGCCGACCGTCCATGACGGCTCTGCACGACTCCAGAGCCGAACCTTCGCCACCCCCGCGGCGGCAGTATGCCGAGTCGAGCCCCGCGTATCGCGGATTCGGGTGCCGTGCGCGGACGGCGTCACAGGTCGACGACGGCGATCTGGAACGCCCCCGCGGGGGGGCCAGACGTCCGATGCGTTCGAGCGCCGGCCCGTAGGTGCCGAGTCCCGGCACGGCACCCGGGGCGTACAAGGCCGCGTGCTGTCGCACCGCCCCGCGACCGGCGACGAGTGCGCGCAGCTCGCGACGGCTGCGCAGACACGCGTCGGTCCAGGGTGGCTGGTCGAGTGCAACCCGATGCGCCAGCCCCCACGGACTGCGAGGGTTCAGGGTGGCGACCACCAGTCGGCCACCCCGACGCGTGACCCGGACGAGGGACCGTTCACCCGGCTGGCGGTGAACCGGCCCGTGCCGCAGCCGATGTCGACCAGCTCCCGACCGTCGAGCGGCCCGAGGGCATCGAGGAGCGCCTGCCGTTCGACCTGGGATGCGTAGCGCCCCCACGGCGCGTCGAACCAGGCGTCGTAGCGGGCGGCGTCCAGCGTGCCGGTCACGAGGTGGGACCGGGGACGGCGTCGACCGGCTCGCGCTTCAGCGTCTCGCGCATGCGGATCGCCACGTCCGTGCCACTGGCGGCGGTGATCAGCGCGACGATCACGATCGCGGTCGTGATCGAGTACGCGTCGGCGAGCACCCCGGCGAGCAGGGCACCCACGGCGAAGCCGACGTCGCGCCACAGCCGGTAGACCCCGACTGCGGCACCGCGCCAGGTCGGATGGGCGACGTCCCCGACCGCGGCGATCAACGTCGGGTAGGCCATCGCGGTGCCGGCACCGAACATCGCGCTGCCGACCGCCCACACCCCGAAACCGTCGCCCAGCGCGATCACCAACAACCCGGCTGCCTCGGTGAACTGCCCGCCGGCGATCAGCCACTTCCGGCCGATGCGGTCCGAGAGCATGCCGGTGCCCAACTGTCCGACGCCCCACACGGCAGGAGCGATCGCGGTCAGCAGCCCCACGGTGCCCAGGTCGAGTCCCCCCATCACGAAGAAGACCGGGAACAGGCCCCAGGCCATGCCCTCGTTGAGGTTGTTGACCAGCCCGGCCCGGGAGGCCACCGACAGGTTGCGGTCGCGGAAGGTCGCCAGCGCGAAGACCTGCCGGGCGGACAGATCCCCCTCGTGGCCGTCCCCGACGACGTGGTTGGCCTTCTCGTGCTCGACGTGACCGGCGGTCTCGCGCACGAAGAACGCCGACAGGCCAAGGCCCACGGCGGCGAAGGCGAGGCCGAGGAGGAACGGACCGGGGCGCAGGCCCGACGCCTCGGCGATCGCGCCGGTGGCCCACGCGGCGAAGGCGACCGCGCCGTAGCCGGCAGCTTCGTTGAAGCCCATGGCCGTGCCGCGCCGCAACGGGCCGACCAGGTCGATCTTCATGATCACGGTGGTCGACCAGGCCAGACCCTGGTTCACGCCCAGCAGGACGTTGGCGAAGATCACCCAGCCCCACGAGGGCGCCCAGATCAGGATCAGCGGGACCGGGACGGCGAACAACCAGCCGGCCAGCAGCACCGGCTTGCGCCCGAACCGGTCCGACAGGGTGCCGGCGAAGTAGTTCACGCCCGCCTTGGTCAGCCCGAACACCATGATGAAACTGAGCATCGCGGTGTAGCCGGCGATGCCGAACTCGTCCTCGGCCAACAGCGGCAGCACGGTGCGTTCCTGGCCGACCATCCCCCCGACCAGGGCGTTGACCGCGACCAGCAGCACGAACTGCGGCAGGTTCTCGCGCAGACCCAGCTGGATGGGGCTGCGTGCACCGAGCTTGCTCACGCGTCCACCTCCAGTGGGCCGAGATCGGCGGGCCCGCCGACCAGAACGACCACGTCGTCGTGCCCGGCCCGCTCCAGCAGGCTGGCCGCGGACATCGCCCGCTGACTGTGACCACAGTGGACGAGCACCGGCCCCGAGGGGATGGTCTCGGTGTCCTCGGTCAGACTTCCCAGTTCCACGTGCAGCGCCGCCGGGGCGTGCCCCGCGGCGAACTCGCTGCGCTGGCGGATGTCGACGACCTGCCGGCCGTTCGCGCCCCCCGGACCGGCCAGCCGCGTGGAGGAGAGCTTTCGTCCGCCGGCCCGCCAGGCGGCGATGCCGCCGGCCAGCTCGCCGGTGAGCTGCTCGTAACCGATCGTGTAGGCCGCCCAGACGAGGTCGGTCCGGTCGACGCTGTCGTCGACGATGAACACCACCGGCTGGTCACGAGGGACGAGCCACCCCAGCCAGGTGGCGAACTGGGCACGCCACGGGATCGACACCGACCCGGGGACGTGACCCGCCGCGAACGCGTCGACCGACCGCACGTCCACCAGCTGTGCGCCGTGGACGACCGCCGCGTCGACCTCATCGAGCGAGAGGCCCGGCAACACGGGTGGCTGTGGGCCGTACGTCGCCGGCCCGGCACGGTTGACGTCGCGGAGCTCGAGGAAGTACGGCGGGTACGTACCCAGCCCGCCCAGCAGCCGGGCAACGAAGGCGTCCTCGTCCGGGTCGCCCGCCAGCAACGGGTTCGTCGCCCGTTCATGGCCGATCGTGGTCGTGCGCTCGCCACCGGACGCGGCCGAGCAGAACGACCCGCCGCCGTGCGTGGGGTAGACCGGCAGGTCGTCGGGCAGAGCCAGCAGCCGCCCGGTGATGGACCGGTACGCCGCACGGGCCAGCGGCTCGGTCTGCTCCGGCGACAACAGGTCCGGTCGGGCGACCCCGCCGGCCATCAGCGTGCCTCCCGAGAACAGCCCGAGCGGCCGTGAACCGTCGCGCAGCAGGTAGGCCAGGTGCTCCGGCGTGTGCCCCGGGGTCGCGATCACCTCCAGCGTCAACCCGCCGAGTTCGAGTTCGGCGCCGTCCTCCAGCGGCCGATGCGGGAACGACAGGTCGCTGCCCACCGGGGCCAGCAACTCGGCGCCGATCCCGGCCAGTTCCCGCCCGCCCGACACGAAATCGGCGTGCAGGTGCGTCTCGACCGCGAACCGCACCGCCAGATGCCTCCGCCCGAGCAGGTCGAGGTAGGGCCGTGGGTCGCGCTCGGGATCCACCACCAGCGCCCCACCGTCGCCGAGATCGACGACGTAGGCGCTGTTGCCCAGTCCCTCGTCCACCACGGGGATCACGTCCACGCAGCTCCTATTCAAGTGATTGTTTGAATTGAAGGCTGCACGCGACGCGTCCCGCTGTCAAGTCATCATTTGAACAAGCGCTACGCTCCAGCAGCACGGGAAAGGGAGGGCATGTCGCCAGACCGTCGGCGAGCGGCCAAGAACGCGCTGTTCGACGCCTTCGCGTCGATCGGGCGCGCGCTGTCCTCGGGGCGGCGCGCCGAACTCGTCGAGCTGCTCTCCCAGGGCGAACGCACCGTCGAGGAACTCGCCACCCAGATCGACCAGTCGATCGCCAACACCTCCCACCACCTGCGCACCCTCGCCCGGGCGGGACTGGTGACCACCCGACGCCGCGGCACACACGTCCACTACCAGCTCGCCTCGAACGACGTACTCGAGCTGTGGTGGGTGACGCGCAAGGTCGCCGTCAGCCAGGTGGAGAACCTCGACGAGCTCGCCCATGACTACCTGGGCGAGCGCGCCGACATCGAGGTCATCACCCGCGACCAGCTACTCGAACGGCTCGAACGCGGCGAGGTGATCGTGGTCGATGTCCGCCCCGAAGCCGAGTACGCCGCCGGCCACCTCCCCGGGGCGATCTCCATCCCGCCACATCGGATCGACGACCTGCTCGACGACCTACCGGCCGACCGTGACGTCGTCGCCTACTGCCGCGGCCCCTACTGCGTCTACGCCGACGACGCCGTCCGGGCCCTGACCGCCCGTGGCCGTCACGCGGTCAGGCTCGAGGACGGGCTACCCGAGTGGCGCAACAGCGGCGGGCCCGTGGAACGCCACGCGTTCCCGGCATGAGCCTGCTGTGGGAAGGCTTCTGATCGGGTAGTGACGGTGCGGCTGCCTCCTCAGATGGCGGTGAACCAGCCCATCGCGCCGCGTTCGACCATGTGGTGCTGGTGCGGGTGGAACATGTAGCGGCCCTTGGCGGGCAGACGGAACTCGAGCATCGCCCGCTCGCCCTGCCCGAGGGTGACGACGTCGGTGTGCTCGTGTGGCGCCTCGCCGGTCCCGGTCCGGTAGACGTCGAAGGTCTGGGCGTGCAGGTGGAAGCTGCCGACCGCCTCCCCCTCGACCATGTTCGCGACGTACGCGCGCACCAGTTCGCCGGCCGGCACGACGATCGGATGACGGTCGTAGAGGCCACAGATCCCGTTGAACGCGTAGACGTCGTTGGTGCCCGACCCGGTCAGGTCGAAACCGCTGAGCACCAGGGTCACCTCGGTCGCCGGTTCGCGGCCGCCGGGCGGGTCGACGATCATCAGCCCGTACAGGCCGCGCCGGAGGTGCTCGGCGTAGGGCGCCAGATGACAGTGGTAGGGATGCAGGCCCGCCGGGCCGGGCGCGACGTCGTAGGTGAAGCTGCCGCCGGGCGGGATCGGCTCCCAGCCGTCCATCTGCGGGTCGTGGCTACCGTGCAGGTGCAGGTTGTGGCCGCGTCCGGTCCGGTTGTCGACGGTGACGCGCAGCCGCTCCCCCGCGGTGATGCGCAGCACCGGCCCCGGGACCCGTCCGCCATAGGCCCAGGCGTCCACCGCCGCACCCTCGGCGACCGGCCAGCGCGTCTCGGTCACGGCGATCGACATCTCGCCCGATCCGCTCGATGGCGCCGGCGGATGGGTCAGGGCGTCGATCAGTGCGTCGTCGAGGTCGCGCGGCGGTTGCGGACCGTGCCCGTACCCACCACGCACCAACCCGAGCCGCTCGAGGTCGTCGTGGGTGGTGCCGGTGTGCGCCGCGCCGGCCCCGTCGTAGTCCTCGCCGGCGTGCCCCTGGGCACCGTCATCGAGCGGCTGGCCCTGGGCGGTGCCGCGCCCGAGCGCCGCGCCGCCGAGCAGCAGCGCGCCGCCGACACCGCCACGCAGCAGCAGCCGGCGCCGGTCCATCCGCGGCAGGTCGGCGGCGTCACGAGGCCCGGACGTCCCGGTGCTGTCGGAGGTGTCGGGGGCCGGATCGTTCACAGCACGCCTGCCGCCAGCGCCCCGACGGCGACCAGCGCCGGCGTGAGCACCAGGATCGTCCCCACCGCGGTGGCGACGATCCCGATCCGTCGGCGCCCCGGTATCTCGCGGGTGCGCAGGATGGCCGTACCGGACGCCAGCAGCGCCACGACGAACGCAATCGGCCACCCCAACACGACCGCCAGCAGGGTCGGGACGGCCACCAGCAGCACCCACACCATCTTGCCTCCTGCACCGGTGACACTCCGGAGCACGGCACCGACGGCGAGGAACGCCAGCACGACCAGCGCCAGCATGGGCAGCAGCCACCCGGTGGCGACGAAGTACGCCGGCCAGCCGCGCAGGTCGCGCAACGTGAACCCGAGGAGTCGGGTCTCGTCACCGTGGTCGAGTTCGACGTCGTCGGGCACCGCCGGACGCTCGATCGCGTCGAGATCGACGCCGTCGTACGTGGCGAACACGTCCACGGCCGGTGCGACGGGCGCATCGGCGCCGCCGGGCATCTGCTCGAGGTCGCCGGGCTCGGGGACGTCGCCGAGGTCCTGCGCCGTGCGCTCGCCCGGGAAGTGGCCGAGTTGCCCCACCATCAGCAGCGTGTCGCGATAGGTGCCGATGCTGGGGACCGCCAGGCCGTCGCAGGGCCGCGCCTGTTGCAGCATGCGGGGCGCCGACCGACCGACCTCGTTGTCGGCGAAGCAGTCACCGCCGTTCTGCGACGGTGCGACCGTGGCGATGTCGGCCCGCCCCGATCCGCGCACGTGGTTGCCGGTGATCTCGCTGCCGCCCGGCATCCAGAAGTTGCGGTGCAGGTTGGGGGTCGACGCGATGCCGTAGCCGGGATGGTCGAGCACGACGTTGTCGCGGATCTCGTGGTGGACCCCGCCGGCCAGGACGATGCCGTGACCGAAGGCCGGCCAGGTCGCCGAGTTCACCGGCCCGTCGAAGTTGCCGTTGGAGACCACGAGGTTCCCCGCGATCGTCGCCCCGCGCGAGGGGGCGTAGCGCTGCGAGTCGAGCGTGTTGGGCACGATCCCGGCCCCGTTGTTGCGCCAGATCGAGTTGACCAGGTACAGCGAGTTGCTCGCGTTGGTGCCCGAGAACCCGAAGGCGTTCCACTCCGCGGTGACCTCGTTGAGGATCGAGCGGCAGTCCTCGCACTGGCCGACGTAGTAGCCGCCGTCGGCCGATCCGGACGCGTAGGAGTGCTCGAAGACCCCGTCCACCGAGTCGAAGGCGTAGATGCCGTAGGTGCCCGAGTTGATCGCGGTCAGGTAGCTGCCGCGGTAGCCGGTCACGCCGTCCCAGTAGAAGCCGTTGCTGGTGACGTCACGCACGGTCATGTTCTCGACGGTGACCCCGTCGGCGGTCGCCATCACGCCCATCTCGCGCTCGAACTGCCCGTCGACCACCACCTCGTTGCGATCGGTGCCACGCAGCACGATCTGGGGCGTGGTGATGTTGACCTGCTCGCGGTAGACGCCCGGCTCGACCAGCACGAGGTCGCCGGGTTCGGCGGCGTCGACGGCGGTCTGGATCGTGGGATAGTCGCCGGGGACCCCCAGCACGTTGCCGGTCGGCTCGACCGGTTCGACCGCGGCGATGCGCTCGTCGGTCGCCGTCGCGTCCACGTCGATCGCACCGTCCGAGGCACCGGCGACGTCGCTGACCGTCAGGGTGCCGACCATGCCGCCCGAGGCGTCCGCGGGCGCGTGCAGGCTGCAGTAGTAGGTGTAGGTGCCCGGTTCGTCGAAGGTGAGTCTGATCTGTTCCTCCGGGTCGATCAGGTCGACCTCCCAGGTGCCGTCGACGTCGATGGCGTTGTGCTGCACGCGACCGAGGTTCTCGAACACCACGGTCGTGCCGGGTGCGACGGTCACGTCCTCGGGTTCGAAGAAGTTGTCGAACATCTCGACGGTGACCGCGTCGCCGCCAACGACGTCGTCACCCCCCGAACAGGCGCCGAGCAGCAGCCCGAGTCCGAGCACACCGGCGACCGTCCAACCGCGCGCGTGACGTCGCACGTCTCCCCTTGCTCCCACGAGGACGGCCCGCTCGGGCCGTCACGCGCAGCGTACGCACCGGTATCGGCCGATCACAGCTTCGGCCCGTCGCCGCCAGGCACACCGGCGCTAGCGTCGCGCCATGCCGGCTCCACTCGACTTCGACGTCCGGGTTCGTACGCCCACCGGTCCGCTGGCCCGCGCGGTCGAGGGCGTCTGGCACGTCCGCGGGACGGTGCCCTATGCCCGTGAGCGGATCGCACCGACCGGCTCCACGGTCGCCGTGATCATCCTCGGCGACCCGATCCGGCAGATCGCAGACGACGGTGCCGGGCGCAGCCTTGCGAGCACCACCGGCCTGCTCATCGGGCCCCACGACCGCCCGATCGTGAACGAACCGCTGGGCGAGACCCACGTGGTCGTCGTGGTCACCACCCCCGTCGGAGCCGGTCCCGCGCTCGGCGTGACACCGGCCGCGCACCGCCGCAGTGTGGATCCGCTGTTGCCGGCGTGGCGACCGGCGCGACGACTCCGGGACCGGCTGTTGTCCGACACCGATCCGGAACAGCGCCTGGACCTGGTGGTCGATCATCTCGACGCGAACCTCGACCTCGCCGTGCCGGGCCTGGAGCGGTGCGAGCGCGCGGTGGCGCTGCTCGAGGCGCAACCCACGCGGCCGGTCAGCGCGGTCGCCGCGGCGGTCGGCGTGTCGCCGGCCCAGCTCGGTCGCGACTTTGCCCGCGTCGTCGGACTCAGTCCGCGAGTGCTCGCGCGGCTGCTCCGGGTCCGTCGCCTGCTCGAGGACATCGACGGCCGCGGCAGCGTCGACTGGGGCGGGCGTGCGGCCGAACTCGGGTGGTACGACCAGTCACACCTGATCCGCGACTTCCGTCGCCACACCGGCGTCACCCCCAGCGCGTACCTCGCGGCGCAGCGCCTGTACGGCCCGCTCGACGACGACGCCGGTTCCGCGGGGTTCGTGCCGGAACCGTGAGCCCGCAGCCGTGCGCGAATCGTCCAAGCCCTGGCCGGTCGGCGTGCGCGAGTATCCGGCCGTCCGGGAACAGGAGGACGCGGATGGCCACGCCGGAACAGCAGGTCGCGACGCAACTGGCCAACATCGAACGCGACCACGGCCTGACGCCGACGCGGGTCGCCGAACTCGTCCGCGACCGTGGGCTCGAGAAGCACGGTCAGATCATCGCGTTGCTCAAGGCCGAGCACGGGATGGGTCACGGAAACGCGAACCTGCTCGCGACGAAGGCACGCGAGCTGCTCGCCGGCGGGCCTGCGCGAAGCGACGACCTCCTCGCCGCCCAGTACGCGGGCGCGAAGGTTCACCTGCGGGCGATCCACGACCGACTCGTCGAGCTCGCACGGTCGCTCGGTGACGACGTCGAGGTGGTGGTGCAGAAGACGGGCGTGAGCCTGCGCCGGCGCAAGCAGTTCGCCGTGCTCAGACCCGTCTCGTCGAAGCGGGCCGAACTCGGCCTCAACCTGCCCGGGACCCCCGCCGACGCCCGTATCGAGGAGGCCTCGGGCATGTGCTCGCACCGCCTGTACCTGCACGATGCGACCGAGGTCGACACGGCGGTCGCAGGCTGGCTCCGGCAGGCGTACGACCGTGCCGGTTGACCGTCAGTAGACCGGGATGGAGTCGTCGACCTGGCGGGCGTAGGCGTTGATGCCGCCGCGCATGGAACGGGCCCGGAAGCCGGCACCGCGCAGCAGGTGGGTCGACTCGAGCGAGCGGACCCCCGACTTGCAGTGGACGACGTACTCCTTGGTCTCGTCGAGGTCGATCAGCCGCCCGGGTAGGTCGTCCTTGGGGATGAGCACGGCACCGGGGATCTGGTTGATCTCGAACTCGTGGGGCTCGCGGACGTCGATCAGCACGACGTCGGGCTTCTCGGCGATCTCGGCGTACTCCGACGGCAGGATCTCGAGGTCGGTCGCCACGTCCACCTCGACCTCGCGGTCGTGGGCGGGCATGCCGCAGAAGTCCTCGTAGTCGATCAGCGACGTCACGGTCGGGTTCGGGCCGCAGACCGGGCAGTCGGGGTCCTTGTTGACCTTGACGTACATCCACGACTGCTCGAGCCCGTCGTAGAGGCCGAGCCGGCCGATCATCGGCTGGCCGATGCCGGTCAACAGCTTGATCCCCTCGAGGGCCTGCGACGAACCGATGATGCCCGGGATCACGCCCAGCACACCGCCCTCGGCGCAGTTGGGGACCATGCCCGGCGGGGGCGGTTCGGGGAACATGCAGCGGTAGCAGGGGCCTTCCTCGGCCCAGAACACGCTGAGCTGGCCCTCGAACCGGAAGATCGAGCCGTACACGTTCGGCTTGCCGAGCAGCACGCAGGCGTCGTTGACGAGGTAGCGGGTCGGGAAGTTGTCGGTGCCGTCGATGACGAGGTCGTAGGGCTCGATGATCTCGAGCGCGTTGTCACTGGTCAGGTAGGTCTCGTGCGTGTTGACCGTGACGTTGGGGTTGATGTCGAGGATGGCGTGCTTCGCCGACTCGGTCTTGCGCATGCCGATGCGCGAGGTGGTGTGGATGACCTGGCGCTGCAGGTTCGAGGCGTCGACCACGTCGTTGTCCACCACGCCGATCGTGCCCACGCCCGCCGCGGCGAGGTAGAGCGCGAGCGGCGCGCCGAGGCCGCCGGTGCCCACGAGCAGGACCTTCGACGCCTTGAGGCGTTCCTGACCCTCGATCCCGACGTCGGGGATGATCAGGTGGCGGCTGTAGCGCGCGATCTCGTCGTTGGTGAGCTTCTCGCGGCGTTCGACGACTGGGCGGACCACGTAAGGATCCTTCCGGGTTGAGGGAGTCGGAGATCTGGAGTGTCAACGCAGGGTTCGGAGCCGGTCGTCCGGACAAAGGGTAAACCGTGCAAACCTCGCGCGCCATGCGAACACCCTGCCGTGGACGACCCCGGGCGCGCCCTCGCAGCGCCGACGTGCCGGCCTGAGCGCACCACGCACGTCTGCTGGTCCGGCCCTTGAACCTGACGTTACGTCAGGTCGTAGCGTCCTCCACGTCGCCCGACCGGACGACACACGACACGAGGAGGGGACGAGCCCCGGTGAGCTACTCGATCGGCGAGGTCGCCCGGTTCGCCGGGGTGACGGTCCGCACGCTGCACCACTACGACGCCATCGGCCTGCTCTCCCCGAGCCGGCGGACCGGATCGGGGCGGCGCGGCTACGAACCGCCCGACCTCGACCGCCTGCAGCGGATCCTGTTCTACCGCGAACTCGACCTGCCGCTGGAAGACATCGCCGGGTTGCTCGACGGTGACGAGGACCCGTTGTCGCACCTGGCCCGCCAGCGCGACGCCCTGCAGGACCGGATCGAACGGCTCGAGCGGCTCGTCACCGTCCTCGAACGCACGATGGAGGCACGAAAGATGGGAATCAACCTCGACCCGGACGAGATGTTCGAGGTCTTCGGCGACTTCGACCCCGGCGAACACGCCGAGGAGGCCGAGCAGCGTTGGGGTGAGACCGACGCCTGGCGCCAGTCGCGGCAACGGACCTCGAGCTACACCAAGGCCGACTGGCTGCGGTTCAAGAACGAGCAGGAGACGCTCGGCACCGACATGGTCGCCGCGCTGGACGCCGGCATCGCCCCGGACGACGAGCGCGCCATGGACCTCGCCGAACGCGCCCGCCTGCAGATCCACGAGTGGTTCTACGACTGCCCGCACGCCATGCACGTCAACCTCGGGCAGATGTACGTCGACGACCCGCGGTTCAAGGCGAACTACGACAGGCAGCGCGAGGGCCTCGCGGTCTGGCTGCGTGACGCGATCGTGGCCAACGCGAAGCGGCACGGTGTCGACGCATAGTCGCTGACAGGATCGACGCATAGTCGCCGTCAGGCGTCGAGGTCGAGGACGACGTCGGCCCGTTCGATAACGGACGGGCGGTGCGAGACCACCAGCATCGTGCGGCTGCGGTCGCCCAGGATGCGGTCGAGCAGCGTCGCCTCGGTCTCGGCGTCGAGCGCCGCGGACAGGTCGTCGGCGACCACCAACGCCGATCCGGCGACCAGGGCCCGTGCGGCCGCGACCCGGTGGGCCTGTCCCCCCGACAGTCGCACACCGCGCGGGCCCAGTCGCGTGTCGAGGCCGTACTCGAGTTCGCCGACGAGTTCGCGGGCGGCAGCAGCGTCGAGCGCCGCGTGCACGTCGGCCTCGGCCACGTCCCAGCCAAGCCGCAGGTTGTCGTCGAGGGCCTCGCTGAACAGCGTGGGCACCTGCGCGACGTAGGCCGCACGTGGCGGCGTCATCCACCGCGAGGGGTCGACGACCTCGCCGTCCCACCGGATCTCTCCCTCGAGCAGCGGCGCGAGGCCGAGGACCGCCCGTACCAGGGTGGTCTTGCCCGCGGCGACGTGTCCGGTGACCACGGCGAACCCGCCGGCCGGCACGTCGAGGTCGATCGGCCCGAGGCGCTGGCCGTCAGGCGTCTGCGTGACCAGGCCCACCAGCTGCAGGCGCGGCGCGCGCGGCGCCGGCGGCAGCGGATGCCGCTCGACGGGCGGTGGCATCAGCGGGACCGGCCCGATCGGCGCGATCAGGTGGCCGACGTCGCGGTCGGCGACGGCGCCACGCAACCGTTCGACGGACACGTCCGCGTGTCGGCGGACGGTGAGCCAGCCGGCCCAGTGACGCGGCACACCCGCCAGCAGCTGGGCGTACGCGGCCAGCAGCGCCACCTGCCCCGCGGTCAGGTCGGCGCCGACGACGAGTGCGGCCGCCAACAGCCCGGCACCCAGGGCGACGTCACCGGCCGCGGCGCCGACGGCCGACAGCAGCTGTCCCGCCACCCGGTCCCGAACGGCGGTGACGCGCCGGCGCTCGCACAGCTCCGCCAGGCGACGCAACAGCGCGGGCGCGGCACCGGCGGTGGTCACCGTGGTGACGGCACCGAATGCCTCGCCGAGGAAGCCGGTCACCTCGCCCGTGACGGTGCGGTCCTCGGCCCGGCGACGGCGCACCATCGGCGCGATCAGGTAACCGCTGGCCGAGGCCAACAGCAGGGGCAGCGCAACCGCCATCGCGACCAGCGGATCGATGGTCGCGATGACCCCCAGGGCCACCAGCGCGATCCCGCCGGTCGCGACCAGGGTCAGCCAGAAGTCGGTGGCCCGGGCGACGTGCTCGGGGTCGTCGCGGAACAGCGGCATCGCCGCGGCGGCGTCGGTGATCGGTGCACCCCGCTGCGCCGGGTCCGGGTGCAGTTGGGCCCGCAGGACGTTGGTCCGCAGCACCGTCTCCGTATGGCCCCAGAACGGCTCGAACACCCAGCCGACCAGCGGCAACGACACCGCCCGCGCCACCTCGACGCCCGTCACGGCCGCCAGGAACAGCAGCGCGGGACCGCCGTCGTCGAGTGCGTCGAAGAGGCGCTCGAGCAGTACGCCCACCAGCAGCGGCGCCAGGACGAACCCCCACCAGATGACGCCGCCACCCCAGTACGCGCCCTTGCGGACGCCCATCATGTGGCGGACCACCCGCCACGTGGCGCGCCGCTCACCGCTCCGTTGCACCGTCCCGACGCTCATGAGGAGTTCCCGAGTTCGGCCTCGACGAGGCGCGCGAAGCGCGTGTCGTCACGAAGCAGCGACGCACGCGAGCCCTGCTCGACGATCCGTCCGTGCCGCACGACCGCGATCCGGTCGACCCGCTCGAGGGTGGCCAGACGGTGGGCCACCACGACCGCGCTGCGGCCGACCAGCAACGCGTCGAGGGCGCGGGTGACGGCCATGGCGCTGGCGGTGTCGAGGCGCGCGGTCGGCTCGTCGAGGATCACCAGCCCCGGGTCGCGCAGCAGCACACGGGCGAGCGCGAGCAGTTGGGCCTCACCGGCCGAGGTGCCCGCGTCGTCGCCGAGCCGTGCGTCCAGTCCCTCGTCGAGGCGCTTGAACCAGTCCCCCATCCCGACGGCATCGAGCGCCGCGACCAGGTCGGCGTCGGTCGTCGTCACGGTGCCGAGCAGCGTGAGGTTGTCCCGGATCGATGCCGACAGCAGTTGGACTTCCTGCGTGACGACGGCGACGCGCCGACGCAGCGACGCCTCCGACACCTCGCGCAGGTCGATCCCGCCGAGGCGCACGACGCCATCGCGGGGGTCGAGCGCCCGGTGCAGCAGCCGCGTCAACGTCGTCTTGCCGCCTCCGCTCGCCCCGACGACACCGAGGTGCTCACCGGCGGCGAGTTGCAGGTCGATGCCGCCGAGCGCGTCCTCGGCCATGCCCGGGTAGCCGGCGCGGACCCCCTCGAGCGCGATCTCGAGCGGACCGCCGGGCAGTTCGCGATCACCGGTGAATCGCACCAGCGGCACCTCGGCCAGCAACGTCGCCAACCGCGACGCCCCGGCGCCCGCCTGCTGGATCTCCTGGATGTTCTCGGCGAGTTGTTCCAGGGGCCGTCGGGTCAACTGCGTCGCCGTGAACGCCGCCAGGACCTGGCCGATCGACATCGCGCCGGACCGTTGCAGCAGGATGCCGCCGAGCAGCGCGACCGCCCCGCCGCCGACCACCACGAGCATGGAGGTCGACCAGATCGCGGTCGCGTAGACCTCCTGCCGCCGCCAGGGGGCGATCGTCAGTGCCGAGCGGCGGCGCAGGTCCGCGACGGCATAGCGGCCGCCACCCAGGGCCCGCAGTTCCTCGGCCCCACGCAGACGCTCCTCGGCAGCACCGAAGACCTCGCCGGTCCGCTGCCGGGCGACCACACCCGACGGCACGGCGAGATCGCGCAGGCGGACCAGGACCCAGCCGCCGGCCACGAGCACCACGCCGAGGGCGGCGCCGAGCCGCCAGTCCTGGACGACCAACAGCACCACCACGCCCGCCAGGGTGACCAGCGCCGCTGCCAGCCGGACCACGACGCGGGCCAGCAGTTCACCGACCCGGGTCGCATCGCCGTCGACCCGATCCACCACTTCGCCGGGGGTCGTGCGGCCGTGCCAGGCCGACCCGAGCCCCAACGCATGCGCGGCCACCTGCACGCGCAACTCGTTCGCCGCCCGCCACGCGAGCCGGGCGCCGAGCCAGGTCACGGTCAGGTCGGCACCGTTCGCGAGGATGCCGACCAGCCCGAGACCAGCCGCCAGCAGCACCAGGCGCCCGACGGTCGCGTCCGACGTGACCCCGTCGGCGATCGCGCCGAGCAGCACCGGCCCCGCCAGCGGCAGGGTGCCGGCGAGCAGCACGAGCACGCTGAAGCCCGCCATCGCACGCCGGTGCGGGGCGAGGAACGAACCGATCAGGCGCCAGTGCGCCGCACTGGACTCGGGCATGGCGGGCACGTCGGCAGACGTCGACGCAACAACGGAGGACATGGCGGGACCCGTACTGCCCGCCGTGGACCGCACGAAGCGAGCCCGCGATCAAAGCCGGGACACTCGGCTGCCGTCAAGCACGCGCCGCTGCGAGCAGGCGGTGTGCCCCCGTCAACTCGTACGGCAGGGCGGCCTCGACGCTCTGCAACGTCAGGGGCACGACCGACGCCGGCACGCCACGACGCTCGAGCAGTTCGGTCAACCATTCGAGGTACTCGGCCACGATCCGCGCATCGTCCGCGACCAGGGCGGCGGCGAGGAACTGCACCAGGTAGGCGAAGTCCTCGCGGGTGCGTTCCTTGGCCTGCGGCTTCAACTTCGCGAACGGTGGCCAGCGCTGGGCCAGGTCGGCGTAGGCCCGCGAGACGATCGCGTCCGACTCGGCGACCAGGTCCGCGGCCTCGTCCGAGCGTGCCGGCGCCGAGGTCAGCTTGGGCGGCGACGACCGCCACGACGACAGCACCTCCACCCCCGAGATCAGGTCGGGCGCCCAGGCGTCGGCACCCACCGCCAGCGCACGCCGGTCGTCCTCGCCGAACGCCCGTCCGGTCGCCAGGACCGGGACACCCTCGTCGCGCAGCGCGGCGATGGAACGCCGGGCACCGGGCAGGAACATCGGCACGGCGCAGCACACCACCGCCGCCTCCCAGTCCGCGTCGGCAGCGGCCGAGGCGAGGTGGTCGGCGGGAACGGATCCTCCGAGCAGGAGCACGGGCCATCCCTGCGCCCGCAGGCCCTCGGCGACTATGCGCGCCGTGAGCGTGTGCCACTCCCCCTCGGCGCACACCACCAGCACGGGGGGGCCGTGGGGCGTCGCGTGGGCGCCGTACGACGCGCGCAGTCCCAGGACACCGACCAGCGCGTCGACAACCGCCGTCGAGGTGTGTTCCCTGGCCACCGACCACTCGTTGCGGTGCCAGCGGGCACCGACCTCCTGCTGGGCGGGGATCACCGCCTCGGCGAGCACCCGCTCGGCGCTCCAACCGTCGGCGAGCAGTTCGTCGAGCAACGCGAAGGCACCATCGACGTCGCCCGCGACGGCGTGTCGCAACAGCCGCTCGGGGGCCGTCTCGACCTCGGTCGTGCTCACCATGCCACCACCTCGAAGCGTTGCAGACCCGTCCGGCGCGGCCCGTCGGGACCGCGCGGGATGCGTTCGGACGAACGGGCGAACGCGTCGCTGGCCAGGTAGGCCCGGAAGGCCGCCTCGTCCCGCCACCAGGTCACCATGACGAACCGGTCGGCGTCGGCGCGGTCCTGCCACACCTGCAGGTCGACGAATCCGGGCCACGACTCGACCGCGCCGAGTCGCCCGCGAAACGCCGCCACCAGCCCATCGCGCCCCTCGGCGCCCACGCGCAGTTCGCTGACCGAGACGTAGCTGCCGGGGGTCGCACCCCCGGCGACCGGGTCGTCCACGTCGCCGTTCAGACGTTCATGCCCATCGCGCGCAGTTCCTCGCGGACGTAGTCGGCGATCATGTCGGTCGACCAGGGCGGCGTGAACGTGAACTCGACGTCGACGCGGTCGACGCCGGGCATGGCGCCCAGGATCACCGAGCACTGCTGGTGGATGACCTCGGTGAGCGGGCAGCCCATGGAGGTCAGCGTCATCAACACGTGCGCGAAGCCGCGCTCGGGCTTGGTGACCTCGTAGACCAGGCCGAGGTCGACGATGTTGTAGCCGATCTCGGGGTCGACCACGGCGCGCAGGCCGTTCATCAGGTCCTGCGTGGACGGCATGCCGTCCTCCTCGAGCGGCAGGTCCTCGAACGGGTGCCGCGCCCGGCCCGCGACCGGGGTGGGCTCTGCTGCGGGCTCGTCGGCGAAGCCGCTCGGGGTGTCGGCCTCGGGGATGTAGTCGTCGTCGAGCGTGTCGATGCTCTCGTGCTGGCTCATGCGGCTCCCCCGTCATCGTCGTGGGTCACGGTGTGGGCGTTGGCGCCCGACTGGTAGGTCTCGATCGCGTCGCGGACCGCCATCCACCCCAGCAGGGCGCACTTGACCCGGACCGGGAACTTCGCCACGCCCTGGAAAGCGATCCCGTCGAGCAGGTCGTCGGGGCGGGCCGGCTCGTCGCCGTGCATCATCCGACGGAAGTCCTCGGCGAGGTCGAGCGCGTCCTTCAAGTCGCGGCCGGTGACGGCCTGGGTCATCGCCGACGCCGACGCCTGACTGATCGAGCAGCCCTCGCCGTCGAACACCACCGCGTCGACCTTGTCCCCGACCACCCGGATGCGCAGGTCCATCTCGTCACCGCACAACGGGTTGGAGTGGTGGACGTGCACGTCCTCGTTCTCCAACGCCGGCGCGCGGTTCTTGGGCTTGCGATAGTGGTCCAGGATGATCTCCTGGTACAGGTCGTCCATGCTCACGGCACGCCTCCTAGCGGCGGAAGAAGGAGCGGGCGGCCACGATGCCCTCGACGAGGGGGTCGAGGTCGTCGACGTCGTTGTACAGGTACAGGCTCGCGCGCGCCGTCGCCACCACCCCGAGGTGCTTCATCAGCGGCTTGGCGCAGTGGTGGCCGACCCGCACGCACACCCCCTTGGAGTCGAGCATGGCGCCGACGTCGTGCGGGTGCACCCCGTCGATCGCGAACGAGATCGCCCCACCACGCAGTTCGGCGTCACGTGGACCGTGGACGGTCACGCCCTCGACCTGTGCCAGCCGGTCGATGAAGACCTGCGCCAGCGCCGTCTCGTGCTCGCGGACCGCGTCCATGCCGATGCCGGTGAGGTAGTCCACGGCGGCGCCGAGTCCGGCCGCTTCGGCGATCATCGGGGTGCCGGCCTCGAACTTGGCGGGGATGTCGTTCCAGGTGACCGCCTCGATCGAGACGTCGCGGATCATCTCGCCGCCGGTCAGGAACGGGTCCATGGACTCGAGCCGTTCCGGCTTGGCGATGAGCGCCCCGATGCCGGTCGGGCCGCACATCTTGTGGCCGGTGACGGCGTAGAAGTCGACGTCGAGGTCACGGAAGCTGACCGGCATCTGCGGCACGGCCTGGGTGCCGTCGACGAGCACGACCGCGTCGGGGTTGGCGTCGCGGACCAGGGCGGTCATCGCGGCGACGTCGTTTCGGGTGCCGAGCACGTTGGACACGTGCGCCATCGCCAGGAACGTCACCTTGCCGTCGGCGACCAGTTCGCGCGCCGCGTCGTGGTCGAGCCGGCCGTCCTCGGTGAGCGGCACGTGCCGGACCTCGAGCCCGAGGTCCTTGGCCGCGTACAGGAACGGCACGTGGTTGGCGTGGTGTTCCATCATCGTCGACAGCAGCACGTCGCCCGGCCGGTAGCGGCGACGGACCCACGAGTAGGCGACCAGGTTGATCGCCTCGGTCGCGTTCTTGGTGAAGACCACCCCGCGAGGGTCGGCGTCGACGAACCCGGCCAGCTTGGTGCGGCCGCCCTCGTAGAGGTCGGTGGCCTCCTCGGCGAGCCGGTAGACGCCACGGTGCACGTTCGAGCGCGACCAGCGGTAGTAGTGGTCCATCGCCTCGAGCACCGGCAGCGGTGTCTGCGAGGACGCCGCCGAGTCGAGGTAGACCAGGCGCGTATCCGGCTGCACCTCACGCGCCAGGACCGGGAAGTCCTTGCGGAGGGTCTGGACGTCGAGCGTCATGGTCGTCCTCGCTGCTCGGGGGGCCGCCAGCGTGCCGTGGGGGAAGTCTTCACGCCCACCACGGCGGTGACAACCGTGGCCAGCGCCTAGGCACTCGTCTTGAGGTGGTCGTAGCCGCGTTCCTCGAGTTCGTCGGCGAGCTCGGGACCGCCGCTGGCGACGATCCGGCCTTCGAACATCACGTGCACCTCGTCGGGGGTGATGTAGCGCAGGATGCGGGTGTAGTGGGTGATGATCAGGGTGCCGAGGTCGGGGCCCGAGAGACGGTTGACACCCTCGGAGACGGTCTTGAGCGCATCGACGTCGAGGCCCGAGTCGGTCTCGTCGAGCACGGCGAGCTGCGGCTTGAGCAGCGCCATCTGCAGGATCTCGAAGCGCTTCTTCTCGCCACCCGAGAAGCCCTCGTTGACCGAGCGCTGCAGGAACGACTCGTCGACGTCGAGCGCGGCCATCTCCTCGCGCAGCCGCTTCATGAACTCGCGGATCGGCACCTCCTGGCCGGAGGTGGCGTTGAGCGCGGTGCGCAGGAAGTTGGTCAGCGAGACACCGGGTACCTCGACCGGGTACTGCATGGCGAGGAAGACGCCGAGGCGGGCGCGCTCGTCGGGCGTCAGCGCCACCAGGTCGGTGCCCAGCCAGCGGATCGAGCCGCCGGTGATGTCGTAGGCGGGGTGGCCGGCGATCGCGTAGGCCAGGGTGGACTTGCCAGAGCCGTTGGGGCCCATCAGGGCGATCGTCTTGCCCTTGTCGAGGTCGAGGTTGACACCGCGCAGGATGTCGGAGCCGTCCACCTCGACCGTCAGGTCGCGGATCTCGAGGTCAGCCATGGTCGTGGAAGCTTTCGGTGTGGTGGATCAGTGGTCGGGGAAATCGGCGTCGTTGGTCGGTGCGTCGACGTCGAGCAGGACGGCGTCGCCGTCGATCTGTACCGCGAAGGTCGGGATCGGGCGCGTCGCCGGCAGCGCGGACGGCCGGCCCGAGTCGAGGTCGAACGACGAGCCGTGCAGGCTGCACTCGACCTCGTTGTCGTAGACCATGCCGCCGTCCGACAGCGACCACTCCTGGTGCGAGCAGGTGTCGTGGATGGCCCTGACGGCGTCGCCGAAGCGGACCAGGCAGACGGGGATCCCGTCGACCTCGACCTTGTGGGGCACGGCCTCGTCGAGTTCGGACAGGCTTGCGACCTTCGTGATGGCCATCGTCAGCTCAACTCGTCGCGCAGGGCGGCGTCGTTGATGCCGAGCCGGTCGAGGTCGGTGGCCGCGAGCTCGCGCTCGATGTGGGCCAGCGCCCGTTCCTCGATGCCGGGCAGGTCGATCTCGGTGAGCACCTCGCGGAAGAAGCCGTGCACCAGCATCCGGAGCGCCTGCGCACGGGGGATGCCGCGGGCCTCGAGGTAGAACAGGTGCCGGGCGTCGATCTGGCCGGTCGCCGATCCGTGGCCGGCCGCGATGTCGGCGCACTCGATCTCGAGGAACGGTGTGGCGTCGGCGCGGGCGCCCTCGGTGAGGATCAGGCTGCGGTTGTTCTCGTCGGTGACGGTCCCGATCGCGTCCTTGTGCACGAAGACGTTGCCGCGGAACACCGTGCGGCTCTTGCCCTGCAGCGCACCCTTGTAGAGCACGTCCGACGTCGCCTTCGGTGCGAGGTGGCGCACGTAGGGCTGCAGGTCGAACCACTGGCCCTCGTCGGCGTAATACACACCGAGCGGCCGGACCGACGCGCCCGGACCGAGCAGGTCGCACTCGGGCCGCAGCCGCACCGTCGCCCCGCCGGCCACGATGGCCGAGTGACGGACCTCGGCGTCGCGGTGGGCGCCGACCTTGTGCAGCGCGAGGTGGGCGACACCCATGGCCCACTCGTGCAGACTGACCATGTCGACCTTGGCCGCGTCCATCGCGATGACCTCGACGACCTCGTCGACGAGCGCGTTCACGCCCTCGTCGGAGGTGTGCTCGAGGTAGATGGTCGCCTTGGCGTGGTGCCCGAGGACGGCCAGGACGCGTGGCAGGTGCGCGCCGACGCGGCTGACGTGGATGTGCACGCCGATCGGGTCGGTCAACTCGACCTCGGCCGGCACGTGGATGAAGGCACCCGCCGTCCAGGCCGCGTCGTTGACGCTGATCGTGCGGTCCTCGTTGGCGCCGGAGCCTTCGCCGGAGGTGGTCAGCGACCCGAGGTGCTCGCGCACCAGGTCGGCGTGCTCCTCGGCGGCGGTGCGCAGGTCGGTGACGACCACGCCCTGCTCGGCGAGCGCGGCCGGCACGGTCGCCTCGACGAGTTCGCCGTCGACGATGCGCACCTGCGCGGTCGTCAACTCGAGCGAGGCGACCAGCGAGGTCGGCACCGACGCGTCGGCTCCACTCCCGGTGTCCACCATGCCGGTCATCAGCGGGAGGCTGGTGTCGAAACGCTTCGCGAACGGGGTCGAGCGCCAGAACTCGTCCTTGCGGCTGTCGGGCCAGGACTGGTCGAGGTAGCGCTTGGTGGCCGCCAGGCGGCGATCGACGAGCCAGTCCGGTTCGCCGGCCGCGATGGCGCGCACGGCGTCCTCGGTCAGCCCGTCGAGCGTGCTGCTCACGGGGGTGGGGAGTGACGTCGTCATCCGATGGCGCCTTCCATCTCCAGCGCGATCAGGCGGTTGAGCTCGACGGAGTACTCCATCGGCAGCTCGCGGGCGATCGGCTCGATGAAGCCGCGCACGATCATCGCGGTGGCCTCGTCCTCGTCGATGCCGCGGGCCTGCATGTAGAACAACTGGTCCTCGGACAGCTTCGAGACCGTGGCCTCGTGCTCGATCGTGGCGTCCTCCTGCTCGATCTCCATGTACGGGTAGGTGTCCGTACGCGAGGTGTCGTCGAGCATCAGTGCGTCGCACTTGACCGCGCTGCGGGCATGGTGGGCGCCCTCCTCGATGCGGACCAGGCCACGGTAGGAGGTGCGGCCGGTGCCCTTCGAGATCGACTTCGACAGGATGTTCGAGGTCGTGTACGGCGCGGTGTGGACCATCTTGGCGCCGGCATCCTGGTGCTGGCCGTCGTTGGCGTAGGCCACCGACAGCACCTCGCCCTTGGCGCCCTCGCCGGTCAGCCACACGGCCGGGTACTTCATGGTGACCTTGGAGCCGATGTTGCCGTCGATCCACTCCATGGTGGCGTTCTTCTCGGCGACGGCCCGCTTGGTCACGAGGTTGTAGACGTTGTTCGACCAGTTCTGGATCGTCGTGTAGCGGACGCGGGCGCCCTCCTTGACGATGATCTCGACCACGGCCGAGTGCAGCGAGTCGGAGCTGTAGATCGGGGCGGTGCAGCCCTCGACGTAGTGCACGTAGCTGCCGGGCTCGGCGATGATCAGCGTGCGCTCGAACTGGCCCATGTTCTGCTTGTTGATGCGGAAGTAGGCCTGCAGCGGGATGTCGACCTTGACGCCCTCGGGGATCCAGATGAACGAGCCGCCCGACCACACCGCGGTGTTGAGCGCGGCGAACTTGTTGTCGTTGGCCGGGATCACCGTGGCGAAGTGGTCGCGCATGATGTCTTCGTGCTCGTGCAGCGCCGTGTCGGTGTCGAGGAAGACGACCCCCTGCTCCTCGAGGTCCTCGCGGACCTTGTGGTAGAGCACGGTCGACTCGTACTGGGCGGCGACACCGGCGATCAGCCGTTCGCGCTCGGCCTGCGGGATGCCGAGCTTCTCGTAGGTCTCGAGGATCTCCGGCGGCAGTTCCTCCCACGTGTTGGCCTGCTTCTCGCTGGCCTCGACGTAGTAGAAGATGTCGTCGAACTTGATCCCGGACAGGTCTGCGCCCCAGTTGGGCATCGGACGTCGCCCGTAGGCCTCGAAGGCACGCAGCCGCAGGTCACGCATCCACGAGGGCTCGTTCTTGCGCTCGCTGATGGCGGCGACGGTGTCGCGCGTCAGGCCGGTGCCCGACGTGAAGGCGTAGCCCTCGTCGCTGTCGGACCAGCCGAACTTGTAGTCCGACAGGTCCTCGGCGACGCGGGCCTGCTCTGCGCGGGCCTCGCTGACCGGGAGCTGGATCTCGGTCTGGCTCACAGCTGGTCTCCTCGTCCGGACGGCCCGGACGGCTGGGGTTCGCGGGCACGTGGCCCGCTGGCGGGGGTCTGATCGGGGTCGTGCTGGGCGGTCGCCGTGCGCGGCTGCACGCAGCAGACGCAGGCGCTGCCCCCCTCGGCGAGGGTCTCGCGTCGGGAGATCGTGACGTCGGTGCCGAGGACGCGGGCGAACCCGGCGGCCTCGTAGGTGCACAACTCGGGGTGTTCCTCGGCGGCGTCCTGGATGGCGCAGTGGTGCTGTTTCAAGGTGAATCCGTCGCCATCGGGGGTCACGGATGCCTCGTAGCCGGCCGCCGACAGGCGTCCGGCGAGCTGTTCGAGCCGCTCGTGCAGGTCCTCGGCCGTGACGGCGTCGCGCAGCCCGTCGACCTGGCGCTGCAGGCGCCAACGCATGAACGCCCGCAGACCGTCCCCGCCGTCGTGACCGGCGAGGAAGTCGAGCAGTTCGGTGGCGAGTTGGTCGTGGCCCTGCGGGAACAGCCGGCGCGCGTCGGCGGTCAACGAGTAACGCGCCGCCGGCCGGCCGCGGCCCTGGTTGACGGTCTGTGCCGCGACCAGGCCGTCCTCCTCGAGCACGCCCAGGTGCCGCCGGGTCGCGACCTCGGAGATGTCGAGCACGCGTGCGAGTTCGGCGACCGACGCGTCGGCGTCGCGTCGCAGCAGCCCGACGATCGTGGCGCGCTGCTCGCCCAGCAACGACACCAGCGAACGCCCCGCGAGGGGGGTCGTGGTGGCGGGCTCGGCGGGCATGACGCTCCTCGCGGTTGGCAGGCAGCAGCGGCGGGCGGATATCGTGCGCGTCCCGGCCCGGTGTCCCACCGGTGGGCGCCGACCGATTTTCACAACATCCGTGTTGCGATAGTAGGCCGCAGGCTCCGGCATCGCAAGATCGCCCGACCCGCCGGCACGGAGTGTCGGGGCCCCACGAGGGCCCGGCAAAGATGGTGGGCGTTCGACCGCCCGCGTTCACCCTGCGTGCAGCGCCCCTCGCCCCCCGCGCCGGCCATCGACGCGCCCGCCCGCGAGGGTTACGGTCGGCGACGTGTCCGCATCAGGTACGGACGTCGCCCCCCGCCACGCGCCGATGGGCTGCGAGGATGGACCCGTGCGACGGGCCGTCCCACCCAGGGTCGCCCACCAGGGAGACCCAGCGGACACGGGCCGCCACTGGTAGTGAGCGCGAACGGCTCCGCCCCCCAGGAGGGCGTAGAGCCGACCGGTGGCCGCCGAGGGTCCCGAGAAGACGCGAAGTTCGGCCCGGGCGGCCCGGGCCGGCACCACGACCACGACTCGACGCGTCGCTCGGGACCCTCCCTCGTTGTTCTCTGCCGCCGGTTCCTGTGGCCGGGGCAGCGTGGACGAGCCCTTGCCTGTGCCGAACTGGTCACCGGCGGCGGCGCGTCCTGCACGTCACGCGCAACCGCACCACGCGGGCCGGCGGGTGACCAGTCCGGCCCATTCCAAGGCCCGCTCGCGCGCCAATGGGCACAGGAACCCGCCGGCGGAGATCAGGCGACGCCGGCGGAGCGGCGGGTGAGTTGCTCGTCGAACACGAACTGGCGCAGCTGTTCCGCCTCGCCCTCGTCGAGGTCCTCGAACGCCACGACCACTTCCAGGCCGTCGGGCACCATCGGCGCCGACCGCACGATGCGCGCCCGTCCGTTCACGATCCCGTCGGGCAGCCGCAGGCTGACACGGACCTGTTCGCCGCTGGCGACCTCGTAGCGATCCGGCAACTCGATGGCCAGGCCGCCCTCGGAGACGTTGCGCGTCGTCGCCCCCAGCGAGCCGAGCTCCTCGAAGGCGATCGTCACCTCGAGCTTGGCCTCGAGTCGGTACGCCGACCGTCGCTGCGACAACTCGCTGGTGTGGACCTGGACCGTCCACGACGCGTCGGGGCCGTCATCGGTCGACAGCACGCTCGCCTCGGCCTCGAGGTAGCCGAGCTTGCTCGGCCAACCGACCGTGACCTGCTGGCCACGCTTCGGCGCCACGGCGTCGCCGCCGAACGTGCCGGGTGCGGCCACGACGAGCCGGGCGCCCTGCTGCTCCTCGACACGGCTGCGCCAGACCCGGTCGACGTGCTCGAGTTCGAGCGCGACGACCGTTCCCACGGCAGGAACGTGCAGTTTGCCGTCGGAGCGGGGATGTGAGCGTCTGCGCAGCATGTCGGTTCTCCCCCGGCCCACGTCCTCGGGGCCGGCACCTGCGAAGGGTCGGCGGTCTAGTCCAACCTGTCGGCACCGCGGCACACGACTGAAGCAACCGGGCCATCCGGGCCGCCGAACCCCGCCCCGCGTCGCGCGGCCATCGCGCGTGCCGCCGGTCCCTCCTCGCCCCGGCGTTGCCGGCGCCGACGGGAAGGGCAGCAGCAGCCGTGGGCGCTGTGCGAGCGGGAACACCACGTGCGCTACGACAGCGCTCGTTGGCGCTACCGTTCCGCACGCCCGGAGATGCGGGGCTTCGTGACCGAAGCCCCCGAGGGCAGGGACAGACACACCGTGGGTGGTTCGCAGCTCCGATCGCGTGCCGACGCCTTCACGCCGGACGGTCATCTGGCGCGCTCCGACGAGCGCGAGCTCGCCGTCGCCATGGAGCACCTCGACAACCTGCTGCGGGCCGCGACCGCCCTCCTCGGCGCCTCGGGACACCGGGCATCCGTGGGGACGTGCGACGCCGCCGGCTGCCTGCTGTGCGACATCAGCGACGGTCCAACCCTGTGCGCCCTCGCGCACGAGCTGGTCGGCGAGCGATCGGCGCCGGCCACCACGTCGGCGGCGCTGCAATTCGCCGTCGCGCAGTTCCGGGCCGCCCTTCCCGACGCGATGGACGCCGTGCGGGCCTGCCGACAGCGCGCCCACCCCAGCGGCACCTGCTGGTTCTCGCCCGACGAGGCCGACCGCGACACCTGCGGCGCGGTGCTGCGGGCAACGCACGAGTTGTGCTGACGGGCTAACGCGGCTCGCGGTGGCTCGAACGGGGAACGGCCTGCCAGGCGGCGCCGAACGCGGCCGACGCCTGCTCGCCGCGCAGGAGCGCCAGGGTCTGGAAGCTCGCGTCCCAGCCGGCCTCGGCGATGAGCAGGTGGGCCGCGACGGCGGGCGGGTGACGGTGCAACAGCGCGGCCGCCCGGGCCATCAGGGAGGTGGTTCGCCGGTCGTCCACTGCTCGGTCCTCACTCGTTCGCTCTGTCGGTCCCAACGACTCAGCGCGGCGAACGGATCGGCCGGACGGACAGCTGAGCAGAGGACGCTCGCCGACAGCCTCGCCCCGCCCGCACGCGTCAAGCCCCGTGCCGACCGTGCCGATAGGACACCCAACGGACCACGGCATGTCCGTTGGTGGGTAGTGACAATGGCGGGGGCCGACACGATGGACGAATCGCCGATGCAGCACCAACCGATCCGGGTCGCGGTCGAGCACGACCCCGAAGCGAGGCGCCACGTCGTCGCCCACCGTGAAGGCGTCGTCCGGCGGTTGCTGCATGCCGGCCTCTCGGCCCGCCTGCTCCGCCTGCTGCTGCCCGAGTGGGGCGGCCTCATCGAGCGGGTCGCCGGCGTGGTGCCCTCGCTGGCCGACTCCAGCGCGGCCGAAGCCAGCGCCTGAGCGCAGCTCAGGCGTCCATGGCCCGTTCCAACCGCCACGCCAGCCCGGTGCGACGGTCGCTGGGGCGGTCGTGACGGGCGGCGCTGCGCAGCGCCGCGGACTGGCCGACCACGATCAGGGCCTGCTGGGCCCGGGTGATCGCGGTGTAGACGAGGTTGCGCCACAACATCGAGCGGTGCGAGGTGTCACACACCAGCACCACCACCGGCCACTCGCCGCCCTGCGACTTGTGCACCGTGACGGCCCAGGCGGCCACGAGATCGCGAGCCTGGTCGGCGTCGTAGGTCACCTCGCCCCGCGGGAAGGCCACCCGCAGCGTCTTGCCGCGACGGTCGAGGTCGACCACCCGCCCGACGTCGCCATTGGCCACGTCGAGTTCGGGATCGTTGCGGGTCTGCATCACCCGGTCCCCGACGTGGAACCCCGCCACGCTCGGTCGTCCCTCGGCCGGGTTCAGCCGTTCCTTGAGCGCCTCGTTGAGTGCGTTGACGCCCGCCGGTCCCCTGTACATCGGCGCGAGCACCTGCACGTCGTCGACCTCGACCCCGAAGTAGTCAGGTGCCCGGTCGGCCACCGCCTGCACGACCCGGCCGACGATGCCCTGCCGGCGGTGCTCCTCGGCGAGGAACACGTCGCCGTCCACCCCCTTGAGCGTGCCCACCTCCCCCGCCAGTACCTCACGGGCCAGTCCGACGATGCGGCTGCCCGCCGCCTGCCGGTGGATCTCGGTGAGCATCGTCGAGGGCACCGCGCGGCTGCGCAGTACATCGCGCAGGACGTCCCCCGGCCCGACCGACGGCAACTGGTCGGGGTCGCCGACCAGCACCAGGTGCGAGCCGTCGTCGACCGCCCGGATGAGGCGGCCGGCGAGCCAGGTGTCGCACATCGACACCTCGTCGACCACCAGCAGGTCCTGAGGCAACCGTTCGTGCTCGCCGTAGCGGAACGCGAACCCCCCGCCGTTGACCGGACGGGCCTCGAGCAGGCGGTGCACGGTGGTCGCGGAGCGGCCGACCAGTTCCTCGAGCCGTTTCGCCGCCCGTCCCGTCGGTGCGCACAGGGCGACCTCGAGATCGGCCTCCTCGGCCGCCCGCACGATCTCCTGCACGGTGCGGGTCTTGCCGGTGCCCGGGCCACCGGTGAGCACCGACACCGGGGAGGCGAACGCGGCACGGACCGCGTCCGCCTGTCCCGAGGTCAGTTCGTCGGAGGGCGAGACGCCGTCGAGGTGCCCCTGCAGCCGCGACCGTGACGTGGTCAGCAGGCGGATGATGCCGCCGGCCAGGTCGCGCTCGGCCTCGAAGCCGGCCGGCGTGGACACGACCGGCACGCCGGCGACGTCCTCGACCTCGAGCGAGCCTTCCGCGACGGCGCTGTCGATGCCGGCCCCGGCGAGCACGGCGTCGACCCGCAGCAGTTGCATGGCCGCGCGGATGCAGTCCTCGCGTGGCAGGTGCTGGTGTCCCTCACTGCGGCGGGCCGCCGCCACCGCCGCGCGGGCGCCGGCGGCGAGGCGGCGAGGATCGCCGGGCTCGATGCCGAGCGTGCGGGCGAGCGCGTCGACGTGGGCGAACCGCACCCGTTCGGCGTCGAGCAAGCGGTACGGGTCCTCGCGTGCGAGACGGGTCGTGTCCGCCCCGAAACGGTCGTGGGCCGAGCGCACCGCGTCCATCGGCCAGCCCGCCGGCTCGACCAGTCGGACCAGTTCACCCAGCGCCTGCCCGGCCATCCATGCCTCGTGCAGCGCGTCCGCGTCGTCGGGGTCGAGACCGGCCTCGTCGACCAGGCGCGACCGCTCGTGCTCGATCACGCGCCCCGCACCGGCACCGAAGGTGGTGAGGACCCGCAGCCGGGCCTTCTCGGGCACGTCCTCGAAGCGGTCCGAGGCAAGGAAGTTGCGCAGGCCCGCCACGGTCTCGGGCGCGACCTGCTCGTAGTACACGGATTCGAAGGTGCGGCCGTAGCGGGGATGGTCACGCCAGGCGCCGACCAGCGTCAGCGTCTGGCCCTCGACGACGTCCGAGAGGGGGCCCGTGCAACGGGCGCCTCCCTCCTCCGGGCTGGCGAGTTCGACCACACCGAAGCCAGTCTCGGGGTCGGCGTAGACCACCCCGAGCACCTCGCCGGTGATCCGCTCGTCCGCGAGCAGGCGGTCAGTCGCCATCGGTGCCGCCTCCGCGGGCACCGGTCGTGGGCCGCGCGACCGACCAGCGCAGCCCTGCGGTGACGCTCAGGCGGTCGAGCAGGGCCGAGGGCCCATCCACGAGCGAGGCCGGCAGCACGCCGGCGTCGACCCGACCGGCCAGCACGGCGGCCGCGAGCGTGAGGAGTCCCGCGACACCGAGACCCACGGGGTCGCGCCCGTACGCCCACGCCCGCGCCACGCCGTCGCCGCCGCGGCTCTCGGCGACACAGGCCCAGCGCGGCCCGTCCGCGCCCGTCGCTGGTTCGTCCCCCTGCTCGAGGCGGCGCCCGACGACGTCGCGCCACCGCGGCGACCGCAGCAGTCCGCCGGTCGCCTGCAGCACCTCGGCCCGCCAGGTGGGCAGGGCGAGGTAACAGCGGGCCTGCCTGATCCCGGGGGTGTGGACGGCGACCGTGACCGGCTCGGGGCCGGGGACCGCGGCGGCGTGTGCCGGGCCGATCGGCTTCGGGAACCAGGCCAAGCGGCGGGTCTCGCCGACCCGTTCGTGCTCGCGCCG
>DATHUR010000085.1:0-17669 GCA_035462025.1 Egicoccus sp. | reverse complement strand
TGGGGTCACGGCGTCGGCATGAGCCAGTACGGCGCGTTCAACATGGCCAAGCGCGGCCACGACGCCGCGGGCATCCTCAACCACTACTACCCGGGCACCGAGGTCGGCACGGACGCCCGCGCCACCGAGCGCATCCGGGTCAACATCTACGCCCAGGTCCCGACCGCCAGCATCGAGGTCGTCGGCGACCAACCGATCGAGTGGCGAGCGTGCCGGCCGCGCGCCGACGAGACCATCGACCACCGGGTCGGCGACTGCACCGTCGACGACCCGCCGGTCGACGAGCCCGACAGCCAGGAGTTCCACGTCCAGCAGCCCGCCACCCGGCTGCGGGTCTGCCCGTGGGACGGCCAGAGCGTCGACCCCGAGACCGGTGACCTCGTCCCGTCCGACGAGCCGGTGACCGGCCTGATGCTGCTGCCCGAGTCGGGCAGCACGCAGGCCGACTGCACCGACGTCGCGGCGGCCGTGGCGACGACCGACCGCCCGGTCCTGCGGGCCTACCACCACGGCACGCGCATCCGCAGCCGCCAGAACGCCTCGGCCACCGGGCGGCTGTACGAGCACGGCTGGCAGGACTTCCACCGCAAGGCGTTCGGCATCGACGTGGTGCAGGACGTCAACACGGTCGAGCGCTACCTCGAAGGGCTTGCCGAGTCGCTGCGCAGCTGGGGCGTCGACGGACCCGCGGCGCTTCGTGCCCAGGCGATCACCGGGCGGACCTACGCGCTGCGCGCCAAGGCCTCGCCGCGCGGCCTGCGGGCCGGCACCAGGGCCTGCTCGTGCGACCTGCTCAACACCGCCAGCGACCAGGTCTACGCCGGCCGCGACATCGCGCTCGCCCAGTACGGCAACCTGTGGGTCGACGCCGTCTACGCCACCGAGAGCCAGGTGCTGCGCTACGAGAATACGCAAGGCGTGAAGGAACTGGCGCAGACCTACTACTCGTCGTCCCACGGCGGCGGCCGCAGCGAGGCCATCGAGGACTCGTGGGCCTACGGCACCTCGGCCGTGCCCTACCTGCGCAGCGTCAACGACCCGTACTCGATCGAGGAGACGACCAACCCGCTGCGGGCATGGACGTCGCGGGCGACGCACGCCAACTTCGCGGCCCACGTCTCGTCGGGCCGTCCGGAGCCGCTGGTGCGGGTCGAGCGCGTCGCGATACTCAACCGGACCGAGGGCGGCACGCCGCGCGAGATCCAGGTCACCGGCGTGACCGCGAGCGGTGCCACGGACACGTTCGTGTTCACCCACCGGACCAACGACTCGCAGTCCCTTCGCACCAAACAGATCGCCGGTGCCTCGTTCCGGGTCAACCTGCCCGCATCGGGGCCGGCCGCAGCCGGCAGCCGGCTGCCGAGCTCACAGATCCAGCGGATCGGGTTCGGGCCGTTCACCGACGACGACGGGCAGGTCCACGAGTACTCGATCACGTGGGCCAACCTCGCCGGGGTCGCCGAGGGCACCAGCGAGACCACGTTCGACCCGGGTGGGAACGTGACCCGCGCGCAGATGGCGTCGTTCATCTACCGGACCTTCGAGATCCCGGCGCCGACCGTCCGCGGCCAGTTCGGCGACGTGCCGGCCGACAACGTGCATGCGCTCGCGATCGACGCGTTGGCCGAATCGGGCGTCGCCGGCGGCTACGGCGACGGCACGTTCCGTCCGACCCGGAACGTCACCCGCGAGCAGATGGCCACCTTCATCGCCCGTGCCGCCGGGCTGTCGACCGAGCCGCCCGCCGAGGACCCGTTCGACGACGTCCCGGCCCACACGACCCACGCCGGGTCGGTCGCCTCGGTCGCCGAAGCCGGCATCACCCAGGGTTGTGACACCGGCGAGAACGACTACTGCCCGCTCGACCCGGTGTCGCGCCAGCAGATGGCCACCTTCCTGCGCCGGACCGCCACCTCGTGAACACGGCCGCGTCTCGGGGACGCAGCCGCCGCAGGACCACCGCCTCGATCGGGGCGGTGGTCACCACGTTCGCGCTGCTCGGGCCCCTGCCCGCGCTCGCCGCGGGCACGGCCGCGACCTCGGCGTCGGCGTCGGCGGGCCAGGCCGTGGTGACAGCGGACGGCGGGCACCGCCTGCTGGTGGGCTGGTCGGCCGCGGCGACACCCGCCGAGCGTGCCCGGGCCCTGGCGGCCACGGGCCTCGCGGTCACCGAGACCGTCACCGACGTCGTCGATGCCGTGGAGGTGGCGCAGGAGTACACGGGGCCGGCCGCCGCCGCACTGCGGGCGCAGCCCGGGGTCGACGTGGTCGAGGTCGACCGCTGGCTGTGGACCGCCCAGTCCGAGCCTCCGGCCGCGGAGCCCCCGACCGACCCGCTGTTCCGGGACCAGTGGAGCCTGCACAACACCGGTGCACCGGTCGAGGGCACGACGACCACGGCCGGCATCGACGTACGCGCCCTCGAGGCCTGGGCGGTCACCAGCGGCTCGGACGACGTGGTCGTCGCGGTCATCGACAGTGGCGTGAACCCCGACCACCCCGACCTCGCCGACGCGCTGTGGCGCAACCCGGGCGAGGCGGGTGACGCCGCCGTCGACGGGGTCGACAGCGACGACAACGGCTACGTCGACGACGTGCACGGCTGGAACTTCGTCGGTCCCCCCGAGGAGGAGAGCGGCGACATCTACGTCAGCGCCGAGGAGGACTGGCACGGCACGGCGGTCGCCAGCCTGGTCGCCGCGCAGGTCAACGACGTCGGCATGGTCGGCCTCGCCCCCGACGTGCGGGTGATGGTGCTCAAGACCTTCCACGGCGAGGGCGAGATCGGCCGCGCCGACCTGGCCGACATGCTGCAGGCGTTCGCCTACGCCGCCGACAACGGCGCCGACGTCATCAACGCGTCGTGGTTCAACACCAACGACAGCCCCCTGCTGCGCGCCGCTGTCGCCGAGGCCGGCGTGCCGGTCGTCGC
Organism: Egicoccus sp.; assembly: GCA_035462025.1. Lineage (GTDB taxonomy): Bacteria > Actinomycetota > Nitriliruptoria > Nitriliruptorales > Nitriliruptoraceae > Egicoccus. The sequence continues at coordinate 14,737 of DATHUR010000085.1, read as the reverse complement.
CGCGGCCGGCAACGACCGCTGGGACCTCTCGGCCGACGACCAGGTCTTCCCCGCCAACTACACGCTGCCCAACCTCGTCGCGGTCACGGCGGTGGCACCCGACGGGTCGTTGGCCGAGTTCGCCAACTTCGGGCGCACCGAGGTCGACGTCGTGGCGCCCGGGGTCCAGATGCGCATCGCCATGCCCAACGGCTGGGCGTTGCAGGGCGGTACCTCGTTCGCGACACCGCTGGTGTCCGCCGCGCTGGCGCTGGCACGCTCGGCCCAGCCGGACGCGCCGGTCGCCGACCTCGTCGATGCCGTCTCGTGGACGTCGCGGCCGGTCGCGGGGGCGGACGGCACGACGATCGCACAGGGCATGCTCGACGCCGGTGCCCTGCTGCGGGGCATCCAGCGTCCCGCCTGCGCCGACGCCGAGGCCGAACCGTTCGGCGACGTCGACCCGGCCAACCCGCACGTCGACGCCCTGCGCTGCCTCCGGGCGGCCGAGGTCGCGACCGGCGACCAGGACGGCAACTTCCTCCCTGCGGCCACGATCAACCGGGCGCAGTTGGCCAGCCTGCTGGCCCGTGCCCTCGAGGCGGCCGGCGTGTCCTTCCCGGCGACGCCGGCCGACGCGTTCCCCGACGACGACGGCACCGCGCACGAGGACGCGACCAACCGCCTGGCCGCCCTGGAGATCGTGCGCGGCGACGCCGACGGTCTCTTCCGGCCCGCCGAGCCCGTCACGCGCGGGCAGGTCGCGGCGCTGGTCGTGCGCGCCCACGAGGCCGCGACGGGGACGGCCACCGCCCCCAGCCGCAACTGGTTCACCGACGACGACCGCAGCACGCACGCCGACGCGGTCGACGCGGCCCGCGACCTCGGCCTGGTCCGCGGCGTGGCTACCCTCCGGTTCGCGCCGGAGAACAGCAGCCGTCGCGACCAGGTCGCCAGCCTCGTCGCCCGCCTGCTGGACGCGCTCGCACGGGCGGGGGACACCAACGGGGCGGCCGCGGCAATCGCGGCCGGGGACACAGGGACGGGATGACCGACCGAAGCCGGTCCGGGACGGGCAGGTGGCACGGCCGCCTGCTCGCGCTGCTGATGGCGGCCGCGTTGGCGGTGCCGGCGACCGGTGTCGCGGTGGCGCAGTCGACACCGCCGCCGGTGAACGACCCGCTCTATGCCCAGCAGCACCACTTGCAGATCATCCGTGCGCCGCAGGCCTGGCAGATCACGCGGGGCAGCGCCGGCATCGACATCGCCGTGATCGACACGGGCGTGTCGCCCGACCACCCCGACCTGGCCGGCGCCTTCTGGACCGACGGGGACGGCTACAGCGGTTACGACTACCTGCGCGGGACCCGGGACACCTACCTGGATGGTGGTCGTGACTGGCACGGCACGGCGATCGCCGGGATCGCCGCGGCGCGCGCCGACGACGGCATCGGTACGGCCGGCGTCGCGCCGGGCGTGTCGATCAGCGTGCGTCGGATCCTCGAGTCCCGCGACGCCATGAGCACGCCCTACATCGAGTCCGGGGTCGGCCGTCCGGCGCAGGCGATCCGCGACGCCGCGGCCGCCGGAGCCGACGTGATCCTGCTCACCTGGGGCCACTCGTCGCTCACCGTCGAGCACCAGGCGCTGCTGCGCGACGCGATCGCCGACGCGAAGGTCCCCGTCGTCGCGGCGGCCGGCAACGGGTTCGTCGACCTGTCCTCACGGGACAGCGCGGAAGCCGGTCCGTGGCCGGCACGGTTCAACGACCTGGCCAACCTGGTGACGGTCGCAGCGTCCGACCGCTCCGGGTATCTGTTCTACGACGAGGCCCGCGACGAGGGCTCGAACTACGGCCACGACACGGTCGACCTCGCCGCGCCCGGCGACTACATCATCGCGCCCGACGTCGGCTTCGAGGCGGACGGCTACCACACGTTCTACGGCACCTCGTTCGCGGCGCCGCAGGTGGCGGCGGCGCTGGCGCTCGGCCGGTCGGTCGCGCCGACGATGTCGGCCAACGAACTGGTCGGCGAGGTGATCCGCAGCGCCCGGCCCTCGTCCAACCTCCGGGGCCGGATCGTCAGCGGCGGTGTGCTCGACGTCGCCGAGTTCCTGCGCAACGTCCGCCGTCGCGCCTGCACCGACGAGTTCGTCGACGGCACCTCGCCGTTCAGTGACGTCTCGATCCAGGGCACCCACGGCTACAACATCGCGTGCATCGCCTACTGGGGCGTCGCCGAGGGGGTCGGCGGCGGCCGGTTCGCGCCCGGCCGCGACGTCACCCGCGGGCAGATGGCGTCGTTCCTCGCCCGCATCCTCGCGATCGCCGATGACCCGGCGGCGGACGCCGAGGCGCCCGACGCGTTCGGCGACGACGACGGCTCGACCCACGAGGCCGCGATCAACCGGCTCGCGGCGGCCGGGATCGCCGCCGGCGGCAGCGACGGGCGCTTCCGGCCCGGCGACCCGGTCACGCGGGCGCAGATGGCGTCGTTCCTGGTCCGCACGATCGAACACCTGACCGACCTCGATCCAAAGGCCGCGCCGCGCGACTGGTTCGACGACGTCGACGGGGTCCACGCCCAGGCGATCCTGGCCGCGCGCGAACTCGGCCTCACCCTGGGCACGACCGAGCCGCGTCTGTTCGAGCCGACCCTGCGCACCCGCCGCGACCACATGGCGTCGTTCGTGTCGCGCACCCTCGAGGTCCTGCGCCGCGAGGGCATCGAGTTGACGCCGATGGCCGAGATCGAGAGCGCCGCGGACGGGGGCGACCCCGACTCCGACGCTGCCGCGGACGACACCTCGGACCCGAACACCTCGGACCCGAACACCTAGAGGTTCAGGCCGACGGCGGCGCGTCGCCGTCGGTCGCGTCGTCGACCGGCGACCGGGCGGCGAACCAGGCCGCCACGGGTGCCGTGACGGCCAGTCCGACCACCCGGTTGAGCCCGGTGGCGGCGACGCCGACCGCGACCGGCAGCGCCACGGCCGGCGCGAGCAGGCCCGAGATCGCCTCGGCGAGTCCGATGCCCGACGGGAACACCCCTGCCGCGGCCGACAGCGGCGCGCTGAGCGCGATGACCAGTGCCTGCTGCAGGTCGAGGTCGACCCGCAGTCCGGCCAGCACCACCAGCAGCCGCAGCCCGTAGAGCACGGTGACCAGCACCTCGACCGCGACCAGTGCCGCGGTCGTCCGCGCCGCCCGTCCGGGCCTGGCCACCTTGCGCACGATCAGCGCCGCGACGACGCACCCCGCCAGGCCGGCCGCCGCCACGAGCAGCGCGCCCGCGCCGCGCAGCGGCAGCAGCGCCAGCCCGGCGATCAGCAGCCCGGAGCCGAGCCACATGCCGGCCCCGGCGACGTTGATGCCCGTCGCGGCCGTACCGCCGGCTCCCCGGGTGCGCAGCGCCTGGATCCGCACCAGTGCGGCGCCGGGGATCGGCAGCAGGTTGGCCGCCGTCGCGAGCACGACCACTCGCACCGCCTCGACGCCCGGCAGCGGGCGGTCGGCGGTCCCGGCCGCCATCACGCGCAGTTCCGCGGCATTGCCCAGGATGGTCAGCGGGGTCAGCACCAGGCCGGCGAACACCAGTGGTCCCCAGGCGATCTCGTCGAAGCCGATCTCGAGCGAGCGCAGCGACACGACCAGCATCACCACGAACGCGAGCAGGCCGACGACCAGCAGTACCCGTCGGGTCCGCGGCGAGGGATCGCGCGCGGCTGCGAGCCGTCGCACGAGCGCCGGCACACGCGATTCGTCCGCAGGCACGGCTACCTCGAAATCGACGGCTGACCCAGGGTGTCCGGGGACGTCGAGGCAGGCTAGCCACCGGGGTGGACAACCCCCGGACAGCTATCCTCGGCCGCGACTTCCGCGCCGGTGTCGGGTCCGGCGTGGGCACGCACGTCGTCGTCTCTCCCCGTCTCCTCCCCGAACCAACGAGCAAGGACCGCAGCGTGAATCTCGCCGTCATCGGGGTCGGGCACGTCGGTCTGGTCACGGCCGCCTGCCTGGCCGACCTCGGCCACGAGGTCGTCGGCCTCGACGACGACCGCGCCAAGATCGACACGCTGCTGGCGGGCGACGTGCCCTTCCACGAGCCCGACCTGCCGCAGCTGATCGAGAAGGTCACCGGCAACGGCCTGCTGCGCTTCACCACGGAGCTCGGCGAGGCGATCGCCGACGCCGAGGTCGTGTTCGTGTGCGTCGGCACCCCGCCGCTGCCCGGTGGCGGCCCCGACCTGCGCTTCGTCGAGCGCGTCGCCGTCGAGGTGGCCGCGAAGGCCGACCACGAACTGGTCCTGGTCGAGAAGTCCACGGTCCCGGCCAACACCGGCCAACGGCTGGCCCAGGTCATCCGCCGCGAACAGACCGCCCGCGGCGTCGATCTCACGAACCTGCACGTCGCGTCGAACCCCGAGTTCCTGCGCGAGGGTGCCGCCGTCTTCGACACCTTGAACCCCGACCGCATCGTCTACGGCACCAGTTCCGACTTCGCCCGCGCCGCGCTGCGCCGCGTCTACGCCCCGCTGGTCGAGCGCACCGGCGCCCCCGTCGTCGAGACCGACGTCAACACCGCCGAGTTGATCAAGCACGCCTCCAACGCCTTCCTCGCCACCAAGATCTCGTTCATCAACGCGGTCGCCAACGTGTGCGACATCGTCGGTGCCGACGTCGAGGTGGTCGCCCAGGGCATGGGCATGGACGAACGCATCGGCCCGAAGTTCCTCCAGGCCGGCCTGGGCTTCGGCGGTTCCTGTTTCCCCAAGGACGTCGACGCGTTCCTGCACCTGTCGCGCAACGTGGGCTACGACTTCCGGCTGCTCGAGGAGGTCGCGAGGATCAACGCCGGCCAGCGCGAGGCGGTGCTCGGCAAGCTGCGCGACGAACTGTGGCATCTGTCGGGCAAGACGATCACCGTGCTCGGCGCCGCCTTCAAGCCGGGCACCGACGACCTGCGCGAGTCGCCGGCCCTCCACCTCGCACGCGCCCTGGTCGACGAGGGCGCCACCGTGCGCATCTACGACCCCGTCGCCATCCCTGGCGTGCGGCAGCAGATGCCCGACCTCGACACCTACACCGACCCGTTCGAGGCGCTGGCCGGTGCCCACGCGGCGGTCGTCGCCACCGACTGGCCCGAGATCGTCGAACTCGATCTCGCCGCGGTCAAGGCCGCGCTCGACTACCCGATCCTCGTCGACGGCCGCAACTGCCTCGACCCCGCAGCCGCGAAGGCGGCCGGCCTGCGCTACCACGGCATGGGCCGCGGCCACCTCGACGTCTAGGAACGACTCATGTCCACCGCCGCTGATCCGGGTCCGCTCGGGGCCGAGGAACCGACGATGTCCACCGCCGCCGTGTCCGACCTGCAACCCCACGACGCGGACGAGCCACGGCCCGACGTCTCGATCGTGCTGCCGACCTACAACGAGATCGGCAGCGTCCGCGAGGAGGTCGAGCGCATCCGCGCCTCGATGGACGCCTCGCACTATTCGTGGGAGATCGTCGCCGTCGACGACTGCTCGTCCGACGGCACCCGCGACTACCTGCGCAGCGCGGCCGCCAAGGACGCGCGGATCCGCCTGATCGAGCACCGTCGCAACCTCGGCTCGGGCGGTGCGCGCCGCACCGGCACCCGGGCCGCGCGCGGCCACGTGATCGTGTGGACCGACGTCGACATGACCTACCCCAACGACGAGATCCCGGCGCTGGTCGACGCGCTCGACGGCTACGACCAGATCGTGGGCGCCCGTCAGAGCGAGGAGGGCACCCACAAGGTCCTGCGCGTGCCGGCCAAGTGGGCCATCCGCCGCCTGGCGCAATACCTCGCCCAGGAGGAGATCCCCGACCTCAATTCGGGCTTCCGCGCCTTCCGCCGCGCCAGCGCGGTGCCCTACCTCAACCGGCTGCCCAACGGCTTCTCGTGCGTCACCACCATGACGATGTCGTTCTTGGCCGACGGCCTGGCGGTCGGCTACGTCGAGATCCCCTACGCCGCCCGCGAGGGCGAGTCGAAGTTCCACTGGTACCGCGACACCCGCAAGTACCTGCTGCAGGTCGTGCGGATGATCCTCGGCTACGAGCCGCTGCGCGTGTTCATGCCGGTCGGCCTCGCGCTGCTGCTGTTCGGGCTCGGCAAGCTGGGCTACGACATCTGGACCAAGGACCTGCGGCTGGCGACCAACACGCTGCTGATCCTGTTCGCCGCGTTCCAGGTCATCTCGATCGGCCTGCTCGCCGACCTCATGGTCCGCGTGTCCAAGCCACCCATCGACGATCCGCTCGACCATCCGCGCCGCTGACCGGGGGCCGGGGATGTCCGCCGACGACCCGCTCGACATCGTGCTGCTGGCCGGCTCGGCGAACCAGCGGCTCGCCCACGCGATCGCCGACTATCTCGACCATCCCCTGGTCGTCGGCGAGGCGCGCCACTTCTCGGAGGGCAACACCTTCGTCCGCGTGCCGGTCAACGTCCGCGAGCGCGACGTCTTCCTCGTGCAGGGCACCGGACCACCGGCCAACGACAACGTCATGGAACTGCTGTTCTGGATCGACGCGCTCAAGCGGGCCAGCGCACGCTCCGTCACCGTCGTCATGCCCTACTTCAGCTACGCCAAGGGCGACAAGAAGGACCAGCCGCGCGTCTCGATCCGGGCGCGCGTCTGCGCCGACGCCATCGAGGCCGCCGGTGCCGACCGCGTCGTGGTCATGGACCTCCACGCCCCGCAGGTCCAGGGCTTCTTCCGCATCCCCGTGGACGACCTGTACGCCATGCCCGTGCTGTGCGACGCCGTCAAGGCCGACGCCCGGCGCGACGGCGCCGCCGGCGACCTCGTGGTCGTCTCGCCCGACGCCGGCTTCGCCAAGAAGGCGAGGCAGTACGCCAACCGCCTCGGCGCGCCGGTCGCGATCGCCGACAAGCAACGCGTCGACCACTCCGAGGCCGCCGAGGTGCTCGATCTGATCGGCGACGTGGCCGGCCGCCACGCGCTGATCGTGGACGACTTCACCATCTCGGGCGGGACGCTGGTCGACGCGGCCCGCGTGCTGATCGAGCGGGGTGCGACCTCGGTGTCCGCCGCGGTCAGCCACAGCCTGCTGCAGGGCGCGGCGCTCGATCGCCTGCTGGCCAGCGACATCGGTCGCCTCTACGTCACCGACACCATCGAGCGCGATCCAGCGGGCGCGACCGGCCGCATCGTCGAGGTGTCGGTCGCGGGCCTGTTCGGCGAGGCGATCCGCCGCATCGCCCGCCGCGAGTCCGTCAGCGTCCTGTTCGAGTAGCTCCGCGCCCCGCGTCACCCGGTCAGTGTCCGATCGTTGGGGTCGGCACAGGGGCCGGCTCCACCGGGCAGGAGCCGCACGACACAGGTGACGCGATGCTGACGATGACGACCCAACCGATGACCGGACCGACGACCGAAACGGTGCGTGTCGCGATCGTGGACGACGACCCCGGCATCCGGACGGTGCTGCGGCTGCTGCTCGCGGCCAGTGGCCGCGCCGTCCTGGTCGCCGAGGCCGACGGGGAGGACACGGCGGCCGTGGCGCTGCGCCGGGCCAGCCCGGACATCGTGCTGCTCGACCACGACCTCGGCCGCTCGTGCGGACTGGCGCTCGTTCCGTCCGCGCGTGAGCTGTGCCCGGACGCCATGGTCGCGGTGTTCAGTGCCAAGCCGGCCGAGCTGGCCGCCTCGGCCTCGTTGCGGGCCGGCGCGGACCGCTACTACGAGAAGTCGCTGCTCGGCGCGACCTTCGTCGACCACCTCGCTGCCGACCTCGCCGACCACCGGCGCCGCACGACCGGCTGACTACGTCGCCCGGCGGGCCTGCTTGCGGCGGTACATGTCGCGGTCGGCCAACTCGACCAGGGTGGCCGAGCCGTCCCCGAGTTCGCTGCTGTGCGCCATCCCGACGCTGGCGGCGGGCGAGATCCGCGCTCCGCGGCCCAGCTCGTAGGGCCGGTCGAGGACCTGCGCCACCCGTTCGCGCACGGCGGCCAGTTCGTCGGCGTCGACGTCACGGCACAGCACGACGAACTCGTCGCCGCCCATGCGCGCGACGCTGTCGCCGTCCTTGATCGTGCCGCGCAACCGGCGTGACGCGACCTCGAGCAGTTCGTCGCCGGCGGCGTGACCGTGGGTGTCGTTGACCACCTTGAAGTCGTCGAGGTCGAGGAAGAGCACACCGAGTTGGGTGTCGTCCCCATCGGTGGCCGTCGCGTGCCGCAGCCGCTCCTCGAAGGTGGTGCGGTTGAACAGCCCGGTCAGCGGGTCGCGCTCGGCGCGGTGGCGCAGGGCGGCCTCGGCGGCCCGCTCGTCGGTGACGTCGCGCATGGTGACCACGGCACCGAGCAGGTTGCCGGCGTCGTCCCGCAGCGGCTGGCCGTTGCAGCGCACCAGGATCGGGTTGGTCTCACTCGTCCCGATCCACAGTTCCACGTCGCGCATGCGCTGGCCGCGGAAGGCGCGACGCAGCGGCAGCTGCTCGGTCGGCAGGACGCGGCCCCGGTCGTCGAGGATGCGGTAGTGCTCGGCCCACTCCTCGGGTGTGAGTCCGACGTCGGCGGGCAGGCCGTGCATCGCCTCGGAGGCGGCGTTGAAGACGTTGAGGCGGCCCTGGTCGTCGCAGGCGATGATGCCTTCGCTGACGTTGTCGAGGACGGCCTGCAGGAAGCGGTGCTCGGTGTCGAGCTCGCGGGTCTGGCGCGTCAGCCGGAGCAGCGCCTCGGCGGCCCGGCCGAGCGCACGCATCGAGTCGGCCTCGTCCTCGGTCAGCCCACCGGGGCGCGCGTTGGTGTCCAGCACCGCGACCACCCCGACCGGGTGGCCGTCGTCGGTGCGGACCGGGATGCCGGCGTAGAACCGCAGGCCGGGCTCACTGGTGACGTAGGGGTTGTCGGCGAACCGGGGATCGGTTGCCGCGTCGGACACCACGAACAGCTCGGTCGGGTGCTGGATCGCCCAGGCGCAGAACGACTCCTGGCGGGCCACCTCGTCGTCGACGTCGAAGCCACGGGCACCGGCGAACCACTGCCGGTCGTGTTCGATGACCGTGACCGCACCGGCCGCGGTGTCCAGCAGGCGGCTGGCGAGCCGCGCGAGGTCGTCGAAGCGCGGGTCGCGGAGCCCGGCGGCCGGGAAGCAGGCGCGCAGGGCGGCGAGGCGGGCTTCCTCGTCGACGGTCGGGCCCGGTCCCCGACGGGTGTCACCGGCGGCGAGCGGACCCTCGGGAGTGTGGTCCATGGACGGTAGGTCGGCCGACCCGCTCCGCGCTTGAGAGTTCCGGCCCGTCTCGGCTGCCATACTGCGCGCGCACGCGCTCACGCCATCGCCGTTGTGGCCGATCATGTCCATACGCGGTCGCTGCCTTGTCCGAGCGTGCGGACACACGCGGACCGCCACGAGGGTCTTGCATGTCGGTCCGCCTCCCATCGCGGCTGCTCGCACTGTTCGCGTCCGTCGCCGCGACGCTCGCCGTCTTCGCTGTCCCGGCGGTCGCCGACGAGGGCGAGGTCCGGCTGCTGGTCACCTACGCCGAGCCGGTAGACGCCGCCTCGGCCGATGACGGCCTTCCGGTCGCCGGCACGTTCAGTACCGCCAGTGCGCCCGCCGCGGGTGCCGTGGGCGAGGACTCCGCCGTCCAGGTGCTCAGCTTCGACGGGCACGCCGACGCCGAGGCGGCGCGACGCCTGCTCGCCGGTCGCGAGGGCGTCGTCTCGGTCGAGGAGGACAGCCTCCTCTACCCGGCGGCGGTCGACCCCGCGACGACCACCACGTCGACCGCCGTCCCGAGTTGGGACGCGGGGGCGGGCAGCTGGGGTGTGCGCAACTTCGGCCAGCGCATCGAGGGTCGCGACGGCCGCGCCAGGATCGACATCGGCGCCACCGAGGCCTGGCCCTACGCCACCGGCCGCGACGTGGTGGTCGCCGTCATCGACACCGGCGTCGACGTCGGCCACCCGCTGCTGAGGGACCAGTTGTGGCGCAACCCCCGCGCAGGCACCACGCGTGTGGGCCCCTGGGGCACCGTGGTCGGCGATGTCCACGGCTGGAACTTCGCGCAGGGAAACGCACAACTGTTCCGGGACCCCGTGGCCGACGCTCACGGCACGCACGTCGCGGGCATCATCGCCGGCGCTCCTGACGAGACCAGCGACTTCTCCGGCGTCGCCCCCGACGCGAAGCTGATGGTGCTCAAGTTCATGGACGGGGCATCCGGCACCGTCTCGGCCGCCATCGCCGCGCTCCACTATGCCGTGGCTCACGGCGCCGATGTCATCAACGCCTCCTGGACCTCGCCGACGCCATCCCTCGCGCTGCAGGTGGCGCTGGCCGAGACCGGACTGCCGGTCGTGGCGGCTGCCGGGAACTCAGGCCCGAGCACGCTCGAGGCACACCCGCTGTACCCGGTCGCGTGGCGCCTCGACAACGTGGTGGGCGTGGCCGCCATCGACCACCTCGGCCAACTCGCGTCCTACAGCACCCGCAGCCGCGACCTCGTCGACGTGGTCGCGCCGGGCAGCAACATCCTCTCGACCGTCCCCGGTCAGCGTCTGGCCCGGATGTCGGGCACCTCGCAGGCCGCACCGCACGTGACGGGCGCGATCGCGCTGGCGCTGCAGCACCACCCCGAACTGTCCGCCGGCGAGGTCATCGCGGCGGTCCGCGCCAGCGTCCGCCCGCTGGCCGGCATGCGCGAGACCCGCTCGGGCGGACTGGTGCGTGCACCGCTGCTGCTCGACCGGCTGGGAACGCCCGTGCCCGCCTGCCCGCACGCGACCGCTGCGGCGTTCACCGACGTGCGCCTCGGCACGGCCCACGCCCCGGCCGTCAGCTGCCTGGTCAGCCTCGGTATCACCCAGGGCCGCAACGACGGCACCTACGGCGCCACCTCGGATCTGACCCGCGGCCAGGTCGCCTCGATGGTCGCCCGTGTGCTCGACCGAACCGGCCGGTTGCCCGCGGCCCCCGAGGTCGGCCGCTTCGTCGACTTCGCGGGCGACCACGTCCACCGCGACGCGATCGAGGCGCTGGCGTCGGTCGGGATCGTCCTGGGCCGCAGCGACGACGTCTACGACCCCGACACGACCACGACGCGCGCCGAGTTCGCCGCCATCGTGACCCGCACCAACGACTTCGTCTCGGGCGGGCCTTGGCGGGTCTACGGGCCGCGCTTCGCCGACACCGTCGGACACGTCGACGAAGGTCGGCTGCGCGCGGCGCTCGGGCTGCGCATCGTGGCCGGGCTGACCGACGGCAGCTTCGCTCCCGACACCGCCGTCCGTCGCGACCAGGCCGCCACCATGCTCGGCCGCCTGCTCGACCGTCTGGTCCAGGAGGGCCTGCTCGACCCCGCCGTCGCGTAGTCGCGCGGTCCGGGACGCGCCGCCGTCGCGGTGTCGTGGCGCGTCAGTCCTCGGGCAGCACGACCGACACGGCGAAACCGTCGTACCCCTTGCCCCCGACCTGCTGGATCACCGAGGAACGCAACCGCGGATGCCCGGCGAGGTGGTGCAGGAAGCGCTGCACGCCGGCGATGACCGGGTCGTCGCTGTCGCCGTCGGCGATGGCGCCCCCGCGCACGACGTTGTCGGTGAAGATCAGCGTGCCCGGCCGTGACAGCCGCAGCGTGGCGTCGAGGTAGTCGGCGTAGGCCGGCTTGTCGGCGTCGATGAACACGAAGTCGAACGGCTCGGTGCCGGCTTCGGCGAGGTCGGCGAGCACGTCGAGTCCGCGACCCACGTGCAGGTCGACCCGGTCGGCGACGCCGGCGTCGGCGAGGTTCTGCCGGGCGACCTCGGCGTGGGTGGGCTCGTACTCGATCGTCACCAGGCGCCCGTCGGCGGGCAGGGCACGGGCGAGCCAGATGGTGCTGTAGCCGCCGAGGGTGCCGACCTCGAGCACGCGGCCGGCGCCGGTCACCATCGCGAGCACCTGCAACAGCCGGCCCAGCGGCGCGCTGACGTTGATGGCCGGCAGCGCGGCGTCCTCGGCGCGCGCCAGGGCCGCGTCCAGCACGTCGTCGATGCCGCCGAAGACGCGCTCGAGGTAGGCGTCGACCTCCGCGAACCGTTCCAGATCCATCCGAGCCTCCCGCGGTCCACCGCCGGTCGGTGGGGCACACCAGCCGCAGCGTAGGCGCGGCGCCGCCCGCAGCGGCGCGGCGCCCCTGGGGATTCGCGCCGGCGGGTGGCCGATCCGGTCCGAGAGCCCCGTGCCGGCCGGCTCCTACACTCCGGCGGCCGTCACGTCGAACCGGTCAGGGGCCAGCCAGGTGATCCACGTCTTCCTCGGCACCAAGGCGCAGTACATCAAGACGGCGCCGCTGCTGCGCCTGCTCGACGCACGCGGGATCGAGTACCGGCTGATCGACTCGGGCCAGCACGCCGCGCTGTCGGTGGGGCTGCGCGAGGAGTTGGGCGTCCGTCACCCCGACCACGTCCTGGCCAGCGGCGTCGACATCACCTCGATCCCGCAGGCCGCCGTGTGGGCGGCCAAGCTGTTCGCCCGCCTGTTCGACGGCCGCAGGCTGCGCCGAGAGGTGTTCGGCGGCCACGGCGGGGTGTGCGTGGTCCACGGCGACACGCCGTCGACGCTGCTGTCGACGTTGATGGCCCGCCGCGCGGGCCTGCAGGTCGCCCACCTCGAGGCCGGCCTGCGCAGCAAGCACCTGCTGCACCCGTTCCCCGAGGAGTTGATCCGGGTCGTGGTCATGCGCATCGCGCACCTGCTGTTCGCCCCCGACGCCGACGCCGTCGCCAACCTGCGCAGGATGCGGGTGCGGGGCACGATCGTCCCGCTCCCGGGCAACACGGTCGCGGAGGCGCTCGACCACGAACTCGACGCCGCCTCGGCCGCCCGCCCTGAACCTGAAGTCGAGGTCGAGGCGCCGGACGCGACCGCAGGACGCCGCGCCGCAGCACCCGATACGGGCGAGGGTCCGCAGGCGCCGGCGATCGTGACGATGCACCGGGTCGAGAACCTCAACCGCCGCGAACGGGTCGAGGCACTGGTCGCCACCGTCGAGCGCATCGCCGCGACCCGCCCGGTCCGCTTCGTCCAGCACGGCCCGACCATCGACACGTTGCGCAAGCGCGGCCTCGACGCGCGTCTGCGTGCGGCTGGTGTCGACCTGGTTGCGTTGGCGCCGCACGGCGAGTTCGTCGGGATGCTGGCCGCCGCCCCGTTCGTCATCACGGACGGTGGCTCGATCCAGGAGGAGTGCGCCCTGCTGGGCGTGCCGACCCTGCTGTGGCGCGCCGCGACCGAACGCCCCGACGGGGTCGGCGCCAACGTGGTCGTGTCCGGCTATGACCGCGCCACGGTGGACCGCTTCCTCGCCGATCCGCAGTCCCTGCGCCGCCCACGCGTGGCCGACCGCGTCAAGCCGTCGGAGGTCGTGCTCGACCACCTGCTCGAGTACGCCTGACACGCCTCTGCCGCGGCACCTGCCTTGCCCCTCGCCTGCAACGTTCACGCGGCCGCAGCCGCGGTAGGGGCCGAGGGTTCGAACCTGGCCCCGCCGGGCGTGCCGCTCACCCCCGGGTCACGGGGGATCACCTCGACTCTGCGGTCGGCGGGGCGGCTTGTCGGGGTGGTGCAGCACCGGGCGGCCGTCGAACCAGGTGATCTTCCAGCCGCGCCGGTCGAACTTGTCGTGGTGGTAGCTACAGCCCAGGGCCGCCGTCCTGATCGTGAGCCGGCCCTGGAACCGGAACGGCACGTCGAGGTGCATGACCTGGCACCACTGGGGCTTCTGGTCGCAGCCGTCGGCGATGCAGCCGCCGTCGCGGTCGACGATCCCGCGGTAGACGCCGACCGGGACGGTGCGCACGCCTTCGGATGCCTCGGTGGGCACCCCGCGGGCGTCGTGCACCAGGCGGCAGACCGCGCTGTCATCCAGCGTGTCGTCCACCTCGCCGAACGGCAGCGGCCCGGACCAAACGGTGTCCGCTGCACCCCGGCCGCGGGCGACCGATTCCTCGCTGACGGTGACGACCACGTGTGGCCGGACTCCGTGCTGGTGTGGGGCCGCGGCCGCGGCCAGCGCCGCCTCGGCCATCGCGACCACGGCATCGGCGGTGGCCTGGTCCGGGGTGCGGTGCTCGCCGGGGGAGTCCGGTCGACGGAACGCGTGCACGGCAGTCGCGAGCGTCTCGCCCGCGATCCCGGGCAGGCGTACGAACAGTTGCTGGTAGCCGTCGGGCGTCAGGTTCAGCCGCCCCGTGCGGCGCATCCGCTTCGCCTGTGCGGCTTCCTCGGCCGCCGCGTTGTCGAGCTCGATCAGCCGGCCACGGGCGTACTTGCCGAACTCGACCGGGTTCATCCGCACCGCCGCCGCGGTCAGCTCGGCGTCGAGTCGCGCTGCCACCTGGGGGTCGGCGACGTGTCGCAGGCAATCGGCGACGACGGCGGCATGACGTGGCCCGAGCGCGCCCTCGGCGAAGGCCGCCCGCGTCGACGGCGCGTCGGCCAGGCCCTTGTCGAGTTGCTGCGCCTGCTTGACCTCACCGTGGGTGAGGCCGAGGTCGTCGACGAGGTCGTTGCGCAGCTGGCGGGCGGCCTGCTCGCCGGCGCGCGGGTTGTCAGGGCGGGCGACGCGTGCCCGGGCGGCGTCGCGGCGGCTGAGTGCGGACATCACCGTGGACATCCGGGCGTCGAGCCGGTTGCGCATCCGCGTGAGCAGTTGCAGTTCGTCGCGCAGCGTCGCGTCGTCCGCCTCGTCGATGTCGCGCGTGACCACCGCGGT
>DATHUR010000084.1:0-9157 GCA_035462025.1 Egicoccus sp. | reverse complement strand
ACGTGGTCGGCCTGGATGAAGTTCATCCCGCCGAGGAAGTCGGCCACCTGCCGGTTCACCGGCCGCTGGTAAATGTCCTTGGGCGCGGCGACCTGCGCGATCTTGCCGCCGAACATCACCGCGATGCGATCGGACATGGCGAGCGCCTCGTACTGGTCGTGGGTGACGAGAACGAAGGTGATGCCGACGGCCTTCTGCAGGGTCCGGAGTTCCACCTGCATCTGTTCGCGCAGCTTCTTGTCGAGCGCGGAAAGCGGTTCGTCGAGCAACAGCACCTTGGGCCGCATCACCAGCGCACGCGCCAGCGCCACGCGCTGGCGCTGGCCGCCCGACAATTCGGTCGCGCCGCGCTTGCCGAACCCCGCCAGCGACACCTGCGCCAGGGCCTCCTCGACACGCCGCCGCTCCTCGGCCGGGCCGAGCCTGAGACGCTTCAACCCGTAGGCGACGTTCTGCTCGACGTTGAGATGCGGAAAGATCGCATAGCTCTGGAACACCATGTTGGTGGGCCGCCGGTTTGCCGGAATGCCCAGCATCGGCTGACCGTCGATGGCGATGGTCCCCGAGGTTGGCGTGTCGAAGCCGCCGATCATGCGCAAGAGCGTGGTCTTGCCGCAGCCCGAGGGACCGAGCAGCGAGAAGAACTCGCCGTCGGCGATCTCGAGGTCGATGGCGTCGACGGCCGTGACCGGCTCGGCGTTCTTGGCGCCCGGGAACTGCTTGGTGACGCCGCGCAGGGCCACGGCGGTGTCCCGGCCGGTCGGCGGCGCGCCGGCGGCACCCGGCGGTGCGACGGAGAGGTCAGACACGGTGGTTCCTCCTGGCGCCTGTGGTGGTGAGCATGCCCATCACGAGTCGAATCCGATGCCGAAACGGTCGAGAAGTTGCAGCCACGGTCCCCGACGGCCCTGTCGGGCATCGGCGCGCGCGATGGCACGGCGGGTCAACTGCACGCCCGCCCAGCGCAGCGGCTCGGGCGGGAACGGGAACGGGTGCGTGGACGTGAAGCGCAGCGTGAGCAGCGGCGAGTCCGGCGACAGCAGCTTGTCGGTCAGCACCCGCCCCGCGAAGCGCGTGGCGGCGACGCCCAGGCCCGTGTAGCCGAGCGCGTAGACGACCCGGCCCCCGAGCGCATCGCCGAAGGTGGCCGTGAACCGCGTGGTCGTCGCGATCGGCCCGCCCCACCAGCGTTCGAACGCCACGTCGGCGAGTTGCGGGAACGTGGCACGGAAGTGGCGGGCGAGCAGGTCGTAGGTGGCGCGGCGGTGCTCGTGCGCAGGACCGACACCGTTGCCGTAGCGGTAGACCGCGTCGTAGCCGCCCCACAGGATCCGGTCGTCGGCGGTCAGCCGGTAGTAGTGGAACTGGTTGCCGGCGTCGGCGACGCCCTGACGCCGCTTCCAGCCGATCCGCGCCATCTGCTCGACGGTCAGCGGCGCCGTGAGCAACACGTAGTCGTGGACCGGGACGAAGTGACGGGCCGTGCGGCGCAGGACCCGGTGGCTGTAGGCGTTGGTGGCCAGCACGGCCCGATCCGCGGTGACCGCGCCACGCTCGGTGCTGACACGGACGCCGCCATCGGCGCCATCGATCTGCTGCCCGGGACTGTGCTCGTGGATCACGACACGCAGCCGGGTCCCCTCCGTCGACTGAGCCCGCACCAGCCTGCCCGGGTGGACCAGCGCACCACCGTCCGGGCGGTGCAGACCGGCCAGGTAGGTCGGCGAATCGAGTTCGGCCCGCGTGCCGTCGGCGTCGAGCAGTTCGACCGTCTCGCCCGCGACCGAATAGGTGTCGGCGGACTCGGCCAGTTCCTCGGCCTGCCAGCCGGCCGTCGCGACGTCGAGCACCCCCGTGCGCTCGAACGCGTCGGCGACCCCGAACCGGGCGGCGTCGGCGAGCAGGCCCTCGAAGTTGTCGCGGCCGAGCCGGGTCAACTCGTCGATCTCGTCGGGGAAGTGCGACCGGCCGTTGGCGAGGCCGTGGGTGAGCGACGGCTCGACGAAGCCGCCGTTGCGTCCCGAGGCGCCGTGGCCGACGACCTCGGCCTCGACGACGCGCACCGACAGCGACGGGTCACGCTCGGTCAGCGCCAGCGCGGTCCACAGCCCCGTGAAGCCGGCGCCGACCACGACGATGTCGGCGGTCTGCGTGCCCACGACGGGCCGGCCCGACGTGGCTGGCCCGGTGACCGGGTCGGGGTCCAACCAGAACGGTGGACGGCGACCGGGCACCGGGACGCCCGTCATCAGTCGCGGCTCGGCTGGTGCGGGAAGGTGGCGGCGACCGCAGGATGCGCGATGGCGCCGTCCGCGACGTTGAGCGCGCCATCGAGCGCGGGATGGGCGGCATCGTCGAGCAGCCGCAGCAGCCGGGGTGCCACCGCCGCGGACAACGCGGCCGACGCGGTCCTCGGAAACTGCCCCGGCACGTTGGTCACGCAGTAGTGGACGACGCCGTGCTCGACGTAGGTCGGCTCGGACAGCGAGGTGGGACGCGCGGTCTCGATGCAGCCGCCCTGATCGATGGCGAGATCCACGACCACCGACCCGGGGCGCATCGAGGCGACCATGGCCTCGGTCACCACGACCGGCGCACGGGCACCCGGGACGAGCGCGGCCCCGACGACCAGGTCGGCCTCCCTGACCTGGGCGGCCAGCGCGGCGGGTTCGCTGATCTGGGTCGCGTCGACCGTCCCGTCGAGGTGGTGCCGCCACAGCCGCTCGAGATCGACGTCGACGCCGGTGACGTGGGCGTCGAGACCGCGTAGCCCGCGCGCCGCCATGGTGCCGGCGACCCCGAGACCGATGACCACCGACTTGGCCGGCGGCACGCCGGCCGCACCGCCGAGCAGCGTGCCGGAGCCGCCCTCGGCCGCGGACAGCCGCTCGGCGCCGATGATGGCGGCCGCCCGGCCCGCGATCTCGGACATGGGTGCCAGCAGCGGCAGGCCGTGACCGTCGGTGAGGGTCTCGTAGGCGTAGGCGCGGACGCCGGAGTCGACCAGGGCGGCGGTCAACTCCGGCTCGGCCGCGAGGTGCAGGTAGGTGAACAGGGTCAGGTCGGACCGGAAGTGGAGGTACTCGCTGGCCTGGGGCTCCTTGACCTTGACCACGACCTCGGCGGCCCAGGCATCCTCGGCACCGGTCACGATCTCGGCACCGGCCTCCTTGTAGGCGTCGTCTCCGAACCCGGCACCCTCCCCGGCACCCGCCTGGACGAGCACGCGATGGCCCCGGTCGACGACCGAAGCGACCGCCGATGGCGTCAGGGCGATGCGACGCTCGCGGTCCTTCGTCTCGGCCGGCAGCCCGATGACGCGTGCTTCCCCCATCACATCGTCTCCATCTTCTTGGCGGCCTCGCCCAGCACCTGGTCGAGGATGGCGATGATCTCGCCGAGGATCTCACGGTCGGCGACCAGCGGCGGTGAGAGCTGCAGGACCGGCTCGTCGCGGTCGTCGGCCCGGCAGATCATGCCGAGCTCGAGCAGCCGCGCCGACAGGAACCCGCGCAGCAGCCGTTCGGACTCCTCGTCGTCGAACATGACCTTGTTCTTGCGGTCCTTCACCAGTTCGAGCGCCCAGAAGTAGCCCGTGCCACGTACGTCGCCGACGATCTCGTGGCGGTCGTACAGACCGCGAAGCTGTTCTTCGAACCAGCCCTCGTTGGCCCGGACGTTGTCGAGCACGCCGAGTTCGTCGAACAGCCGCAGGTTCTCGAGCGCCACGGCGCAGGCCACGGGGTGGCCGCCCCAGGTCGCACCGTGGACGAACATCGTGGTCTTCTCGAGCTGCATGATCTTGCCGATGCGCTCGTTGAAGGCGACCCCACCGAGCGGCAGGTAGGCCGAGGTCACGCCCTTGGCGAAGGTGAGCAGGTCGGGGACGACGCCGTACTTCTCGGCGCCGGTCCAGTAGCCGAGCCGCCCGAAGCCGGTGATGACCTCGTCGCAGGCGAGCAGGACCCCGTGCCGGTCGCAGATCTCGCGCAGCCGCGGCCAGTAGTCGGCGGGCGGGGTGAAGCAGCCACCGGCGTTCTGCACCGGTTCGGCGATCACGAGCGAGACGTTCTCGGGTCCGAGTTCGAGGATCTTGTCCTCGACGGCCTGCGCCGGGTCGTCGACCTGCGGACGGTAGGCGTTGGTGTTGGGCACGTAGTGGTGCACCGGCCGCAGCGGCTCGAACGGCTCGCGCAGCCCGGCCAGGCCGGTGACACCCAGCGCGCCCAGCGTGGTGCCGTGATAGGCGTAGTTGCGGCTGATGACCAGCTTGCGGCTCGGGTCACCGTTGAGCGCGTGGTACTGCTGCGCGAGTTTGACCGCCGACTCGACGGCCTCGGAGCCGGAGTTGACGAAGAAGAAGTGCTTGAGGTCTCCCGGGAACCGCTCGGCCAGCGCCGCGGCGAGATCGAGCGCCGGCTGGTGCGCGTACGCCCAGTTGGTCCAGAACGGCAGCGTGTCCATCTGCCGCTTGGCGACCTCGCCCATCGACGGGTGCCCGTACCCGATCTGGGCGCAGAACAGCGCCGACAACGCGTCGAGGTAGCGCTTGCCGGTCGAATCCCAGACATAGCAGCCGTCGGCGCGCACCAGCGTCGGGATGGTCGGCGCGTCGCCGAGCCAGTCCGAGGTGCGGGTGAAGTGCAGCCACAGGTTGCCGGTGGACAGTTCCGCGGTGCTCATGCGTCGTCCTGTTCCGGTCGCGGCACCCCCGACGGTGCCCCACGACCGTGTCGGAGATGTTTCAGACGGTGATGTCGCTCATGACGTGCTTGATGCGGGTGTAGTCCTCGAGGCTGTACATGGACAGGTCCTTGCCGTGACCCGAGTGTTTGAACCCGCCGTGTGGCATCTCGGCCACGATCGGGATGTGGGTGTTGATCCAGACCGCGCCGAAGTCGAGGCCTTTGGCGACCCGCATGGCGCGCCCGTGGTCCTTGGTCCACACGCTCGACGCGAGGCCGTACTTGACGCTGTTGGCCCAGGTCAGCGCCTGGTCCTCGTCCTCGAAGCGTTGCACCGTCAGGACCGGGCCGAAGATCTCGGTCTGGCTCATCTCGTCGTCCTGCTGCAACCCGGCGACGACGGTCGGCTCGAAGAAGAACCCGTCGCGGGCGAGCGGGTGCCCGCCGGCCACGACCTCGACGTGCTCGGGCTTGCGGTCGAGGAAGCCCGACACGCGCTGGTGCTGGTTGACGTTGTTGAGCGGGCCGTAGTCGGCCTCCTCGGGGTCGGTCGGTGCGCCCGTGGTCGTCCCGCGGGCCTGCTCGGCGAGCGCGGCGACGAGGTCGTCGTAGATGCGGGCGCCGGCGAGCACGCGTGACGCGGCCGTGCAGTCCTGTCCCGCGTTGAAATACCCGGCGCCGGCGATCCCCGCGGCGGCGTGTTCGACGTCGGCGTCGTCGAACACGATGACCGGGGCCTTGCCGCCCAGTTCGAGGTGGGTGATCTTGAGGTCGCGGGCGACCGACTCGGCGACCTCCATGCCGGCGCGGACCGAACCGGTCACCGAGACGAACTGCGGGATCTCGTGGGTGACCAGGGTCCGGCCGGTGTCCCGGTCGCCGCAGACGACGTTCATCACGCCCGGCGGCAGGAACTCCTGCATCAACTCGGCCATCCACACCGTCGAGACCGGCGTGGTGTCGCTGGGCTTGAGCACGACCGTGTTGCCCGCCGCGAGCGCCGGGGCGAACTTCCACACCGCCATCATCATCGGGTAGTTCCACGGCGCGACCTGGGCGCACACGCCGATCGGCTCGCGGCGCACGTAGGAGGTGTGGCCGGGCATGTACTCGCCGGCCGAGCGGCCCTCGAGGACCCGGGCGGCCCCCGCGAAGAAGCGGATCTGGTCGACCGCCGGCGGCAGTTCCTCGTCCATGGTGAGCTGGAACGGCTTGCCCGTGTTCTCGCTCTCGAGCCGGACCAGTTCCTCGCCCCGCTGCTCGATCGCGTCGGCGATCCGCAGCAACGCACGGCTGCGCTCGGATGGCGTCGCGTCGCGCCAGCCGGGGAAGGCGCCGGCCGCGGCCCGGCAGGCGGCGTCGACGTCCTCGGCGCCCGATTTCGGGGCGGTCGCGAACACCTTGCCCGTGGCCGGGTCGACCAGGTCCATGGTCTCGCCCGACCGTGGCGGCTGCAGCTTGCCGCCGATCAGGTTGCTGATCTCGCGCACTTGTCGACCTCCCAGTCGCTCGCTCCCCGACACCGACGCTAGAAAACCACGCCGAGCCCTGTCGTTGGCCGTCCGGCAGCCATGTCGGTGCCGGGGTTGGCCACCTGGCGTACGGCATGCTGCCACACCGGCCGGGTTCGTCGATCGTCCAAGCCCGGCGCCACCAGCTGTGCGCTTCGTCCGAAGCCACACCAGCTCCGGCGGCCTACCGTCCGCCAGGCGACCCACGGGAGAGGCGTTGCGGGTGGCCGGACTGGACACGCGGTGGGCCGCCACGGGCGTGCGAGCGGCCGGGGACTACGCTCGGCCGGTCCTCGGCCCCGTCGTCGACCGTGGGGGTCCCGTGCCACTGTGGCCATCCGAACTGCTCGCCGACCCGGGCCTCGGGCTGGAGTTGGTCGCCGGTCGCGCGGGTCTCGATCGGCGCGGGCCGATCCGGTGGGCCCACATCTCCGACACACCCGATCCGACGCCGTGGCTCGAGGGCGGCGAGTTGCTGCTGACCACCGGGCTCGGGGTCAAGGACAGCGCGACGCTGCAGCAACGCCTCATCGCGGGCCTTGCGGAACGCGGCGTGGTCGCGGTCGGGTTCGGCACGGGCGTCTCGCTCGAGGCGGTGCCACCGGCAATGGTGGCCGCCTGCGAGACCCACGACCTGCCGTTGATCACCGTGCCCTACGAGGTGCCCTTCCTCGCCGTGACCCGGCGGGTGTCGAGCCACATCTACGAGGAGCACTTCGCGACCCTGCGGTCCGCGGTCGCCCTGCACCGCCAGGTGCTCGCGACCGTCACCGCGGGCCAGGGAATCGCCGCGGTGCTCCGGACGGTCGGCCGGGCGATGCCGGGCGCGACCCTGCTCGCCTTCGACTTCGCGGGCGCCGAACTCGCGCGCCACGACCCGGCGGGGCGGCTGGACACGATCGACCTCGCGCGGCTGTGGTCCTCCCCGACCGCGCCCGGGACACCGCCGCCCCTCGGCGACGGGCAGGCGGTGACGCGGGCGCCGCTGCGGATCGGCGACGAACTCGAGGCCGTCGTCGTCGCCGTGACCGACCAGCCGCTGCTCGAACACGAGGTGCTGCTGTTCGAGCAAGGCCTCGCGGGCGTGTCGCTGGAGCTGTCACGTCGCCGCTCGGTGCGCGAAGCCCGGCGCGACCGGGTCGACGAACTGCTCGAGGAGACCGCCGCCGGCCGCAGCACCAGCGGACTGATCGCGCGTGCCCTCGACCGTCTCGGCGTCCCAGCGCCGTCGGCCTACCGCATGCTCGCGGTCGCGCGGCCCCAGGGCGCCACCGACGACCAACTGTGCACGGTGGTCGAGGATGCGCTGCTACCGCTCGGTCGCCCCGTCGTCGGCCACCTCGACGGAACGCTGTTCGCGATGGTGCCCGAGGGTGACGACGACGCCGCCGCACGGCTGGTGGCCGCGATGGGCTCGCGCGGCTGGCGGCAACCCCGGATCGGACGCAGCCGTCCGAAGCGCGACCTCGACGCGCTGCGCTCGGCGCTGCGCGAAGCCAACGTCGCCCTGCTCATCGACGACCCGGCGCCGGTCCGTGACGTCGACCAACTCGGCATCGGCGGGCTCGTCGCCGGCATCCGCGACGACCTCGGCGCGACCGAATTCGTCGACCAGGTGCTCGGGTCCGTGCTCGCCCACGACGACCGCGAGTCGAGCCACCTGGTCGCGACGCTGCGCGCCTATCTCGCGCACGGCTGTCGTCCCGGTCCCGCGGCGGCCGAACTCAACGTCCACCGTCATACGCTCACCTACCGTCTCGACCGCATCCGCGAACTGACGGGCCGCGACCCGCGGTCGGGCGACCACCTGCTCGAATACGGTCTGGCCCTCGAACTCCTCGACCGTCCGCCCGCCGAACCGCCGCAGGGGCTGGAGTGACGGGGTTCTGGCTCACCACATCCGGCGACGACCTGACCCCGCGGGCTCCGCTCGACGGTCGCCGCCGCGCCGACGTCGTGGTGGTCGGCGGCGGCTTCAGCGGACTATGGACCGCGTGGTACCTGCTCGAGCACGACCCGGCGCTCGACGTGCTGGTGATCGAGGCCGAGACGGTCGGGTTCGGCGCGTCGGGACGCAACGGCGCCTGGTTGTCGCCCGGGCTCGGCGTCACGCCGGCCGAACTGGCACGCCGCACCTCGCCCGGGATCGCTGCGGCGACGATCCACGCCATGCGCGACACCGTCGACGAGGTGGGGCGGGTGTGCGCCGAGGCCGGCATCGACGCCCAGCTCCGGCGCGGCGGGATCCTGCGCATCGCTCGCGGCCCGCACGAGCGACCGGCGCTGGACGCCGGCCTGCGGGTGATGCGTGAGCTCGGGGTGGACGACGGCCTCGTCCTGCTCGACCCCGCGGAACTGCGGCAGCGCGTCATGATCACCGGGGCCGAGGGCGCGTTGTTCGACCCGTACGGCGCGGTAATGCATCCAGGGCGGCTCGTGCGGTGGCTGGCACGGCGGCTCGAGGAACGCGGCGCCACGATCGTCGAAGGCACCCGGGTGACCGAGGTGCGCGAGGGACCGCCGCTGCCGAGCGTCGTGACCGACCGGGGCGAGGTGAGCGCCGACGCGGTCGTGCTGGCCACCGAGGCCTGGCTGCCGCAACTTCCCGGCCACGCCCGCGACGTCCTGCCGCTGTACTCGCTGATCGTGCTGACCGAGCCGGTCGACGACGCCCGTTGGGCGCGGATCGGCTGGCAGGGCCACGAGTGCCTTTCCTCGCACCGCTACACGGTCGACTACCTGTCGCGCACGGTCGACGGCCGGGTGCTGTTCGGTGGCCGCGGCGCTCCCTACCACTACGGCTCGTCCGTCGCGCCGCGGTACGACCACCACGAGCCGACGCACGCCCTGCTGCGCCGCCAACTCGTCGACTGGTTCCCCGCCCTCGAGGGTGTCGCGATCGCCCACGAGTGGGGCGGGCCGCTGGCGATGCCACGCGACTGGATGCCCTCGTTCCGGTTC
>DATHUR010000083.1:0-2889 GCA_035462025.1 Egicoccus sp. | reverse complement strand
GGTGTGGCAGACGCTGGTCAAGACCAGGAAGCCGCTGTTCGAGGTCGTGGAGCCCGAGGACTTCGCCCGCGAAGAAGCCGGCATCGTGTGAGCGGCACCGACCTGGCGGACCGGGTGGCCGGCGACCTCGACGGTTGCCGGCTCGACCGGGTTGCGCCCGATCGTGCCCTGGTCGAGACCGCGGACGGTCCACGCTGTTGGTGGACCGTCCGCGCCGACCGGCGACGGCTGCTCGTGATGCACAACAGCGTGTTCCATCTCGACGGCCCGCCCGCCGACGACGACGCGACGATCGTGCTGCAGCACACCGGCCAACTACGCCGCAGCGGGCTGCGCGGCCGCGTGCGCGGATCCGACCGCGGGGCGGGCGGGGCGCTTCGCGACCGCCTGCTGGCCGACGGCGAACTGGCCGCCGCCAGCCTGCCGCTCGACTTCACCCGCTTCGAGGTGCGCCCCGTCGACGGCCGCTGGCGGGCCGAACTCGAACTGATGGGCGGCGCGTACGTGCGCACACGGCTCCCGCCCTCGACCGCCTACGTCCGGCTGTCGCCGGACCAGGTCGCCGCTCTGCTCGCTACGGTCGCGGTCCTGCACCGCCGGCTGCCCGCCGACCCCGACCACCTGCGCCCGACGTCCCCGCCACCGGTCACCGAGGGGGATGCGGGCCATCTGCCCCGGAGGCCGTAAGTGACTTCCGCCCCACCCGACTGGCAGCACCTGGCCACCGAGCTGCGACTGAACTCACAGGCCGTGATCGACGGACGGTTGGTCGACGCCGCGGACGGGGGCACGTTCCCGGCCACCAGCCCCCGCGACGGCACGGTGCTCGCCGACGTGACGGCGTCGCAGGCCGCCGACGTCGACCGGGCCGTCGCTGCGGCTCGGCGCGCCTTCGACGCCGGCCACTGGTCGCGAGCGGAACCCGCGGAGCGTCGTCGCGTGCTGCTGCGCCTGGCCGGGCTGGTCGAGGAGCATGCCGACGAACTCGCGCTCACGGTCGCGCTCGAGATGGGCAAGCCGATCAGTGACGCCCGCGGCATCGAGGTGCCGGCGCTGGTCAAGACCCTGACCTGGTACGCCGAACTGGCCGACAAACTGCTCGACGAACTCCCGCAGACCGGTGCGGACGCACTCGCGATGATCACCCGCGAGCCGGTGGGCGTGGTCGGCGCGATCGTGCCGTGGAACTTCCCCCTGACCATGGCGGGCTGGAAGCTCGGACCCGCGCTCGCCGTCGGCAACTCGGTGGTGCTCAAGCCGGCCGAGCAGTCGCCGCTGTCGGCGCTCCGCCTGGGTGAACTCGCGCTCGAGGCCGGTCTGCCCGACGGCGTCCTCAACGTCGTGCCCGGCCTCGGCCCGCAGGCCGGGCAGGCACTCGGTCGCCACGACGACGTCGACGTGATCGCGTTCACCGGCTCCGGCCCGGTGGGGCGCGAGTTGCTGCGCTACGCCGCCGACTCCAACCTCAAGCGGGTCTACCTCGAACTGGGCGGCAAGACCCCCAACGTGGTGTTCGCCGACGCGCCCGATCTCGCCCAGGCAGCCGCCACCGCCGCATGGGGGATCACCTTCAACCAGGGCGAGATGTGTACCGCCGCGTCGCGGCTGCTGGTCCAGCGCGAGGTCCACGACGCCTTCGTGGAGCAGGTCGTGGACGCCATCGCCGATCGACGCGTCGGCGACCCGCTGGACCCCGGGACCCAGATCGGCCCCATCGTCGACGAGCGGCAGTTGGGCCGCGTCCTGGGCTATGTCGAGACCGGTCGCGACGAAGGCGCGTCGCTGCGCCTGGGAGGCGGCCGCACGCTGCAGGAGACGGGCGGCAGCTACCTCGAACCGACCGTGTTCACCGACGTCCGGGCCGAGATGCGGATCGCACGCGAGGAGATCTTCGGGCCCGTCCTGAGCGTGTTGCCCTTCGACGACGTCGACGACGCCGTCCGCATCGCCAACGACACCGTCTACGGGTTGGCCGCCTCGGTGTGGACACGGGACCTGTCGACCGCGCATCGCACCGCCCGTGCGATCCGGGCCGGGACGGTGTGGGTCAACTGCTTCGAGGAGGGCGGCCTGAACGTGCCCTTCGGCGGCATGAAGCAGTCAGGCAACGGCCGGGACAAGTCCATCCACGCGATCGACAAGTACGTCGATCTCAAGACCACCTGGCTCGCACTGTGACGAGGCGCCGGTCGTCGGCGACGGTGGCGTTGCTGGTCGTCCTCTGCCTCGAGGTCGCCGCGGCCACCTCGGTCGCCGTGATCGTCGTGTCGGTGATGGCCGCAACGGACGGCCCGATCCTCGGGCCGCTCGACCCGACCGCCCTCGGCGTGCTGACCGTGGCCACCAGCATGCTGGTCGTGGTGGTCGCGCTGCTGGTCGCCGCAGCCGTCGGGTTGTGGCGTGGCCTGCCGTGGGCGACGAGCCTGGCCGGCATCGTGCAGACCCTGCTGGTGGTCGGCGCCGGGGTCGGTCTGTTCTCGGCCGGTTGGCAGCCGCTGGTCGCGCTGGCCGGGTTCGTCGGCCTGCTCGGCCTGCTCCTGCTCGTCGGACGGGCCCGACGTGAGATCCCCGGCTGACCTGGCCGAACGGGCGGCCACCGGGAGGCCAGGGCAGGGTTGACTAGCCCCGTGCCTGACGGGGAGTTGCCATGTCCGGGTCGACCCGCTTCGAGCGGGCCAGTCATGCCATCCGTACCGACCACGCCGAACTGCACCTGGCCCGTGGCGAGGTGGTCATCACGAAGCAGGTGATGACCGAGGACGTGCCGCGCCTGGTCCGCATCCCCGCGGAGCGGATCCGTGGTGCCGAACTGCAGAAACCCGCGCGCGGTCAGCCCGGCTGGCTCCATGTGGCCGCGGTCGACGGCTCACCGCGACCGCCCACGGCTCT
>DATHUR010000082.1:0-3133 GCA_035462025.1 Egicoccus sp. | reverse complement strand
GTGGCCGCTGTTCGTCGACCCAGGGACGGGTGTGGCCCACCTGCGCGAGGCACCCCTGCTGTTCACGCTGCTGTTGCCGTTGGTGTTGATGGTGGTGCTCAGCGAGATCGCCGACGGCGGCATCGACGCCAAGGCGGTCGCGATGCTCGGCGTGCTCACAGCCGTCGGGGCCGCGCTTCGGCCACTCGGCACGGGCGTCGCGGGGTTCGAGCCCGTCTTCTTCCTGCTCGTGCTCGCCGGCCGGGCCTTCGGTCCGGGCTTCGGGTTCGTGCTCGGCGCCACCACCCTGTTCGCGTCGGCGCTGACGACCGGCGGGGTCGGCCCGTGGCTGCCGTTCCAGATGCTCGCCGCCGCCTGGGTCGGTACGGGGGCGGGCCTGCTGCCGCGCCTGCGCGGTCGCCGCGAGTTGGCGCTGCTCGCCGTCTACGGCCTGGTCGTCGGCCTGTTCTACGGTCTGCTGCTCAATCTGTCGTTCTGGCCGTTCACGCTGCCGGGGCAGACCGCGGTCTCGTTCGTCGCCGGCGACCCGGTGCTCGACAACCTCGGTCGCTTCCTCGCCTTCAGCCTCGTCACCTCACTTGGTTTCGACATCCCGCGTGCCCTGGTCACGGTCGGACTGATCCTGCTCACGGGCGGTCCGCTGCTGCGTGCCATGCGGCGGGCAAGCCGCAAGGCGGCCTTCGACGCCCCCGTGACGTTCCTCCCTGCGGCGGAGCCGGCGGAGCCTGGCCGGTAGGCTCATGCGCTCGCCGCCGCAGCCAGCGGTGGCGGATGTCCTGCCAGGAGCAGACCCGTGTCCGAAGCGTCCCCCAGCGTCACCGTCGAACTCGCCACGATCGTCGAACTGTGCAAGCAGCGCGGCATCATCTTCCCGACCGCCGAGATCTACGGCGGCGTGCGATCGACCTGGGACTACGGACCGCTCGGCGTCGAGCTCAAGGAGAACGTCAAGCGCCAGTGGTGGCGCACGATGGTGCAGTTGCGTGACGACGTCGTCGGCATGGAGCAGGCCATCCTCGGTCCGACCGACGTGTGGCAGGCGTCGGGCCACCTCGCCAACTTCTCCGACCCGCTGGTCGAGTGCAGCCAGTGCCACCAGCGCTTCCGCGAGGACCACCTCCGCGAGGCCCAGCTCGGCTCGGAGACGGCCGAGGGTGAGATCGTCTGCCCGACCTGCAAGAAGCCGACCCTGGGCGACCCGCGCCACTTCAACCTGATGTTCAAGACCCACGTCGGCCCGATCGAGTCCGAGGACCACATCGCCTGGCTGCGGCCCGAGACCGCGCAGGGCATGTTCGTCAACTTCATGACGGTCCAGCGCGCCACCCGCAAGAAGCCGCCGTTCGGCATCGCCCAGATGGGCAAGTCGTTCCGCAACGAGATCACGCCGGGCAACTTCATCTTCCGCACCCGCGAGTTCGAGCAGATGGAGTTGGAGTACTTCGTCGAGCCCGGCAGCGACGAGGAGTGGCACCAGTACTGGATCGACGAGCGCATGCGCTGGTACACCGAGCTGGGCATCCGCCGCGAGAACCTGCGCATCCGCGAGCACGACGAGGACGAGCTGTCCCACTACGCGAAGCGCACCGTCGACATCGAGTACTACTTCCCGGACAGCTCGATGGGCTGGTCCGAGCTCGAGGGACTTGCCAACCGGACCGACTTCGACCTCAAGGCCCACGGCGAGGCATCCGGCAAGGACCTGTCGTACTACGACCAGCCCAACGACTCGCGCTACGTGCCCTATGTGATCGAGCCGGCGGCTGGCGCGACCCGTGCGACGCTGGCGTTCCTGTTCGACGCCTACCGGGTCGAGCAGGCGCCCGACGCGAAGGGCGAGATGCAGGACCGCACGGTGCTCAAGCTCGACAAGCGGCTCGCGCCCTACAAGGTCGCCGTGCTGCCGCTGTCGCGCAAGGAGGAGCTCACCCCGCTCGCCAAGGAGGTCTTCGACGCGGTCAAGGTGCGCTGGATGTGCGACTACGACGAGACGCAGGCCATCGGGCGTCGTTACCGCCGCCAGGACGAGATCGGCACGCCGTACTGCGTCACGGTCGATTTCGACACCATCGAGGACAAGGCCGTCACCGTGCGCGACCGCGACACGATGGCGCAGGACCGCGTCTCGATCGACCGCCTCGTCGACTACCTCGCCGAGCGCCTGCCCGCCTGGTGAACCGGCAGCCACGGGGGTGGCGGCGTCACCGTTGGCCGGTGGCGCTGCCGATGCTGCTGGTCGTCGCCTGCACCGCCGGCGCGCCCGACGGCGAGGCCGACTTCCTCGAGGCTGCCTCGCGGGCCGCGCCGTCGTTCGCCCGTGACGCCAGCGACGCCGACCTACTCGAACTCGGGCGGCGTCTGTGCGCCTCGGCCGACGAGTCCGGCGAAGGTGAAATGGTCGCCCTCGGCGGTGGTCGCTTCGTCGGCCAGGACGAGACGACCGGCGTGTGGCAGGCCGCGCTCGACCACCTGTGTCCGCAGAAGCGGCCCGCTCAGTAGGGCGGGTGGTGACCGGACCAGGGGTCGCGCTCGCCGGCGGCCGGGCCGTTGCGTGCCCGGTCGCTGACCAGCACGCGGACGTCGCCGTCGATGCGGTGCAACTGCGTCATCATCCCGGCGACGGCACGGACCAGCACGGCGACACCCATCAACGCTGCGCCCACGGCGAAGGTGACCGTGTACAGGATCAATGCCATTGCCAGATCCTCCTCGCGCAGCATCAGCGTGCCGCCGGCGACCCCGGCCAACCCGACCGCGTAGGCGAGGAAGGTGCAGGCGCGGGCGGCGGTGCGCAGTTCCTTGGGGGAGGGGATGTGGTCCATGGGCGACATCCTGCCCGATGCGCCCCCGGCGCGCTGCGGACTAGCCTCGGTCGCAGGCACTCGAAGCGGGGGACGTGCATGTTTCGTTGGCTGACGCACCGCCGATGCGACGGCTGTGGCGAGAAGTACCCGCGTCGGCTGCCCAACTGTCCGCGGTGCAAGACCGTTCCGGCGGACAGGGAACGGCCGCAGACGGGCGAGCCCCCGCGCACCTCCTGGGGCGCCACCGGCTGAGGCACCCTCAGCCGAGTCGTTTCTCGCGGAGCGTGACCGAGAACCAGGCGCCCTCGTCGAACTCGCGGTGCCCCACC
>DATHUR010000081.1:0-32699 GCA_035462025.1 Egicoccus sp. | reverse complement strand
GCAGCGGCGAGGACCTCGACCTGACCCGCACACTGGAGCGGGCGATGCGGTTCGAGGGCGAGGTGCTCGAGTTCGACCGCCTGACCCGGCGGCCCCGCCAGCGGCCCCTGGTCGTGCTGCTCGACGTGTCGGGGTCGATGGCCGCCTACGCCCGGCCGCTGCTGCGGTTCGCCGTGGCGGCGGGGGCGGGTGCGGCACGATCGCGCCGGCGCGTCGAGGTGTTCGCGTTCGGGACGCGGCTGACCCGACTGACCGACGCGCTGGCCGCGGGCGACCCCGACACCGCGCTCGCCGACGCCGCCGAACGGGTCGTCGACTGGGACGGGGGGACCCGTATCGCGGCCAACCTCGACCGGCTGGTGCGGACGTGGGGACGTCGGGGGATCCTGCGCGGTGCGGTCGTCGTGGTCTGCTCGGACGGCCTGGAGCGCGGCGACCCCGACCGGCTCGGTCAGGCGGTCGCCCGCCTGCGGCGCAGCGTGCACCGGTTGGTCTGGGTCAACCCGCTCGCCGGCGACCCGCGCTTCGTGCCGACCCAGCGCGGCATGGCAGCGGCGCTGCCACACGTGGACGTGTTCCTACCGGGCCACGACCTGGCCAGCCTGGAGGGCCTGGTCGACGTCCTCGCCCAACTACGCTGACCGTCGCCGTCGCCGGGTCAGCCGCCCTCGGTCGGTGCGGGCTCGGTGACGACCGGCTCCGGCTCGGTAACGACCGGCTCGGCCTCGGTGACGACGGGCTCGGGCGTCGGCGACGGGCTCGGCGACGGTGAGGGCGTGGGCGACGGGGCCGGGGCCGGCTGGCGACGCTGACGCCGCTCGCGCCACGCCGTCTCGGCCGCTTCCTTCCGGCGCTGCCGCTCGGCGCGCTTGGCCGTCTCGGCCTCCTGGCGACGCTGCTGCCATTCGGCGCGCTTGGCGGTCTCGGCCTCGCGGCGGGCCTGCCACTCGGCGCGTTGCTGCGCTTCGGCCTCCGCGCGACGCTGCTGCCACTCGGCGCGCTTGGCGGTCTCGGCCTCGCGGCGGGCCTGCCTTTCGGCGCGCTGCTGGGCCTCGGCGGCTTCGCGTCGGGCCTGCCACTCGGTGCGTTGCTGCGCTTCGGTCTCCTGGCGGCGCTCGCGCCACTCGGAGCGTTGGCCGTCCTCGGCTGTACGACGCTGTTCGCGTCGGGCCTGACGTTCGGCCTCGGCGGCCTGCTGGTAGGCCTCCCACGCCGCCCGTTGCTCGGCCGTGAACGGCTCGCGACCATCGCGGCGCGCCGGTCGTGCACTGTCACCGACCGACGCCTGCGCGTCGCGCTGCCGCTTCTCGGTCGGCCTGGCCGACACCGTCGTCACCCGGGCCGCGCCCGAAGGCGCGGCGATCACGGCGGCGGTGTTGATCGCCGACGCGCCCGGCGGTACCTCGCGCAGGACGCCCTTCGCGGCCAGTCCCTGCGCGAAGAAGCTGGTCTGCCCCGCCCCGCCCGCGCGGCTGAGCGACACGTGGGCGTGGTCGGTGTGCGGGTTCGGCCCGCCGTAGCGGCGCCAGCCGTCGCCGGGTCGGTATGCCGACCAGATCTGGCCGTTCCAGATCACGTACATGACGCCCATGCGGCGGGCGAGCGCGTGACGATTGCCGTCGGCGTCGGTGGCCAGCAACTGGGTCAGGAACTGCTCGACGGATGCGCGCTCACCGGCGCGTGAGACGTAGGCACCCCAGTCGAACGCGCGGCCCTCCTTGTGCTCGGAGCGGCCGCCGAGGTGGCAGGCACGGGCGATGCCGAGGTTGCGCGTGACCGGGTAGGACGCCAGCAACGCGTCCTTCATGGTGACCGTGCCCGCCTTGGCGGTCGGCGAGCAGGCCGACTGCGGCTCGTAGGCGGCGTACGGCTCGATCGCCCCGAGCCCCGCCAGCCACGCGGAGGTCTCGACGGTCGGCTTCGGCGAGGGCGTGGGCGACGGCTTCGCCGGTGTCGGCTCGGTGGCCGGCTCGTCGGCGTGGTCGTCGACCTCGGCGTCGAGGTTGAGGTCCTCGGGCCGGGCCACCTCCTCGTTGACGTAGGGGACGGCGGTCACGGTCCAGGCCGCCCCGTCGTGGGCCGCTTCGAACCCCATGAACGCCCAGGTGGACATGCCGCACACCACGACGCCGTTGACGTCCTCGACGCCGTCCGCGGGTCGCGGCCCGACCGGCGCGATGAAGGCGCCGTGCGTGAACCCCTCGGGTTCGCTCCAGCGGACCTCGAGCTCGTTCACGGGGCACAGGCGTCCGGACTCGTCGACCGGCACCGCACCGAACTCGTCGGCCAGCCCGACCGCCTCGGCCTCGAGGTCAGAGACGCTGGAGAGCACCGGCGCCGCCAGCACGTCGTCCACGGCCGGGGTGGCGGTCAGGACCTGCGTCTGCGCTGCGGGTCGGCCGGTCGACTGGGCCGCCGGCGTGGTCAGCACCGTGGTCCCGGAGGCGCCGACGGCGATCAGGGTCACCGCCGCCAGTGGGGCCACACCCGCCTGGAGCAGGTGGGACGGGAACGCGCGCAATCTCATGGGTCCGCCGGATCGACTAGGTATTCCGAATCAATCGGGCAGAACGTACGAATCTGTAGGGCGCAGGGGGGCGGAACGCCCGAATTGCGCGCTATGCGGTCACTTGACCGACTATTCCACCTCGGCGATGGTGCGCAGGCGCACGGCGAGCGTCGGGTCGCCGGCGATCTGCAGCGCGTCGGCGTCCGCCCGGCCCCACAACCACAGGTCGAGATCCCAGGCCGTGCCGCGGACCGTCGTGTCGTGGTCGTCGAGGTCCTCGACGACCATCAGGGCGTCCTCGTCGTAGACGGCGCCGGAGCGGATCGAGGTCCCGGTGAACCGACCGAACCGGATCGACCACGCGTCGCCGGTGTCGGTCGCCTCGACACGCAGCGTGCGGCCGTCGTCGTCGAACGACCCCCACGAGGGCACGCCGTCGAGGAAGACCGTCAGCAGTTCGTCGACACCGTCGGCGGCGACGGCGGCATCGGCAACGCCCACCTCGGTTCCGGCCACCAGTTCGGCGTCGACGCGGTGGATGAGCGCCTCGTGGGCCTGGCGACGGGCGACCCAGCCGATGGACTCGCCGTTCTCGTCCCACGACCAGCACCACTCGGTCGGCATCCGGCTGCGCAGGGCATGCAACAACGAAAGCGTCTGCTCCTCGAGCACCGTGGTCAGGTACTCCGGGGCGGGGCGGGCCAGGTCGGGAACCTGATCGGGTTCCTCGACGCCACCGGCGATCCGGGCCCAGAAGTACTGGACCTCGGTCAGGTGCCACAGCAGGTCCGCGGCGTCCCAGTCGGGACACGACGGCACCGCCGCGTCGAAGGGCGCCGTTGCCGCCACCCGCGCGAAGCGGGCGGTCTCGTCGGCGAGGAGTTCGAGGTAGGTGTCGTGGTCCATGCGGCGCACGATACGCAGCAGCGGCGTGCGGACTCCGGTCGGGACGGGCGGTGGTCAGCCGGCGTGCGCCCAGTCCACGTCGAGGGCCAGCAGTTCCCTGGCGATCACCTCGTGCCCGGCGTTGCTCGGATGCAGGCCGTCGACCGAGATCAGGAAGGTCTCGTTGGGGTCACCGGTGCCGTCGGGGCCGTGGAACGCGTCGTGGACGGTGGCGACGGGGATGTCGCGCTCCTGCGCCACGTCGGTGATGACCGCGTTGAGGTCGTCCATGACCGGGCGCAGCACCTCGAGATCCTCGGCGACCCGCCGGTTGCCGATGAACGGCTGGTACAGGTCGATGGTGGCGATCCCGGTCGCGTTGCCGTCGCGCAGGGCGATGATCTCGTCGAGGATCGCGGCCCACTGCGACTCGACCAGCGTGGTCGCGTCGCGCAGGCACTGCAGGTTGTCGTCGCCGCCGCAGTTGTCGCTGGCGTAGAACGGGATGGCGCCGAGCAGGTCGTTGGCGCCGATGTCGACGGTCAGCAGGTCCGCGCCGGCCACCGCGGTGCGCATCGTCTCGTCCTGCTGCAGCGCGCCGATCAGGTCGGTACTGGTCCAGCCGTTGACGGCGAGGTTGGTCACCTCGAGGTCGGCGCCGGTGCGTTGCTCGAGTTCGGCCGCCAACACCTCGACGTAGCTGGTGGTCGCGCCGGCACCGGTCGCCAGCGAGTCGCCGAGTGCCACGTAGCTGACCGCCCCGGCGTCCGTGTCGTTGCCGGCCGTCGCGGACGGATCCGCGTCGGGGGCGGACGCCTCGGGCGCCGACGTCTCGGTCGCGGTGGCCGTCGGTTCGGGCGAGGACGGCGTCGCGTCGGGCATGCCGCCGTCGTCGCACCCTGCGAGCACCAGGGCGGCGGTCAGCAGGACGGTCGGGACGAGCCGGTGGGTCACCATGCGCCCACGGTATCGCCGGCTCAGGCGCCGTAGCGCCGGTGACGGGCGTCGAGGCGGTCGTCGTCGGCGTCGAGGTCGGCCAGCGTGGCCGACAGTTCGGCGCGCAGCGCGGTCGCGGCCGTCCGGGGGTCGAAGGTGGTCGGGCCCGGGACGATCCGGTCGCAGATGCCGAGGTCGCGCAACTCCGACGCGGTCGGCTTGAGCAGCGGCGCGACCTCCTCGGCCCGGGTCGGGTCGCGGTGCAGGATCGACGCGGCGCCCTCGGGTGCGATGACCTCGAACACGGCGTCGTCCTGCATCAGCAGGCGGTCGGTCGCGGCGATCGCCAGCGCGCCGCCCGAGCCGCCCTCTCCGGTCACCACGGCGATGGTGGGCGCCTCGACGGCGAGCACCGCAACGAACGTCTCGGCGATGGCGACGGCCAGGCCGGAGCGGTCCGAGGCGGGGGAGGGGTCGGCGCCGGGCGTGTCGACGAATCCGATCAGCGGCAGGCCCCACCGGTGGGCGAGGTCGGCGGCGCGGCGCAGCTTGCGGAACCCGGCGGCGGTCGGCTGGCCGGGCCGACGTCCGGGCGCATCGGCGACGCCGCGGCGGTCGACGCCGACGACGACGACGCGGCGCTGACCGAGCCGCGCGACGGCCGCCACGACGGCGGGGTCGTCCTCGCCGGCCCGGTCGCCGCGCAGTTCGAGGTGGTCGTCGAACACGTCGCGCAGCAGGTCGCGGGCCGAGGGCCGGTCGGTACGGCGTGCGGCACGCACGGCGTCCCACGCGTCGTGGACGACGACCGGTTCCTCGACGTGCTCGGCGGCCGGCAGTGGGCCGTGGCGCAGGGCGGGGTGGAGCAGGTCGACCCAGGCCTCGAGGTAGGGCGGCGCGTCGCCCTCGGCGGCCACGACGTCGACGAGCCCGGCGCGCAGTGCCGCCTCGGCGGTGTGGCTGTCCTCGCCGACCGCCTCGCCGGTGAAGGCCTCGACGACGCGGGGGCCGGCGAAGCCGATGGTGGCGCCGGCGTCGGCGACGATCACGTCGGCCAGGGCGCCGTACGAGGCGTGGACGCCGCCGGTGGTCGGGTGGGTGAAGTGGGCCAGCACCGGCAGACCGGCGTCGCGAAGTCGGCGGATGCCCTCGGCGGTACGGGCCATCTGCACCAGCGAGACCATGCCTTCCTGCATGCGGGCCCCGCCGGACGCGGTGACCGCCAGGAACGGCAGCCTCCGTTCGAGCGCGACCTCCATCGCCAGCGCGACCCGGTCGCCGTGGGCCTGCCCCATCGAGCCTCCCAGGACCGAGAAGTCGCCCAGCGCGACGACGACGTCCTGGCCGGCCAGCGTCGCGAGTCCGACGACGACCGACTCGTCGTGCTCGCCGAGGTCGGCCAGCTTGTCGGCGTAGCCGGGGAAGCCCAGCGGGTCGGCGGTCCGCGTCCGGGCGGTGGCCGGCAGCGGACGCAGGTCCTCGCGGCGGAGGCTGCGCGGCAGATCGATCCGGGTGATGGTGCTCATCGGGGTGCCTCCTGCGCGTCCTGCGCCGGGGGGTAGATCTCGAACAGCTTGAGGTCGGCGACGTGGTCGAGGTGGGCGCGCATCGCATCGGCGGCGGCCTGCGCGTCGCCGGCTTCGATCGCGGCGGCGATCGCCTCGTGGTCGGCGAGGGAACGCGGGGGGCGTCCCTGCTGGGACAACGACTCACCGCGGGTTTCGGCCACGGCCTCGCGCAGGCGGTCCATCAACTCGGCCAGGACCGGGTTGTGGGCGGCCTCGGTCACGGCCTCGTGGAACGCCCCGTCGCCCTCGAGGCCGATCTGGCCGTCGGCCACCTCGCGGCGCATCAGGTCGAGGCCGGCGGCGATGGCGGCGAGGTCGTCCTCCGTGCGCCGCTCGGCGGCGAAGGCGGCGATCGGGATCTCGAGCGCCCGCCTCGCTTCGAGGACGGCCGGAAGCCGATGGCGCCGTTCGACGACGCGGGCGAGGGGGCCGGAGGTCGGGTCGAGATGGTGCAGGAAGGTGCCGCCACCGTGGCGGACCTCGAGGATGCCCTGGGTCTGCAGGACCAGGATCGCCTGGCGCACCGTGGTGCGCGACACGCCGAGACGGCGGGCGAGTTCGCGTTCGCCCGGCAACTTCTCGCCCGGCTGCAGGTCCGACTGCACGACGTGGGAGAGGAGGCGCTCGGCGATCGCCTCGTGCAGTGGCGCGCGCGCGACGGGACGCAGCGCCGGTGCCGTACCGGCCAGCGGGGTCCCTGCGGCCATCGTCTCGCTCCTGTGCCGAACTTGACACCGATGTCAGATTGGTCTACTGACTGGACCAGTATGCCAGTTGGTGGTGCGCTCCGCCACCACGGGCTCGCTGACCGGCCGGACAGGGCCCGTCGCTAGGCTCGTCGACGCCCGTCACCGGGTCCGTCACCAGCCACGTCCGGGAGCTGCCGCATGGGAGAGTTCGTCCGCCTCGAGGTCGACGCCGAGCGTCGGGTCGGCACGATCCGCATGGACCGTCCGCCGATGAACGCGATCTCCAACCAGGTGTGGCTCGAGATCGGTGAGTGCGCCCAGGAGGCGGCCGACCACGACGACGTCGGCGCGGTCGTGGTGTGGGGCGGACCGAAGGTGTTCGCCGCGGGCGCCGACATCAAGGGCTTCCCCGACTACGACTACCAGGCGATGAAGGCCGGCGGCGGGGTGCTCCAGCGGGCGCTGGACACGCTCGCCCGGGTGCCGCTCGTGACGATCGCGGTGATCAACGGCTATGCCCTGGGCGGTGGGTGCGAGGTAGCACTGGCGTGCGACTTCCGCTTCGCCGCGGACAACGCCAAGCTCGGCCAGCCCGAGGTGCTGCTCGGCCTGATCCCCGGAGCCGGCGGGACGCAGCGGTTGCCGCGCCTGGTCGGCCTGTCGCGTGCCAAGGAACTGCTGTTCTCGGGCCGCATGGTCGACATGGGCGAGGCCGAGCGGATCGGCCTGGTCGACCAGGTCCACCCCGCAGACGACGTCTACGACAAGGCGGTCGAGGCGGCCACGCGTTACGCCAAGGGCCCCTTCGCCCTGCGCCTGATCAAGCAGGCGGTCGAGGACGGCATGGAGATGCCGCTCGACCAGGGTCTGCGGCTCGAGCAGTCGCTGTTCGCCGAGGCGTTCGGCACCGACGACGCGACCATCGGGATCCGCTCGTTCCTCGACAACGGACCCGGCAAGGCCGAGTTCACCGGCCGCTGAGCGTCGGCCCGTCGGCGATACACAGGGAGGGGTGCGGCAATCGACTGAGCGTCATCGACCGCCGAGCCCGCATCGCCATACTGAGACTCCCCGGGCGTGAGCCGAGGTGTCGACTTCCTGACAGGCGACGCCGGTCCGCTTCAGGTCGAGCGGCGTAGTGCGCCAAGGCTGGGACCCAGAGCGAGGCCGCCCCGAGCCTCTCTCGCGTGCTATTGAGGCCTCGGGATGGAGCCGGTCGAGCTGTCATGGCTGGACGAACGCAAGGTCAGAACCACGAGGTCTCGCCTGGAAGCTACTCCAGCCTTCTTCATAATATTTCGAACATGCGTGCGGGCGGTGTGCGGGGAGATAACTAGCCTCGACGCGATGTGCTCGTCGCTGACCAATCCGAAGCCCATCAATGAAAGCACCTCGTGCTCTCTTGGCGTGAGATTCACCTCGTGCAACTCGGGATATGTGCCAACCAAACCCGTCAGGGCGCGAAGCGTCGATTCTTCGCGTCTGATGTCAGACGCAACTCTCTTCAATATGATGAGTGCCACTAGTGTTAGCGCAAGAACAACGATTGATCTAGCGAGTTGGATCTCAGTGGCCCATTGTTCCTCTTGGATCGCTTCAATCCAGCCATTTCGGGCAGCATGTTGACCTAGTCGATGGACCGAGCCGAGCATGAATGCGACGCAACAGATCGATACAATCATGCTGATACGTCGAACCTTGTCGGATTCATCGCGGCGAAACAATACGGCGGCAAGGAACCCAACGGAAGCAAAGCCTAGCCCGTTGATGACGATTAGGACAGCAGCAGCCATTTCCATCCGTCTACCCCCGTAGCCCCGAATGTGCTCTCAAGCAGAATAGCCGAAGCAGGCCGGCGTGCACCGCGGTCGCGTCTGCTGGCTCTCGCCACAACGCCCTTTGTCCCGAGCGCCGTCAGCTCGAGCGGACACGCCCCGACCCGGTAGAGCCCCGCGACCAGACCACGATGCTTGTCGTCGTCGCAGCGTGGCGGTGAGCCGAGTGGCACGTCGGAACCTTGCTGCCCTAGTGCCTGTTGCTGCTTGACCTGGCGATCCACGTGAATCCAGCGATGTACTCGCCGGGGAGTAGGCCGAGAATCAGCGGCCAGAGGTACGCATCTCCCCCCTGCGGGCGATGGCACAGCGCCCCAGTGCCACCGCACCATCCTGCTGCGCGCTCCACTGTGGGGCCGCCAGAAGTCAGAGTGCTAAGGCAACTCTGAAGGAAGGACTGAGTCATGGGACTGGCTATAGGGAATCTGCGACGGTCCACCCCCTTTCGGTTGGTTCTGGTACTAGGCGTCATGTCGGCCCTCGTACTTCCGGGCGGGGCTGCTCACGCGGCGCCCGGAGAGGTCCTCCAGCAAGGAACAAACATCGCTGGAGAACCGTTCGTCGAGTCAGGGCGCATCAGAATCAACTTCCAAAACCTTGGCGAGTGCCCTCCGGGAGTGACCAGCTGCCGCATGGAGGTTCGGTGGAGTTGGAGGGGGTCTACCTCTATCCAGTGGAGTACTGGGCAGTGGACGACCGTTCCCCAGGGGCAGGACTTCGCTAGATTCTGTCCGAACGGAAACCACAGGATCCATGTCGAAGCTCGATTGGCATGGAACAACTCTGCTACCCGAACTGTGGAGGTACGGGGCCAAGGCGAGACGCAGGTCGACATCGGAGGTAGCGTTGTTTCTAAGCTGATTCCGAAGTTCCTTCGCGTCATTGGATACGGCGGTTTCACCGGCCATACACTCATCGAAACGAAGACCACGACGAACGGCTTCAGTAGCCACCAGTCGCTGGGCTCGAGCGGCGGCGGATACTTGCAGAGCAGCTGCTGATAGGGTCGGCGGGTGCGATGCCGCGAGCGGTTTCGCACCCGCCCCACCGGCGTTGCCGTGTTCGTTCGGAATTGACTCCCCGGGAGAGGGCATCATGGGAGCACTAACCTGTCGGCCCCGACGTGCTGCTACGGCTGCCGTTGCAGCCGTGTTCCTGCTCGCCGGCTGCGGTGGTGAGCCGGTACCCACGTTGGAGAGCGCGCAGGCGGATCCGCTCACAGGGACCACATGCGAACAGCTTGCGGCCGAGGTAGGTAGTCAACTCGATGCCAAGATGCTCGAGGTCATGGATGGTCCGTCCGACACGAATGGAGAAAGTCGCGCCGCGCGCAGCTGGGCATGGCGTGTAGTGATTTTCCAGAACTTGAACGCGCATCTACGTGAGCTCGGAATCCGCGACGACTGTGAGGCCGAGCGGATGTTCGACTTGATGGAGGGTGAATTTTCGCCCGAGTTCGTGGAACGGGTGGGCGACTACCTTTGGGATCAGCCCGACGGCACCGACGAAGTCACCACTACGTGGTCCTACGATGAGTGGCGCGAGAGCGCTCTACAGGACCTGCGCATCATTGACGGTGAATGACGTGGGCCGGCGGACTGTCGGCGAGGACGGGGCTCGCTACCGTGCATGGTCATGGCCGGAATGCACAAGCCGGTGAGACAGGAGTTCGTGGATGGCCGCCGAACTGCACGCCGTGCCCGACACGTCGAACATGGACATCAAGCAGAAGCAGGAGGCCTACCACGACTGGGAGGCCAAGACGTACGAGGAGAAGTTCTCGATCTCGTACGACGAGCGCTGCATCGACTACGCGCGCGACCGCTTCCGCAAGGTGGTCCCCGAGGGCGCCGGCTTCCACGACGTGCTCGAGGTCGGCGCCGGCACCGGCTTCTTCCTCATCAACCTCGCGCTGGGCGGCTGCCTCGACGAGGCGAACCTCGCCGCGACCGACATCTCCGAGGGGATGCTCGAGGTCTGCCGCCGCAACGGCGAGGAACACGGCCTGACCATCACCACCCGCCAGGGCGACGCCGAGGCGCTGCCCTACGACGACAACAGCTTCGACCTCGTCATCGGGCACGCGTTCATCCACCACCTGCCCGTGCCCGGCATCGCCATCCGCGAGATGTACCGGGTGCTCAAGCCCGGCGGGACGCTGGTCATCGCGGGTGAGCCGACCGAGATCGGCGACAAGGTGTCGTGGTTCGTCAAGCGCAACACCTACCGCGCCTTCCGCGCCGTCACCGCCCTTCCGGGCCTCACGCAGTACCGCAAGCCCGGCATCGTCGAGTCCGGCGGCAGCGTCGAGGACGCGGTGCTCGCCGGCCTCGAGCACGAGGTCGACCTACACACCTTCCGGCCCGCCGACGTCGAGAAGATGGCGCAGTTGGCCGGCTTTCGCGAGGCCCGCGTGGTCACCGAGGAGTTGACCGCCAACTGGGTCGGCTGGGCCGTGCGCACCATCGAGGGCGCGATCCGGCCCGGGGTGCTCGGCATGAGGTGGGCGTTCGCCGCCTTCAACGCCTACACGCGCCTGCACCGCCTCGACGACGAGGTGCTGGCGAAGTTCGTGCCCCGCGACGTGTTCTACAACCTCATCCTGCACGCGACCAAGTGAGCCAGTCGGCCGGTAGCCCGGGTCGTCCGCCCCGCCCGGCGGACGAGCGCGAACTGGTCGCCGACCTCGACCTGCCCGTCGCCACCGAGGGCCCCGACCTGCCACTGCCCCATCTCGACGCGGGACTCGAGGGGGCCACCGAGGCCGACCTCGAGGACGCGGCGCGCCACGCGCTGCACGAGCACACCGAGGCACTCGTCCGCGCCGAGACGGCCCGCGAGGGACAGCGACGGGCGAGCATGCTGGTCGCGGACCTGCTCGCCGAACGCCCGCTCCCCGACCACGTCCGTCGGCCGCCGATGCGCCTGCAGTACCCGCGCTGGGGCTGGCGTCGCGCCGTCCGCCACGCGGTCGAGCGGCGCATGGTCACGCGCCAGTACCTCACGCTGTACCGGCGCTTCCTGTGGCAGTGCGCCCGGGCGACCGCCACCGGCAATCACGTCGTGTTCCAGGGCGTGGTGTTCACCGGCAAGCGGGTCGAGTTCCGGGGCCGGCCGGGCCACGGCCGGCTCGTCGTCGGCCCGTGGTGCTGGATCGGCGACGACAACAAGTTGCGCGCCCACGAGGGGCAGCTCACCCTGGGCGCCAAGGTCGTCATGGGTCGCGACAACGTGGTCAACACCTACCTCGACGTCGAGATCGGCGACGCGTCGATCCTGGCCGACTGGATCTACGTCTGCGACTTCGACCACCGCTTCGACCGCCTCGACGTGCCGATCAAGGACCAGGGCATCGTCAAGTCGCCGGTCCGCATCGGTGGCGACGTCTGGGTGGGGGAGAAGGCGTCGATCCTGCGCGGGGTCGACATCGGCCACGGCTCGGTGATCGCGAGCCACGCCCTGGTCAAGTCCGACATCCCGCCGTTCTCGATCGCCGTCGGGATCCCCGCCCGTGTGGTGAAGTCGCGCCTGCCGACGGGCATGGACCCCGAGGACGCGCTCGACCGCCTGCGGCGCGGGCTGCCGATCCCCGGTGACCCGCTGGGGTGAGCGCCGCTAGCGTGCGGGGCATGGACACCCACGCGCTGCTCACGGACGCCTTCCACCGCATCCCGGCGCTGGCGCGCCGCCATGCCGAGGGGGCCGACGACAACCTGCTGCACACGCGCCCGGACGCCGGGGCCAACACCCTGGCCTGGCTGCTGTGGCACACCGCCCGCCAGGCCGACGCGCAGGTCGCCGCACTGGCGGGACGCGACCAGGTCTGGACCACCGACGGCTTCGTCGAACGCTTCGGCCTGTCGCTCGACCCCGCCGACCACGGCTACGGCCACTCGCCCGAACAGGTCGCCGCCGTGCGCGTCGACGACCCGCAACTGCTGGTCGACTACCAGGACGCCGTGACGGCGATGGTCGACGACTACCTCGCGACCGCCGACGCCGACGAACTCGACCGCGTGGTCGACGACAGCTACGACCCGCCGGTCACCGCGGGCGTGCGCCTGATCAGCGTGCTCGGCGACGCCCTGCAGCACCTCGGCCAGGCCGGCTACGTGCGTGGCCTGCTCGAGCGCTCCCGGTGACGACCACGATCGGGCTGGTCGCACCCGGCGAGATGGGTGCGGCCGTCGCCGCCGCCGTCACCGCGGCGGACGCGCGGCTCGTCTGGGCCTCGCACGGCCGCAGCGACGACACGCGACGGCGCGCCGCCGTCGCCGGCCTCGAGGACGTCGGCGACCTCGCCGACCTCGTGACCGCCAGCGACGTGCTGCTCTCGATCTGCCCACCGCATGCCGCGACCGAGGTGGCCGAGGAGGTGGCGGCATGCGGGTTCCGCGGCTGCTACCTCGATGCCAACGCCGTCTCGCCCGAGACTGCCCGCACGATCGACGCGACCGTCGCCCGCGGCGGCGCCGCCTTCGTCGACGGCGGCATCATCGGCGGGCCGCCCCGGGCAGCCGGCACCACCCGGCTGTACCTGGCCGGCGCCGACGCCGACGACGTGGCGGCGCTGTTCGATGGCGGCCCGCTCGAAGCCGTCGTGCTGTCCGGCGGCGTCCCGAGCGCCTCGGCGCTCAAGATGGCGTTCGCCGGCTGGACCAAGGGCAGCGCCGCGCTGTTGCTCGCGGTCCGCGCCCTCGCCGCCGCCGAGGGGGTCGAGGACGACCTGCTCGGTGAATGGTCGCGGTCGCTGCCCGATCTGGCCGAACTCAGCGACCGCGCGGCGGCCAGCGGCGCCCGCAAGGGCTGGCGCTGGATCGGGGAGATGGACGAGATCGCGACCAGCCTGGAAGCGGCCGGGCTGCCCGGCGCGTTCCACGAGGCGGCGGCCGAGGTCTACCGACGACTTGCCCCGCTGCGCGACACACCGGACGAGATCACCGCGACACGCGCCGTCGAGGCGCTGCTGCACTCCCAGGAGCACTGATGGACCACGACCACCGGCACACGGACCACGAGCACGGGCACACGGACCACGACCACGGCGACGGGGCGAATCTGCACGACCCACGCAGCTTCGACGAGCGGGCGGCGACCTGGGACGACGATCCCGAGAAGGTCGCGCGGGCCCGGCAGATCGCCGCCGCGATCCGCGAGGCGATCCCCGTGACCGGCGAGACGCGCCTGCTCGAGTACGGCGCCGGGACCGGCCTGTTGGCGCAGTTTCTCGCCCCGCACGTCGGACCGCTGACGCTCGCCGACCCGTCCGAGGGGATGCGGGCGGTCATGCTCGACAAGGCCGAACGCGGCGACCTGCCCGGCGCCCGGGTGATCGACATCGACCTCGCCGCCAGCGACCGGTTCGACCTCGTCGTGTCCCTGCTGGCATTGCACCACGTGCCCGACCCGACCACGGCGCTGATGCGCCTTGGCGCCGCGACCGACCCCGGCGGCTGGATCGCCCTGGTCGACCTCGAGGCCGAGGACGGCTCGTTCCACGGCGAGGGGTTCGGCGGTCACCACGGGTTCGAGGAGGAGCAGTTGCGCGGGCTGCTCGAAGCCGCCGGGTACGGGCCCGCCAGCTTCACCCGCGTGCACGCGATCGCCAAGAACGGCCGCGACTACCCGCTGTTCCTCGCCGTCGCCCGGCGGCAGGGTGCCGCCTGAGAATCCGAGGAGCCCACGCCATGCCGCCACGCCCCCGCGTCCACCACGTCTCGATCAGCGTCACCGACCTCGGCACGTCGACCGACTTCTACACGCGACTGCTCGGCGTCGAGCAGGTCGGCGGCCGGGAGGGGACCGCGTGGCGCAAGACCCTCGTCGGCACCGACGGTTTCCTGCTGTCGCTGACCGAGCACGTCGCCACCCGCGACGGCGACCGCTTCGACGAGACCCGCCCCGGGTTGGACCACCTCGGCATCGGCTGCGGATCGCGGGACGACCTCGACGCCTGGCTCGCCCACGTCGACGGGCTCGGGTTCGAACGCTCGCCGGTGACCGAGGCCCCGCACGCCCACCTGTTCACCTGCCGCGACCCCGACGGCACGCCGGTCGAGTTCTACTGGCCCGTCGGCTGACCCAGGTCGACGTCGTCGGCGGGCGGGGCCGTGGCGCGCATCGTCTCGAGCGTCCGGCGGGACCGCTCGCGCATGGCGAGATCGTCGCTGCGCTCCTGTTCCTTCGCCCAGCGCATGAACAGGGTCGCGATGATGCCCCACAGTACGAAGCCGCCGACCACGTTCATCACGATCCCGGCCGCCTGCTGGTCCTGGATCGCGTTGAACCCGAGCCACAGTGGCGGCGCCAGTTCGTACAGGCCGTACAGCGGGAGCGGGTTGAACGTCAGGAACGCGGCCGGCACGAACATCAGCACGCTGGACGCGAACAGGTAGAAGGCGCGGATCGGTTCCTGGATCGCGTTGCGTTCGCGTTCGCGGCGCAGCGCCGGCCACCACCAGATCAGCGCGGCGCTCAGGTGCAGGACGTCGATCGTGAACGACCCGAGTTGGCTGGGCTTGAGCGTGTCGACCACGACGGGCAGGTGGGTGGC
Organism: Egicoccus sp.; assembly: GCA_035462025.1. Classification (GTDB taxonomy): domain Bacteria; phylum Actinomycetota; class Nitriliruptoria; order Nitriliruptorales; family Nitriliruptoraceae; genus Egicoccus. The sequence continues at coordinate 17,724 of DATHUR010000081.1, read as the reverse complement.
GAACAGCACCGCGTTGAAGACCAGCAGCGCGTTCGGCCAGCGGGTGATCAGCGAGATCGCCCGCTCGCGCCGCGACCCGAACGGCAACCAGCGGTCCACCAGCCAGGTCGGGATCCCGCTCAGCAGCAGCGGAGCGGCGACGAACGAGTAGACGATGTAGCGGGCGATGCCGACCGTGGCGAGGTAGCCCGCGCCGAGTTGCCCGATGGGCCACTCCGAGACCAGGAACAGGGCCAGCACGCCCAGGATCCAGGCCCGTAGCCGCCGTCGCTCCAGCGGCTGGCCTGCCCGCCGGTGGGCGAGTACGTAGCCGCCGATCAGCGCGCCGGCGACCAGCCACACCCCGATGAACGGGGTGTAGCGCCAGGTCCACACCTTGCCGGTCGACGAGCACCACCACGCGACGTTCACGCCGCCGACCACGTGTCGACGATGCGGGGCAGGTCGAGGATCCAGTCCGAGCGCCGGGCGCCGAACGGCCAGACCCGCCGGGCCTGCCCGTCGGCGTCGAAGCCGATGACCTGCGCCGGGTGGCCGATCAGGTCACCCTCGCCGCGCGGGTCGGGCCCCTCGACGACGGGGCCGGGCAGGTCGAGTTGGCGCAGCGCGTCCGCGACCACCTCGATGTCGCCGTGCAGGCCGAGGAAGTCGTCGTCGAACGCGGCGAGGAACGCGTCGATCTTCTCGGGGGTGTCGCGCTCGGGGTCGACCGAGACGAACACGACCTGGACCTGCTCGGTCGAGATGCGCAGTTCCTGCATGGCACCCGCGATCACGGCCATGTGGATCGGGCAGATGTCCGGGCAACTCGTGTACCCGAAGAACAGCAGCGTCGGGGTGCCCGCCGTTGCCTCGCGCAGGTCGACCTCGTTGCCGGCGGTGTCGAGCAGCGTCACGTCGGGCATCTCGCGGTCCACCTCGAGCGGCACGCCGCGCCAGCCGTCCGGTTGCCGTTCGAGGCCCTGGGCCGAGATCGCGGTCGCGGTCGTCGGTGCGCAGGCGGCGGCGAACATCGCCAGCGCGAGCAGCGGCGGCAGCAGGCGGCGGAGGGTCATCAGGAGAAGGCGTCCTCGGCGAGGTCGAGCAGCGACACCACCTCGACCGGGACCGTGCGGTCCCCGGAGCGTTCGAAGTGGAGCGTGAGTTCGAAGGTACCCCCGACCGTGACGGTGGCGTCCGGCACGACCAGCATCAGGTGCAGGCCGCCCGGCTGGAACCGGACCGTTTCGCCCGCGGGGATCGCAACCGTGTCCTGCTGGGTCATCGATGCCCGCCCGTCGACCACCTCGGTCAGGTGCATCTCGACCGCTGCGGCTGCCGGTGTCTCGGCGCCGACGAGCGTGTCGTCGCCGGTGCCATCGTTGCGTATGGCGACCACGACCTGCGACGAGCCGGCCGCGGGCTCGCCGGCCTGGGCGGCGCTGACCGCGAGGTCGGGTTCGCCTGAACTGCACGCGGACACGGCGAAGGCGACGACCAGGGTCGCCGTGAGCAGGCGGATTCGGGGGCGGCGCGACATCGGGGGATGCTCGCACGCCGCCCGGCCACGCGGCAAAGCGACGTCGTCGTAGGCCGGAAGGACGCCGTTTGCGAGCGCAGCCCGTCGTACCGTGGGCTCACATTGCACCAACCCCGATGAGAAGGCCGCGCCCGTGGGATCGACCCACCCCGCCGACGAGGCGCCACAGCGCGGGAGCGAGTCGGCGCAGAAGCGTGACGAGGCCGCCAGGCTGCGTGACGAGTCGGCGGCGTTGCGCGACGAGGTCGCCGAACTGCGCGACGAGATCGCGGACCTGCGTGACACCGAGTCCGATCCCGGCGACCCGACCGCCGGGCCGTCCGGGGAGCCCGACCCCCGTCCAGAGGGCGGCAGGGGCGAGGCCGCGGACGACCACGACGACGAGGCGGACGACCGCGACAAGGAAGCCCACGAGCGCGACAGGGCCGCCGAACAGCGGGACCAGGCCGCCAGGGCCGTGGAACGCTCGCAGGACGTCGTGACCGTGGACGAGGCGAAGTCCCGCGCGGACGCGGTGACCGCCCGCAGGGACGCCGCGTCCGACCGGCGAGGTTCAGAGCAGGACCGTCTCCGGGCAGCGGACGAGCGCACGGCAGCGGGTGTGGACCGGGATGCCTCGGCCGACGATCGGCGCCACTCCGAGCAGGACCGTGACGGGTCGGCGACCGACCGCAGGGACGCGATGGAGGAGATCGATGCGGCAAGTCTGGACGCCTTGACCGCCACGTACGCACGCGGTCCCGGGATGGGCGAGTTGGAACGTGATCGCTCCAGGGCCGACCGGACCGGCGAGCCGATGACGCTCGCCTTCGTCGATGTCGATGACCTCAAGGGCACCAACGACCGCGGTGGCCACGTCGCCGGCGATCGTCTGCTCCGACAGGTCGCCGACGTCCTGAGGGCGCACACGCGGCCCCACGACGTGCTCATCCGCTACGGGGGCGACGAGTTCGTCTGTGCGCTCATCGGGCTGACCCGCACCGAGGCGGCCAAGCGTCTGGCCGCGGTCAACGATGCGCTGGCCGCAGCCTCCGAGCGGGGGTCCATCACGGTCGGGCTGGCCGAACTCGAAGCGGGCGAGTCATTGTCCAGCCTCATCCGGCGGGCGGATGACGCCCTCTACGACCAACGGCGCCGGCGCGGGCGGCCGTAGACTCGCCGCGACGCGGTCGACGAGGTGACAGGGGCGGGCTTGGAGGCCGGCGGCAGCACGCTCGGTGAGGTGCCTTCCCTGGTGCTCGGGCTGTTGCTCGTGCTGCTCGGCGCGACCGGGGCGACCTTGACCCAGCGCCGGTTCGAGCAGGAGGGCCGCGCCAGGCGGACGCCGCTGTGGTTGATCCCGTTCGGCGTGCTCGTCGGTGCCGGCGCGGCCATGGTCCGGGGTTGGGACCTGCTGGGCTCGATGCTGGCCGGCGCCGTCCTGGTGCCGCTCGTGAGCGTGATCAGCCTGGTCATCGAGGCACGCCGACGGCGTCGTCGACAGGACGGCTGATGGCGCCCGACGACGTGCTGGACCTGTTCGCGCTGCTCGACGGGCGCGGCACCGTCGCGTGGCTGCTCCTGCGGCCCGGCCAGACCGACACCGAAGTGGTGGTCGACGTGAGCGGACTCGAGAGCATCGTGTCCGCCCTGGTCAGCCGGGGGTTCCGCGCCGACGTCAGCCGGCTGCCCGACCGGGTCGGCGCGGTGCACCGGCGGCTCGGGCGGCTCGTCATCCGCCCGTGCCGCTTCGACGCCGAGGGCAACGCGTACGGCTACGCCGACGAGGGGCCGCTCGTGCTCCCGGCCGCCGCCTTCGACCCCGTGGAGGTCTCCCTCCGCACCGTCCGCCCCGCCGACGGCACCGACCCACCACCGGATGATCGTTAAGTTCCGACCGCGCTGGACGATCCCAAGGGCAACACCGATCGCCCTGACCCGGATCGCATGTGAACCGACGCGCGCGTTACGTCTGGCTGCTGGCCGCCCTCGCCATGGCCATACCCGGCGCGACCACGGCCCTCGCGAGCGAGCACGTCCCCGACGGCGATGTTGCCGGCTACCACGGACACACCGACGCCGTGTTCCGTTCCGCGCCGGATGGGGACGCACCGACCTTCTCGACGGCGGCCGCGCCGTCGCCCACGCCGGCGTGCCCCTCGACCGTCGAGACCGCCGAATTCGGTGACGTCCAGCCCGGCTCGACCCACGCACGCGCGATCGACTGCCTCGCATGGTGGGGTGTCTCGCTCGGCGACGGCAACTACGGCTACGCGCCCGCAGGCCCCGTCACCCGCGCCCAGAACGCCTCGTTCCTGGCACGCGCGCTGGACGCGACCGCGCGGCCACTGCCAGGCGATGCGGACATGCTGCCCGGGGCGGGCCCCGCCGACGTCCAGGCCGGGGCACCGCACGCCCTGCCGATCCTGCGGGTGGTGACCTCCGGCGTCATGCGCACCCGCTCCGACGGCACCTTCCGGGGCGGCGTGTCGCTGCGCCGCGACGAGATGGCGGTCGCGCTCGTCGCGGCCTACGACCACGTCATCGGTGAGACGCCGGAGGCGCTGTCGCCGACGGGACGGTTCACCGATCTCGAAGGCCACCTCGACGCGGCCACCGTCGAGCGGGCCTACGAGCTGGGGTTCACGTCAGGGCGCTCGGCCGACACGTTCGAGCCCGCCGGTGTCGTCAACCGGGCGCAGATGGCGTCGTTCCTGACCCGCCTGCTCGACCGGTTGGTCGTCGACCAGCAGGCGGCCCCGCCGGAGGTACCGGCCTGGGACGACCTTCCGCCGGGCCGCCGACCGGCGCCGCCGCTCACGGGCGAGGGCAACACGTTCGTGTTCTACACGAAGAACCGCGACGGCAGCCTGCTGCGCTGGAACCCCTGCGAGCCGATCCCGGTCCACGTCAACTACGACGGTGCCCCGGCGGGTGCGAGCGCCGCGGTCGAACGGGCGGTCAAGCTGGTGGCGGACGCGTCGGGTATGCGCATCCACGTCGCCGGCACGGCGACCGACAAGGCGCGCAACGACGGCAGCGTCCCGCTGGTCGATGGGCGACTGACGATCGGCTGGGCCGACTTCGGACACCCGTCGCTGGTCGGCTACGGCGGTCCGATGTACACCTACGTCGGCTGGGATCACCTCCAGATCATCGCCGGCGGGGTGGCGATGAACAGTGCCTGGAAGGAGACCGGCGATCGGCTGGTGCTCGGGCTGATGCACGAACTGGGTCACGCCGTCGGACTCGACCACGCTCCCGACCCGGGACAGGTGATGTACCACCTGCTCGCGCACGGACGGCAGGTGGCGTGGGGGGACGGCGACCTCACGGCCCTCCGGGCCCTCGGCGACCGCTCGTCGTGCTCCTAGCCCGCTGCCGAGGGTGAAACCTCGACACCTGCCCCGCGACGTCGGCGGCAGCGCCTACGGTTACCGCGACGACGGGGCGCTCGCGTTGCCGGCTGCTGCCGCCGATCCTGTCGCGTCTCCTTCCGCACCGTCCGCCCGCACCGACGGAGCCACCGTATGACCACGCCACCGCCACCACCGCCGCCCCCGGCCGCACCACCTCCGACCACCGGACTCGCCGGGGAGCCACCGGCGATCTCGGTCCGTGGTCTGACCAAGAACTACAGCGGTCAACGGGTCGTCGACCAGGTCAGCTTCGACGTCCCGCGCGGACGTGTGGTCGGATTCCTGGGCCCGAACGGCGCCGGCAAGTCGACCACGATGCGCATGATCATCGGGCTGACGGCGCCGACGTCGGGGGAGGCCCGGATCCTGGGCCAGCCGTTCGCGAAGCTCGACGACCCGGTGCACACGGTCGGCTCGATCGTCGACGGGGTCGAGTACCACCCGGGACGACGTGCGATCGAGGAGTTGCGCGTCAACGCCCGCGCGGTCGGCATTCCCCGCTCGCGCTGCGACGAGGTGCTGGCGATGGTCGGTCTCGAACACGCGGCGCACAAGCGGGTCAAGGCCTACAGCCTCGGGATGCGGCAGCGGCTCGGCATCGCGCAGGCGATGCTCGGCGACCCGCAGGTGCTGCTGCTCGACGAGCCGGCGAACGGGCTGGATCCGCAGGGGATCCTGTGGGTGCGTCAGCTCCTGCGCCGGCTGGCCGACGAAGGTCGCTCGGTGCTGGTGTCGTCGCACCTGATCAACGAAGTGGCGCGCCTGGCCGACGACGTGATCGTGATCCGCCAGGGACGCATCATCACCGAGGCCTCGGTGAGCGAACTCACCGCGGCTGCCGGTGGGGCCGCCATCACCGTCTCCAGCCGCGACGACGCACGCCTGCAGCAGGCGCTGATCGACCGGGGCGGCGAGGTGATTCCCGGGCCGACCGGGCTCACGGTGCGCAACCTCGCCGCCGACGAGGTCGGCGAAGTCGCGCTCGCGGCCGGGGTCGTGCTCCGCGAGTTGCGGCCGCTCACGGCCGAACTCGAGGACGTGTTCATGGAACTGACGGCCGGAGGCGAGATCCAGTGACTGCCACGACCACGCCCATCCGGCTACTCGCATCCGAGGCGCGCAAGCTGCGCACCGTCGTCACCACCTGGGTCCTGACCGCGGTCGGTTGGGGCATGGTGATGCTCAGCGTCGTGCTGCCGTTCGTGGTCCCGGGCTTCGGCTCGCCGTTCGACGGTTCGGCCGAGCAGGTGGCCAACAGCATCGACGGGATCGGGGGGAACTCGTTCATTGTGATGATCGTGGGCATCCTCATCATCACGACCGAGTTCCGCCATGGCACCATCGGTCGCACCCTGCAACTCGTGCCATCCCGGCTGACCGTGCTCACGGCCAAGCTCGCCGCGGGCGTGCTGTACTCGATCGCGTTCGTGGTGACCAGCCTGGTGCTTGTCGGCCTGTTCCTGTTCGTGATGTCCGCGGCCAACGACGTGGCGCTGCAGTGGGGATCACAGGTGACCACCGCCCTGTGGCAGGCGTTCGTCGGCATGGCGCTCACGGCCCTGCTCGGCGTCGCGTTCGGTGCGCTGGTGCGCAGCCAGGTCCTGGCGATCACGGTGTCACTGATCTGGGTGCTGGTCGTCGAACAACTCGTGTTCAACTTCTTCCCGCGGGTCGGGCAGTGGTTGCCGTTCAATGCGCTCAACGCCATGTTCGTGACGCCGGAGGCCCGCGCCCAGATGCCGCCGGGGGTGCAGTTCCTCGACGTGGGTGTCGCCCTGGTGGTCTTCGTCGGCTACGTCGTCGTGTTCACCCTGGCCGCCGCGGTGCTGATGCGCGAACGCGACGTCTGAGCCGCCTCGGGCCCGCCGGGGTCCAGGGCGGCGAGCAGCAGGTCGACCTCGGCAGGGGCACGGTCGAGGTCGACCAGGCGGGCGATCGCGGGATCGTCGTCGCGCCCGGCCTCAACGAGGTCGCACAGGCGGGTGACCGCACCCGCGTGGGCCGCGACGCGCTGGCGTGCGTATTCGGCCGCGTTGCCGCGCACGGCCATGTAGGGCCAGTCCGAGGTGGCCAGCAGCGCCAGTTCCCGCGCGATCTGGCCGCGGACGGTCGGTGTGCCGCGGCCCCCGGTCAGCGTGGTCCTGGCTCGCCGGCGAGCGTCCGCCAGCGTCTGCCACATCGGCCGGGTGTCCTCGGTCACCCAGCTGGCGTGGCTCTTGGCGTAGCCCCACGACGACTCGGGGAGCGCGACCCGGCGGGTCGGCGGCCGGGCTCGACGCCGTGTGGCGAGTGTGGTGGTCACGAGGTCGTCGTCGTCGGCGACCCGCCGCAGCACCGCCTCGAGCCACGCCGGCCCCTCGAACCACCAGTGGCCGAACAGTTCGGTGTCGAACGCGGTCACGACGTGGCCGTCCGGGTGTGCAGCCAACGTCTCGTGCAGCACGCCGACGAAGTGCTCGGCGTGGACGGCGGCCCGGCGCGCGGCGGCCGCGGGCACGTAGGGCTGCTTGGCGTCCGGCGGGAGCGTGCGGTCGGTGACCCGCCAGGACGGGTGCGTGCCGAACGTGCCGCGGGCGAAGAAGTCGCGGTACCACTCGTCGGCCGGGTAGCCCGAGTCCGATGACCACACGTGGGCGCTGACGGTGACGTCGCGGGCGTAGGCGGCCACCTCGCTGTCGCCGATCAGGACACCCTCGTGCAGCAGGTCGAAGCCGGCGGCCTCGTCGGGGTCGAGCACCTCGTGGGCGGTCCAGTCGCGCTCGGGCCGCCCGTCGGCGGCCCACAACGTCGCCGTGTCGACCAGGACGTGGTCGATGCCCTGGGCCGCATAGTGGTGCTCGAGTCCGGGCAGGTCGGGACCCGTCCGGCGGAGCGTTGGCGTGCCGTAGGCGTCGACGTGCAGCGGCGGCAGGGTCGGATCGGCGACCGGTCCGGCCGGGCGGTAGCCGAGCTCGGGCGGCCACAGTCCGCTCGGCCGGCGACCGGCCCACGCCGCGTGGTCGTCCAGCCCCTGGGCGAGCTGTGCGTCGATCTCGGCCGGGTCGGGCACCAGGGGCAGGTAGGGGTGGGTGGCCGGGCCGCCGAGCAGTTCGATCACCCCGCGCGCGGCGAGGTCGGCCCACACGGCGGTCAGCCCGCCGCGGGCCTGGACGTCGGCGTGGTAGTCGAGCAGCGCCGCGTAGTGGCGCCAGTAGAAGGTGGCGAGGTCGACCACCTCGGGACCCATCCAGCCGTGCCAGCGTTGCTCCTCGCTGCGCCACATCTGGCCGCCGAGCCAGGTCCCGAAGTCGCGCACCAGGTCGGGATCGCGGACCTGGTGGGCCACCAGGGGCGTGACCCCGAGCGTCAGCACGTCACGCATGCCGTCGTCGGCGAGTCGCTCGAGCACAGCGGTGACCGGCAGCCACGAGCCCGCCCACGCCTCGAACAGCCACTCCTCGCCGACCGGCCACACGCCATGCCCCTTGAGGTAGGGCAGGTGGGTGTGCAGGACCAGCGACCAGGCGCGCGTCACCCGGGCACCGTGCAGATCGCGATCAGGTCGAGGCTGGCATCGAGGTCGTGCGCGTCGAGCGTGAACCAGTCGGGGGCGACGGCGTGGACGGTCGCGCGCAGCCAGTCGGGCCAGTCCGAGGGCGGCTCGGCGAGGAGATCCGGCAGACGCCGCTCGGCGTCCGCCTCCACCTCCTGCAGGCGTACGCCGTGGCGGAGCCCGAGCATCCGGTCGACGGGCAGGCCGACGCCGCCCAGTTCCTCGGCCAGTTCGACCGCGGTGAACTCGCGCGTGTGGAACGGGTTGACGGGCACGTCGCTGCCGGGGGTGAACGTGAGCCGGTTGGGGGTGGCGATCACGACCATGCCGCCCGGTCGGGTGACCCGCCGCAGCGAACGCAGGTAGCCGGGGATGTCGTAGAGGTGCTCGATGACCTGGAACGACACGGTCAGGTCGACCTCGTCGTCGGCCAGCGGCAGAGACATCAGTTCCGCCGCGTGCACCTCGATGCGCGGGTCGGCGTCGGCGTAGGTGGTCCGTGCATGGGCCACGACCGTCGCGTCGAGGTCCACGCCCACCACACGTGCCGCGCCGGCATCGGCGAGCAGCGCCAGGCCGTACCCCTCGCCACAGCCCGCGTCGAGGACGGCACGGGCGGGCAGGTCGCGGACCAGGGCGGCCGCGAGGTCGTAGGCCGCGACGTGGCGCTGGAACCAGTAGTTCTCGTCGGCCACGCCGGGCAGGGTGCGCTCGCCGGTGAGTACCAGCGCGGACGGCGACGCGTCCGCCCGGCTCGGCGGGGCGGGGGCAGCTCGGTCGGACGAAGGATGCGCATCGGACATGGACGTGAGCCTACGTTGCACCGGCGGGACGGCTGCACCGCCAGTCGGGGAATCCCGTGACAGACCCCTGTGGACGGGGTCTGGGATTTGACTTTGAGCGTCCGCTCCAATTCGATCGCTCACCAGGAGACCTGCAACCGCGTCGCCAGCGGGCGACGCTCTTCGACCACGAGAGGGAAACGGGCCCATGAAGGTGATCGTCCCGGTCAAGCGCGTGCCGGACACGGCGGGCGAGAAGAACATCGACCCCAACGACAAGACCGTCGACCGCGAGTCGGTCGAGTCGGTGTTGTGCCCGATCAACGAGTTCTCGATCGAGGAGGCCGTGCGCCTCAAGGAGAACCACGGCGCCGAGGTCAGGGTGCTGCTGATGGGACCCGAATCGGCCCAGCCGATCGTGCGCAAGGCGCTGAGCTACGGGCTGGACTCGGCGGTGCAGATCACCGACGACGCGCTGTCGGGTTCCGACGCGATCGGGACGGCACGGGCGATCGCCAAGGCGCTCGAGGGCGAGGAGTTCGACCTGGTGATCTTCGGCAACCAGGCGACCGACTCGCGGACCTCGATCGTGCCGGCCGCGGTGGCCGAGATCCTGGGGCTGCCGAGCCTGACCTATGCCCGCCACCTCGAGGTCGACGGCGACAAGGTCGTCGTGCACCGCGAGCACGAAGAGGGCTACGACGTGGTCGAGTCCACGCTGCCCGCCATCGTCAGCGTGGTCGAGGCGATCAACGAGCCGCGCTACCCCTCGTTCAAGGGGATCATGGCGGCCAAGTCCAAGCCGCTGGACGTCAAGTCCGCCGCGGACGTGGGCATCGACACCTCACAGGTGGGACAGGCCAACGCGCTGGCCGTGCTGACCGAGTTCGAGCAGCGTCCGCCCAAGGAGGCCGGGACCATCGTCGAGGACGACGGGTCCGGGTCGGCGGCGGCACAGCTGGCGGACTGGATGCAGAACAAGAAGTTCATCTGAACCGGCCCGATGCGGCCACCAGAGATGAGAGAGGAAACACGTCATGGGTGAACTGCTCGTTCTGATCGACCACGCCGATGGTCAACCCCGCAAGCTGTCGCTGCAGATGCTCGCGGCGGCCAACCAGCTCGCTTCGGCGTCCGGTGACACCGTCTCGGCGGTGTGGCTGGGCGAGGGTGCGTCAGCGGCTGCCGACACGCTGGGCAAGCACGGCGCCACCAAGCTGTATGCCTGGGAGTCCGCCGACGCGCATGGGTACGTGACCCTGCCGCAGGTCGAGGCGCTCGAGAAGGTGCTCGAGACCTCGGGGGCCCAGGTGCTGCTGTTCGCGTCGTCCAGCCACGTCAAGGACGTCGCCGCGCGCCTCGCGGTGCGGACCGGCGCCGGCGTCATCACCGACGCCACCGGCGCCGAGTTCGCCGACGGCAAGGTCGTCGCCACCAAGGAGGTCTTCGGTGGCGACCTGATCACCAAGTGCACCTTCGCCGACGGCGTCAAGCAGTTCGTCGGCATCGCCAACAACGCCTTCGTCGCCGAGGAAACCGGTGGCGGCGCGGCCGAGGTCGTGACGTTGGACGTGTCGCTGTCCGAGGACGCGACCAAGGCGAAGGTCACCTCCGTCGAGAAGCAGGTCACCGCTGACCGGCCCGACATCGCCGAGGCGGCGATCGTGGTCGCGGGTGGTCGTGGGCTGGGCGACGAGAAGGGCTTCGGCCTGATGGAGGAACTCGCCGACGTGCTCGGCGCCGGTGTCGGTGCCTCGCGCGCCGCGACCGACGCGGGCTGGTATCCGCACCGCTACCAGATCGGCCAGACCGGCCGGACCGTGTCGCCGATGCTCTACATCGGGTCGGGCATCTCGGGCGCGATCCAGCACCGCGCCGGGATGCAGACCGCGCAGAACATCATCGCGATCAACAAGGACGCCGAGGCGCCGATCTTCTCGATCGCCGACTTCGGCATCGTGGGCGACCTCTACAACGTCGTCCCGAAACTGATCGAGGAACTCAAGACGAGGAAGGGCTGACCGGCCCGGATCGTCGTTGGCGCGGGCGTCCCTTCCGGGGCGCCCGCGCTCGTGTGCGCGGCCGCCGCATAGGCTGCGCCGCGGCGGAGGGAGCGTGGTGGTGACAGCGGCCTGGGACCAGCGAGACGTGTCCGAGCAGGCGCGCGTCCGCGACCGGGTGCTCGCCGCGTGGCTCCCCATGGTGATGTCCGCTGCACCCCGCTGGACGCAGACCGCGGACCGCCTCGGGATGGCTCCCGGACAGGCGCGTGACCGCGAGGCGCTGCGTCGGTTCCGGCCCGTCACCGAACTCGAAATGCTGGCAGGTGACGACACGGGCGCCGACGCCGTCGTCGCTCCGACCGAGCAGCAGGTCAAGGCCCACGCGCCGGTCCCGACGCTGCGCCGGTTGGCTGCCACGATCGGTGGCGAGGGTCCGGTCGACAAGCGCGAAGTGCTGTTGCGCGACTATCGGCCGCTGCAACTGCAGCGTGCCGGTATCGACGGCCGGTTCTGGGTCGCGTCCTCGCGAACGGACCTCGATCGCATGCACCGCGCGGGCGCCCGCACGGCGGCGGTGCTCGGGCTCACCGAGGACGACGTGGTGGTGTCCGCCGTACGCCAGGCGCCGGACCTGGCGCACCTCGCCACGGTGCATCTGGCGTTGGGTGCGTCGTTGACGGCCGCGCACCCCCGGACGACGGGCGGCTACGACGAGGTGGTCGCCGCCGTCCGGTCGCTGCGACCGAGCGTCCTGGTGGTCGACGTGGACGAGGTCGAGACCCTGGGCCGTGCGCTGGTCGACGCCGGGGCCGTGCCCCCGGGGCTGCGCCGCGTGGTCGTCCTGGGCCCGCCACCCGACGACACGACACGCGAGCGCATGGCCGGTGCCTTCGCCGCGACCGGTGGCGCGGTCGGCATCCTGGCCGCCTGGGGCCCGGCCGAGTCGCGGCTGCTGTGGGCCGAGTGCGCACCCGGCAGCGGCCTGCACACCTATCCCGACCTCGAACTGCTCGAGGTCGTCGATCCGTTGACCGCCGAACCGGTCGGGCGCGAGGACGAGGGTGAGTTGGTGCTCACCTCGCTCGGCTGGCACGGGACCGCGCTCGTGCGGTTCCGGACCGGCGTCCGGGTCGAGGGCGTCACCGTCGAGCCGTGCCCGTCGTGCGGGCGCACGCTGCCCCGGTTGGCCGGCAACCTCGAACCCGCCGCCTGGCAGTTGCCCTACACGGCAACGGACGTCGGCGGCGTCGTCGACCTGCGCGGGATCGCAGCGGTCCTGTCACACACGCCGGGCGTGGTCGACTGGCGCGTCGAGTTGGTCCGGGGCGAGCGTGGCGACCACCTGCGGGTCGAGGTGGCCGGTGACGTGGCCGAGGACGTCTACGACCTGCAGGACCGGCTCGCACAGGTCTGCGGGATGGTCCCCGAGGTCGAACTCGGCGTGCCCACCGAGGACGTCGCGGCCGGCGTCGCACGGGTCGGCGGCATCTTCGCCGACCTGCGATAGGCGCTCCCGTGGACCCGATCGGACGTGAGCAGCGGTTTCCCGTCGCCGCGGGCGCGTTCGAGGACGACGGCTCGTGGGTCTACGTGTGGCGCACCGCCGAGGGCGAGATCGCCTACGTCGGCGCGACCGGCATGCCGCCGAAGGTGCGCGCCTGGCTCCACCTCAACCACGAGGATCCCGACGTCGGCCGGGTCCGGGCCCAGCATCCGGAACTGGCCGAACAGCGGGTCGATGTGCTCGCGTTCGAGGTCGCCGGCGGCATCGGGCGACAGGACGTCAAGGCAGCGCTGACCGCGATCCTCGCCGCCGAGGAACCCGACCCGGCGCTCCCCCGCGACGCGGTCGAAGCCGCCGTCGCCATCGCGGCCCGCCTCTACGAGTCCCGCTGAGCCACTTCGTCGCGCTGGAGGAACTCGAGGCGGTTGCCGAAGCAGTCGTCGGCGTAGAAGCGGCGGTAGCCCGGGAACAGGCCGTCGGGCCGTACCTCGATGCCCGCGTCCGCGAAGCGCTGCTGCACCGCGTCGAGGTCGTCGACGAGGATGCCGGGGTGGGCCTTCTTCGCCGGCGCGAACGGTGCCTCGACCCCGAGGTGGACCTCGAGGTCACCGCCGCGGAACCAGGCGCCGCCGCGCGCGGCCAACTCGTCGGGCTTGTCGATCTCGGTCAACCCCAGCACGCCGCCGTAGAAGGCGCGAGCGGACGCCTCCTCGCCCGCGGGCATCGCGAGTTGGACGTGGTGCAGCGCATACAACCTCGGTCCCGATCGTCGTCGACGGCCGAGGATGTCAGGCGTGCGCCGCCGGGTCCAGGATCGTCGCGTTGTCGCGGACCACGCGTGCCTCCGAGCGGCGCACCACGACGATGCCGGTGACGATCAGGATGCCGCCGAGGACCTGTATGGGGCCGGGCACCTCGGACAGCAGCACCCACGAGGTGAGCACCGCGAACAGCACCTCGGTCAGCCCGACGAACGACGACAGCCGGGTGCCGAGCCGCTGGACGGCGCCGATGCCGGCGAGATAGGCGATGGACGTCGACACGACCACCAGCCACAGGGCCGGTACCCACCACGATGTCGGGGTGCCGCCGAGCATCACGTCGCCGGTCGCGAACGCGAGCGGGATGATCCCGAGGCTGCCGGCGACCGCGATCACGATCGCGCCGACCAGCGTGCCGCCGGCGGCCATGACGATCGGGGGCAGGTCGTCGTGCTGACGCTCGGAGAGGACGAAGAAGGCGGCGACGCACACGGCGGCGAGCAGCCCCCAGAGCACGCCGAACGGGTCGACCGATCCGGCACCCGCGAGATCGAGCACGAACACCAGGCCGACGACCGAGAGCAGGGCCCCGGCCGACGTCGCACGGGCCGGCAGCGTGCGGGTGCGCAGCGCGGTCCACAGCACCAGCAGTACGGGTGCGGTGAACTCGAGCAGCAGTGCAACGCCGACGTCGAGCGTGCGCACGGCGTTGAAGAACGCCAACTGCACGCCCGCCATCGCCACGACGCCGTAGAGCACGACATGACGCAACGACCCCGCCGACATGCGCAGACGGCCCCGACGCATCACCAGTGCCACGGCCCCGAGCAGTAGCGCCGCGCCACCGATGCGGACCAGCACCGCCGCCGCGGAGGTCCAGCCCGACTCGATCAGCGCCTTCGCCATCGGTCCGGAAGAACCGAAGGTGAACGCCGACAGCAACGCCATGCCGGTGCCGATGCGCAGCGCGCTGGCCGGGGTACGGGTCGTCGTCAGGTGGCTGCTCGTCATCTCACCTCCGAGGCGGCTCCCGGCGGTGGACGTCAGGACCGTTCAGCAAGTACGGTCCTGACGTTACGTGGCCGCCATGTCAGGAGTCAACTTGCAGTTCGCTCATGACACCGAGGTGGCATTGGAGGGTGCCGCGGCGCTCGTCAACACCAACCACGACGGCGTCGAACGCCTCACCGACCCGGTGGCCCTCGCGGCCTTCCTCGACGAACACCGCTACAGCGGCACCCGAGCCGGCGACCAGGCCGAGGTGCTGTCGATCCGTGAGCTGCGCACCCGGGTCGCGGCACTGTGGGACACCGGCGACGTCGACCAGGTCGTCGGCATCGTCAACCAGATCCTGGCCGATGCCCACGCGCTGCCGCAGTTGATCCGTCACGACGGTTGGGACTGGCACCTGCATCTGACCCCGCGCGACGCACCACTGGTCGATCGCGTCGGTACCGAGATCGCGATGGCGGTCGCCGACCTGATCCGGGCCACCGACCTCGAACGGCTCAAGCGCTGCGACGGCGAGGACTGCGAGGCCGTCTTCGTCGACCTCTCGCGCAACCGTTCGCGGAGGTTCTGCGACCTCGGCAACTGCGCCAACCGCGCCCACGTCGCCGCCTACCGCGCCCGCAAGGCCGCCCGGGGGGTGTGAACTCAGCCCGCGAATGCCTGCACCCAGCCCCGTCCGACCGCGTGCAGGTAGGTCGTGCCATCGGCCGCCCGCACGAGTCGGTCGACCTCGGAGGTGCCCTCGGTCACGAACCACTCCACGCCCTCGGACTCGATGTCCTCCGGCCGGAAGCCCTCGGAGATGGAGTGGTCGCGCCCGTCGAAGCGGTACCGGATCTCGCAGGCCTCGGGCATCTCTGCGTCCTCAGGGGTGCCGTCCGGCGGTGTCGGGAGATCGCACTCGGACGCCTCGACACGGATGCTCGGACACGGAGCCGGCACCTGCTCCTCGCCCAGGCTCATGCGTTCGGCCTCGGCGCGGGTCAGGCACCTGGCCCACGGTCCGCCGAGTTCCTCGAAGTCGTCGGGGATGACGTTCGGATCCTCGATCAGACCCGCCCGCACCATCGCGTCCTGCAACTGCCAGATGTCGTAGGAGTCGTCGCCGTCTGGCTGATCCGCGGCATACGTCGCCTGTTCGCGCGCGTCGAAGGCGACCTGCATCGCCACGAACGAGAACAACGCCGCCAGGCCGGCGAACACCAGCGTGATCAGCCGCACGACGTCCGGTCGGTTCATGATCCCACCCCCGTGCTTCCGTGCGCTCCCACAGCGCCGGCCGCAGCAGCCTACGTTGGCGGCGATGGCCGCTGCCGGTGGAGCGACGCCGACGTCTTCGAGGAGCACGGGATGGTCGACGTGATCACCACCATCGAGATCGACCGGCCCGTCGACGTGGTCGCGGGCTACGCCGGCGACCCGTCCAACGCACCCGAGTGGTACGAGAACATCCACACGGTCGAGTGGGAGACGCCGCCCCCGCTGGCGGTCGGGTCCCGGCTGCGCTTCGAGGCCACGTTCCTCGGCCGGACGCTGCGCTACACCTACGAGATCCGGGAACTCGTCCCGGGCGAACGACTCGTCATGGCGACCGCCCAGGGTCCCTTCCCGATGGAGACCGTCTACCGGTGGGAGCCGGCCGGGGACGGTCGCACGCGCATGACCCTGCGCAACCGCGGGGAACCGGCCGGCTTCTCGCGGGCCGTCGCGCCGCTGATGGCCCCGGCGATGCGGCGCGCCAACACCAAGGACCTGCGGCGCCTCAAGGCCGTGCTCGAGCGGTGGACCGACTGACGATCAGCAGACGTCGATGACGTCCGCGCGGGTGATCGTCAGCAGGGTCGTCGGCACCAGGGGAAACACGGTCGAAGGCGTGCCCGCCGCCGCCCAGATCTCCTCGTGGACGGTCAGGTCACGGTCGCAGACCACCCGCAACGGCCGGGCGTGCCCGAACGGGGGCGTGCCGCCGATCGCGTAGCCGGTGGCGTCGCGGACCTCGTCCGCATCGGCCTTGCGGAACGCGTCCACGTCCAGCGCGGCGCGCACCTTCGTCTCGTCCACGCGGTTGGCGCCCGAGGTCAGCACGAGGACCGGTTCGTCGTCGGCCATGAACACCAGCGACTTCACGATCTGGCCCACCTCGCAGCCGATCGCCGCCGCGGCGTCGGCGGCGGTGCGGGTGCCCTGCGGGAACTCGCGCACGTCCAGGGCGAGACCGTGCATCGCGGCGGCCTGGGTGAAGCGTTCGGAGGCGGAGGTGGCCATGGCGTGATCCTCGACGGGTTCAGGCGGTGATGGTGGCGGTCAGCGGCGGCGTCCCCGGCACGACGGTGACGGACACGTCGAGGCTGGCGCCCTCCGCGGGCACCGGCGCCAGGCGTACCTCGCCGTTGCTGAAGTGACGGTCGCCGCGCCCGACGGCGTCGAGCACCTCCAGCGGTTCGCCGTCCGAGGTGACCCGCCAGGCGTCGACGGGCGGGACCCGCCGGGGGAGCGGGCGGTCGGCGCCGACGTCGATGCGGGCGAAGCGCAGGTCGACCCACTGCGGCCACACCTCGAGGGACAACAGCACCACCTTCTGGCCGGAAACCGCGCCGAGGTCGACCGTCAACGGCACGACGCGCACGGGGGCGGCGGGCACGCCGAGGCCGTCGGGCAGGTGCGGTGCGGTCACGGTCTCGCTCTCGGTCGGGGAGGCAGCCAGGAACCGGGACGCTACCGTCGTGACGTGCATGCCATGCTCGACCACGCCGCCAGCACGCCGCCGCGCCCCGAGGCGCGCGCGGCGTTGCAGCGCTTCCTCGAGGCCGCCAACGCCTCGGCGACGCACGCCGCCGGCCAGCAGGCGAGGACCGCTGTGGAGACGGCCCGCGAGCAGGTGGCGACCGCGCTGCGCTGCTCGCCCCACGAGGTCGTGTTCACCTCCGGCGGCACCGAGGCCGACAACCTCGCCGTCAAGGGCATCGTCTGGGCCGCCCGGGAGCGGACCGCATCGCAGCCGCACGTGGTCACCACCGCGGTCGAGCACGCGGCCGTGCTCGAGCCCGCACGCTGGCTGGCCGAGCGCGGCGACGCCGACCTGACCGTCATCCCGCCCGACCCTGACGGACGCGTGCCGGTCGAGCGCATCCTCGACGCCGTGCGCGGCGAGACCTGCCTGGTCAGCGTGATGGCGGCCAACAACGAACTCGGCGCCGTCAACGACCTCGCGACG